>NZ_CAWORF010000017.1:0-551913 GCF_963883545.1 Escherichia sp. E4702 | reverse complement strand
GGATAAGGCGTTTACGCCGCATCCGACTCNCTATGCCTGATGCGACGCTTGCCGCGTCTTATCAGGCCTACAACGACACAAAACGTAGGTCAGATAAGGCGTTTACGCCGCATCCAACTGCCGTTGCCTGATGCGACGCTTACCACGTCTTATCAAGCCTACAACGATGCAAACCGTAGGCGGATAAGGCCGCATCCGACATGTTTTCCCTCAAATTAGAACAACAGCGCCAGCCCGCCGACAATCACGCCTGACACTGCCACCATCGCCCCCGTCAGCCATAAGGCTTTCGCCGGGAACGCTTTGCGCAGCATTATCAACGACGGCAAACTTACCGCTGGAAGCGTCATCAACAATGCCAGCGCCGGAGCAGTTCCCATACCTGCCAGCATCATCGTTTGTACAATCGGAATTTCTGCTGCCGTCGGAATGACAAACAAGCATCCCGCTACCGCCATCGCCACCACCCACATCAGGCTGTTATCGACAGCACCATCGGCATGGGGGAATAACCAGACGCGAGCTGCACCCAACGCCAGTACTGCAAGGATATAAACCGGGATCGTACTCCAGAAAAGCGTCCATAGCGCCCTGCCCCAGCGGCTAAAAAAACCGCCCTGCGATTCCGGTATGTCAATTTCGACCGGTG
The DNA here is from genome assembly GCF_963883545.1 of Escherichia sp. E4702. Classification (NCBI taxonomy): domain Bacteria; kingdom Pseudomonadati; phylum Pseudomonadota; class Gammaproteobacteria; order Enterobacterales; family Enterobacteriaceae; genus Escherichia; species Escherichia sp. E4702. The sequence continues at coordinate 551,264 of NZ_CAWORF010000017.1, read as the reverse complement.
TCTGCGTTTGCGGTGTTTCACGCACCCATTTTTGCACCAGCGTCGCAATCAGCAACACCATCACCAGCCCCGCCACCAGACGAATCGCGGCAAAGCCCCAGCCAAGGACAAACCCCATAAACACCAGCGTCGCCGGGTTTAACAACGGATTCCCCATCCAGAATGCCAGTGCACCGCCCATCAACACCTGCTGGCGACGCATCCCTGCCGCGACCGGAGCCGCACAGCAGGTACACATCATACCCGGCAGCGAAAACAGCGTTCCCAGCAGCGTGCCGCGAAAGCGCGATTGCCCAAGCGTACGCAACAACCAGTCACGCGGGATCAGCACCTGAATCAACGAACCGAGGATCACCCCCAGCACCGCCGCTTTCCATACTGCGAGGAAATAGATCATCGCGTAATCCCACGCCGCCTGCCACGGATTAGCATCCGCCTGCGCAAGGATAGATTTACCAATACTGTGGGTTTCAGCGGCAGTAAACGCTTTGCCGTAGTAAGGCTGCCATTTCACATACCAGAGACCGGCAATGACAACGAGAAAGAAAAGCGCGGGTTTCCACCACTGAATGGGCGTTGCCGCCTGAGATGAAGACTGACCAGTCATAGCATTCCCCAGGAATAAGTTATGATAATTGAGCGTGTGAATATTACGCTCACTATCAATTCTTGGGAATAATTATTCAGCTCTTTTGCGTAATTCTGAAGAGCTTAAAATAGTCACACCTTCATGCTCGGGCCGCATCGCCTCTGCCAGCATGACCCGCGCCACGTCTCTCGCATCAATGGATTTCCAGTTACCGGGTAACAAACGGAACAGCGGCGCAAAAAGCGTTTCGTTCATCCGCTGTTTGCTACGATCGCCCAGTAACATCGACGGGCGAGCAATGGTCAATTTCGGCCAGTTCTGGGCGATTAATGCTTCTTCCATCTCCCCTTTGACGCGGTTATAGAAAAACGGCGAGTGGGCATTAGCACCCATAGCACTGACCACCAGCATATGCTGCGCGCCCAGCCGCCGCCCGGTTAATGCGGTATCCACTACCAGCGTGTAATCGGCATGAATAAACGCCTCTTTGCTCCCCGCTTCTCGCCGCGTGGTGCCGAGACAACAAAACACAATGTCAATGGGATCGGTGACCTGCGCCAGCGCGTCGGTCAGTTGCGGGTCATGGGGATTAAACACCCCTGGCATATCGCCCAACGGGCGTCGCGTCGGCGCGGCTATGGCGTTAACTTTCGGTTCATTAATCAACATCCGCAGCAGGTGACCGCCCACCAGCCCCGTTGCGCCTGTAATCAGTACCTGACTCATCTTCGCTCCTTTACAGAATTGTCCGCCTTGCGCTCCCTGGTACATGCACCAGGCTTAATAGTCTACGAGGTAATTATCCCCGATCGTGAGAAATTCGCCTCATCCAATGCAACAACGCGGAGGAAACATGAGTAAGAAGATTGCCGTTTTAATCACTGATGAATTTGAGGATTCAGAATTCACTTCACCCGCAGACGAGTTCCGTAAAGCCGGACACGAAGTGATTACCATTGAAAAACAAGCGGGTAAAACGGTGAAAGGCAAAAAAGGAGAAGCCAGCGTGACCATCGATAAATCCATCGATGAAGTGACGCCAGCGGAGTTTGATGCCCTGCTGCTACCGGGCGGTCATTCACCAGATTATCTGCGTGGCGACAACCGTTTTGTCACCTTTACCCGAGATTTTGTGAATAGCGGCAAACCGGTTTTCGCCATCTGTCACGGCCCGCAGCTGCTGATCAGCGCCGATGTGATTCGGGGGCGCAAACTGACCGCGGTTAAACCGATCATTATTGATGTTAAAAACGCGGGCGCGGAATTTTACGATCAGGAAGTAGTGGTCGATAAAGATCAGCTGGTTACCAGCCGGACGCCGGACGATCTGCCAGCGTTTAACCGCGAGGCGTTACGCCTGCTCGGTGCCTGAGCCGCGTAGCCAGACCAGTTTTTTACCAAAGCCCAGCGTGTTGTCGGTGAATTTGATTTCATCGAGCCGGATTTCCCACACCGGGGCCGGCAGCATTCTGGCAACCGGAAAGCGACGATTGTACGCCTTGCGCGCAAGGTCGCTTTCCTCACCTTCCAGCCTGCGGATCTCGCCTTTAAACTGCACACCGCGAATTAACGCTACCGTTTTCGGCTGACCGTTTACCGTTCCGGCCACCGCCGCCTGCGGCCCGCTCATCTGCGCATGACGCGTTTTTTCTTCCGTCAAAATGTAGAAGGCGACTTTCTGCGCATCAAAAAGATAAAAGGCATTGGCGCACCACAGTTCCCCTTCCTGCTGCACACACCAGGTGACAACATGTTGTTTTGCCAGCCAACGGCTGATGGCGGTGAGTGTTTCCATTGCTGTTCTCTTTTATACTGTGGGCCAGACCTTAACATGTGACGCAGACGATGACACCCTGGTTTCTTTACTTGATCCGTACCGCCGACAATAAGCTTTATACCGGGATCACCACGGATGTCGAACGCCGCTATCAGCAGCACCAAAGCGGCAAAGGGGCGAAAGCACTGCGCGGGAAAGGTGAACTAACGCTGGCGTTTTCCGCGCCAGTGGGCGATCGTTCGCTGGCGCTACGGGCAGAATATCGCGTTAAGCAACTGACCAAACGGCAAAAAGAGCGTCTGGTAGCGGAAGGCGCAGGGTTTGCAGAGCTATTAAGGAGTCTGCAAACCCCGGAGATTAAAAGCGATTGAAGTGATCGTGATACTCAACCAGCCCGGTTACGCCGTTCAGCGCGTCATCCGCTAAACGATGTACCTGGAAGGCGCTTTCAGTGCCCGGCCAGCGACAACGCAAATCGTGATGCGCAGCCAGCTCAAAGCCGAAACGACTGTACAGCGCAGGATCGCCCAGCGTCACCACTGCGGCATAGCCAAACTCATTAAGCGAATCGAGTCCTTCATAGACCAGTTGGCGTGCCAGCCCCTGTCCACGGTATTTTTCATCAACCGCCAACGGAGCCATGCCGACCCATTGCAGGTCTTCGCCCTGCACATCAACCGGACTAAATGCCACATAGCCAATGACCTGACCTTCGTCATCTGTCGCCACCAGCCCCAGCGTCAGAAAGCCATCTTCACGCAGATCGTGAACCAGCTTCGCTTCCGCATCGCTTTCGAATGAACGACGCAGCAGGGCATCAATACCCGGCGCATCAATGGGAATTTCTACTCGAATTAGCATGGTTCACCTACCGATGTCTGTTTGGTTTCAGGCGCGGTTTTCATTCCCGCCTCAACAAAATCCGCCAGTTGCAGCAGCATCATACGTAAGGCTTTCGGCATCTGCTCCAGTTCAATGGCGTCCATCAGGTTTTTCACATACAGCCCCAGCTCCGTATCGCCTTCAATCATCAGCCGACGCTGGAAGAAGAGCGTGTCTGGATCTTGTTTACGCGCCGCAATCATCAGCAGATCGCTGGCGTCGGCACTAAAACTCACATCAGCTTGCGCGTTCTGGCTGACAACCAGTTTGCCATTCACCACCGAGGTAAACCATTGCAGGTCAATATCACGCACATGAATACTTAACCAGCGGCCTTCAAGAAACTCCAGCTCGCCGTCGTCCAGCGCCTGACGGAATTGCCAGCTTAAGACCTGCTCAAGAACCTGGCGTTTAAGCGCAAATGGCGTCAGTTTTACCGGTACACTCAACAGAGATGGCCCCAAATGCACAATGCGGGAACGCAGTTTATCCAACACGAGTTTTACTCCCTGCTTCAACAATCATCCTATTTTGCCATATTGGAAAAATAACATAGCGGTATAAATCAACAATTCCATATGAAATTGCAGCTACCACCAATACAACTTTAACTGCCTTAAATCAAAAATTGTCGCAGCAGGGTTAACTAAAATCCCAGTTCGTTAACATTTTTGCGCTTTGACTGCGCAACCTTCAGGAAAAATTATGGAGCTGCTCTGCCCTGCCGGAAATCTCCCGGCGCTTAAGGCGGCCATCGAAAACGGCGCAGATGCTGTTTATATCGGGCTAAAAGATGATACTAATGCCCGCCACTTCGCCGGCCTTAACTTTACCGAGAAAAAATTGCAGGAAGCGGTGAGTTTTGTTCATCAACATCACCGCAAACTTCACATCGCAATTAACACTTTTGCGCATCCGGACGGTTACGCCCGTTGGCAGCGCGCCGTGGATATGGCGGCGCAGCTGGGTGCCGACGCGCTGATCCTCGCCGACCTCGCCATGCTGGAGTACGCCGCCGAGCGATACCCGCATATTGAGCGTCACGTATCGGTGCAGGCTTCGGCGACCAATGAAGAGGCGATTAACTTTTATCATCGCCATTTTGACGTTGCTCGCGTGGTGCTGCCGCGCGTGTTGTCGATTCATCAGGTAAAACAACTGGCGCGTGTTACCCCTGTACCGCTGGAAGTGTTCGCTTTCGGCAGCCTGTGCATTATGTCGGAAGGGCGTTGCTATCTGTCGTCGTATCTGACGGGGGAATCGCCCAACACCGTGGGCGCGTGTTCTCCGGCCCGCTTCGTGCGCTGGCAACAAACGCCGCAGGGGCTGGAATCCCGCCTGAACGAAGTGCTGATCGACCGTTATCAGGACGGCGAAAACGCAGGTTATCCGACGTTGTGTAAAGGGCGTTATCTGGTGGACGGCGAGCGTTATCACGCGCTTGAAGAACCAACCAGTCTCAATACCCTGGAACTGCTGCCGGAGTTAATGGCGGCGAATATTGCTTCGGTGAAAATTGAAGGCCGCCAGCGTAGCCCGGCGTATGTCAGCCAGGTGGCGAAAGTCTGGCGTCAGGCTATCGACCGTTGTAAGGCCGATCCGCAAAACTTCATACCGCAAAGCGCGTGGATGGAGACGCTCGGGTCGATGTCCGAAGGCACGCAGACCACCCTTGGCGCGTATCACCGTAAATGGCAGTGAGAAAAGCAATGAAATATTCCTTAGGGCCAGTGCTGTGGTACTGGCCAAAAGAGACGCTGGAAGAATTTTATCAGCAGGCCGCCGCCAGCAGCGCCGACGTGATTTATCTTGGTGAAGCGGTATGCAGCAAGCGCCGGGCAACCAAAGTTGGCGACTGGCTGGAGATGGCAAAATCGCTCGCCGGGAGTGGCAAGCAGATTGTGCTCTCCACGCTGGCGCTGGTGCAGGCATCCTCTGAACTGGGCGAACTGAAACGCTATGTTGAGAACGGTGAGTTTCTGATTGAAGCCAGCGACCTCGGCGTGGTGAATATGTGCGCTGAACGCAAACTGCCGTTCGTCGCCGGACATGCGCTGAACTGCTACAACGCGGTGACGCTGAAAATATTGCTTAAACAGGGCATGATGCGCTGGTGTATGCCGGTGGAGCTTTCCCGCGACTGGCTGGTGAATCTGCTTAATCAGTGCGATGAGTTGGGCATTCGCAACCAGTTTGAAGTGGAAGTCTTGAGCTACGGTCATCTGCCGCTGGCCTACTCCGCCCGCTGCTTTACCGCGCGTTCGGAAGACCGCCCGAAAGATGAGTGTGAAACCTGCTGCATTAAGTATCCGAACGGGCGCAACGTGCTGTCGCAGGAAAACCAACAAGTGTTTGTACTCAACGGCATTCAGACCATGAGCGGCTACGTTTACAACCTCGGTAACGAGCTGGCATCCATGCAGGGATTGGTTGATGTGGTCCGCCTGTCACCGCAGGGTACTGACACTTTCGCGATGCTCGACGCCTTCCGCGCTAATGAAAATGGCGCTGCGGCACTACCGTTGACGGCAAACAGCGACTGTAACGGCTACTGGCGGCGGCTGGCCGGGCTGGAGCTGCAAGCGTAAGTATATAGCTCACTTTGTTAACAACTTTAACTACTCTTTAATGCAGTATTAAAGATTAATCGGTAACAAAGTGAGCTGTTATGACTGATAAAACCATTCCGTTTTCGCTACTCGATCTGGCCCCCATTCCCGAAGGTTCTTCAGCACGAGAAGCGTTCTCCCACTCTCTCGACCTCGCCCGTCTGGCTGAAAAGCGCGGCTATCATCGCTACTGGCTGGCTGAACACCACAATATGACCGGCATTGCCAGTGCTGCAACGTCGGTATTGATTGGCTATCTGGCGGCGAATACCACCACGCTGCATCTGGGTTCCGGCGGCGTGATGTTGCCTAACCACTCACCGTTGGTCATTGCCGAACAGTTCGGCACGCTTAATACACTCTATCCGGGGCGAATCGATTTAGGGCTGGGACGTGCTCCAGGTAGCGATCAGCGGACAATGATGGCGCTACGTCGTCATATGAGCGGCGATATTGATAATTTCCCCAGCGATGTCGCGGAGCTGGTGGACTGGTTTGACGCCCGCGATCCCAATCCGCATGTGCGCCCGGTACCGGGCTATGGTGAGAAAATCCCGGTGTGGTTGCTAGGCTCCAGCCTTTACAGTGCGCAACTGGCAGCGCAGCTTGGTCTGCCGTTCGCGTTTGCCTCACACTTCGCGCCGGATATGCTGTTCCAGGCGCTGCATCTTTATCGCAGCAACTTCAAACCGTCAGCACGGCTGGAAAAACCGTACGCGATGGTGTGCATCAATATTATCGCTGCCGACAGCAACCGCGATGCCGAATTCCTGTTTACTTCGATGCAGCAAGCCTTTGTGAAGCTGCGCCGTGGCGAAACCGGGCAACTGCCGCCGCCGATTCAAAATATGGATCAGTTCTGGTCGCCGTCCGAGCAGTATGGCGTGCAGCAGGCACTGAGTATGTCGCTGGTGGGCGATAAAACGAAAGTGCGTCGTGGCTTGCAGTCGATCCTGCGCGAAACCGACGCCGATGAGATTATGGTTAACGGGCAGATTTTCGACCACCAGGCGCGCCTGCATTCGTTTGAGCTGGCGATGGATGTTAAGGAAGAGTTGTTGGGCTAATTTTATAACGCCGGTTTTCAACGGTGATGGTTGGCAATCGGTGATTTTTTTCAAAGTAATCATAGCCGGGCTTCAACATACGCCAGAAATTATATTCCGGCCATGCTTGCGCCTGGCGCATATTTTCGTCGTTCATCGTAAATGGGAATATATGGACAGGCACGCTCTTCTGCCCGCTGTTTAGCGCCTGCGCCACCAGTTGATAAATCTCTTCAATACCGGCATCGGTCATGGCATAGCAGCCCGCCGAAACACAATTCCCGTGAACCATAATGAAATCACCGGTGTAGCCGTTTGCCCGATCGTAAGCATTCGGGTAACCAATATTAAATGCCAGATGATAGCGGCTGTTTGGGTTAAGCAACCCTTTGTTGGTGGCATAAAAGCCTTCCGGGCTTTTACCATCACCCTGTTTGTGTTTTGGCCCTAAGCCACCAGACCACGCGCATATAGTCCAGGTTTTGTAGAGTTCGTAAGGCTTGTTATTGGCGCTTGCCCACAGTTCAAGCTTATCTTCCGCTTTTAGAATGCGGATAAATAACTGGTCGCCGGGGTGAATGATTTTTAAAGACGATATGACAGGTTGTTCAACGGGCAGGAAAACATGTTCATCGTGCGGGGTGGGCCAGAAAAATTTTAAAATCAAAGCGATAAACAAGCTCAACAATACAATAGCGAGTAGTCCTTTACGCCCCATTTTCGTATTCCGCTTATTCTGACCAAGTTCAAGTATATATTTTTCTATGATATGAAATAGAGGAAAGGTCCAGTTCTGTACTTTTATAAAATAGTAATCGTTTTATCATCACCGAACAGGGATATGAATAAATCGACTTATTACCAGAGAAAATAATCATGAGTGAACCTGCTTCCTTTTTTCTTCACGCACATATTACTGAGAGTAACCTCGAGAAGTTTTTCCATTCACCAGCAACAAATATCAAAGACTATGACGACTGGTTGCCATGGTTTATCGAGAAGCAGCGGTTGTACGGCGATCCTGCAAAAATGCTTAACAATCTTGCAGCTTGTAATTCTGGTGACAGTGAAAAGAATATTTATGCCGAACATATCAACTTTAATAAAGAAACACAGATAGTCACTATGGATCACATATTTATCTCAGAGAGCTATGAAATCTTCATGCCACTCATGGCCTGTGTGCGGGGAATCGAGAAATTTATTACGCCGGGTGAAAGTAATTTTGCGCTAATTTATTATTACTGGTGGGGTTCGGAGACAGCTATCGCGCTCGAATTTGATGCCAATGGTAGCAGAATAACGGCAAATCCTAAGGCAGAAAATTTAACTATCGCCGATGCTTTTTTTGATGAAAACGGGGAAGCACTCGCTGAAGAACTTTATAATAAACAGGGTTTTATTTGATACGATCTCGCGTATTTGTTCAATATTGCCGGATGAAAACAACTCATCCGGCTCGTGCAATTACTGATACACCGGCAGTAAATTAAAGCTCGATAAAATATGGATCAGTGCGTTACCAACGCCAAACACCAGAATCAGCACGATCATCGGTTTGCCGCCCCAGACGCGGAATTTCGGGCTGCCAAAGCGTTTACGCGATGCGCGGGCCAACAGCGCCGGAACTATTGCCGCCCAGATGGTAGCCGCTAAACCAGCATAACCAATGGCGTACAGGAATCCGTTCGGGAACAGCAGGCCACCCACAACAGGCGGGGCAAAGGTCAGCAACGCTGTTTTCAAACGGCCCATAGCCGAGTCGTCGAAACCAAACAGATCTGCCAGATAGTCAAACAAACCCAACGTTACGCCAAGGAACGAACTCGCTACCGCAAAGTTTGAGAACACGACCAGCAGAAGGTCCAGACTACGGCTGTTCAGCACGCCGCTTAACGCCTGTACCAGCACATCAATATTGCCGCCCTTCTCGGCGATGCCTATAAACTCCGGACGAGGGATGTTGCCCATTGTCGCCAACAACCAGATGGTATACAGCGCCAGCGCCATCAGCGTACCGTACACCAGGCATTTCACGATGGTTTTCGGATCTTTGCCGTAATACTTCATCAGGCTTGGCACGTTACCGTGATAACCAAACGACGCCAGGCAGAACGGCAGGGTCATCAGCAAATACGGCGCATAAGATGCATTGCTTTCGGCGACGTTGAACAATGTCGCAGGCTGTACATGCCCCAGCAGGCTACCGAAGGTAAGGAAGAAGGTAATGACTTTCGCCCCCAGCACAATCGCCGTCATCCGGCTGACCGCTTTGGTGCTCAACCACACCACAAACGCCACCAACAGTGCAAAACCAAAACCCGCCGCGCGTGCCGGGACGTTCAGCGACACCTCTGCGAAGGTGTGATGCAGAATCGAACCACTGGCAGAAATATAGGCATAGGTCAGGATATAGAGCACAAAGGCAATGGAAATGCCGTTGACCACGTTCCAGCCTTTGCCCAGCAAATCTTTGGTGATGGTGTCAAAACTCGAACCGATCCGGTAATTCAGGTTAGCTTCCAGAATCATCAATCCGGAATGCAGCATGCAGAACCAGGTGAAGATCAGCGCCGCCATTGACCAGAAGAACCACGCACCGGACATGACCACTGGCAGAGAAAACATCCCTGCGCCAATAATGGTGCCGCCGATAATCACCACGCCGCCAAGCAGCGACGGTGACGTTTGGGTGGTGGTTAGTGTTGCCATGAGGGCTTCTCTCCAGTGAAAAATAGTGCGACTGCGTTGTTATGTATTGCACTGTACCAGTACATGAGTACAAAAGACAGAAAAAAAGCCCCGATTGTTAAAATCGGGGCTGTATATTTTACTTTACGGCAGAGTTCTGCAGGTCAGCGTGAATTACGCATCACCACCGAAACGACGGCGACCGGTAGAGTCATCACGACGCGGTGCGCGGCCTTCACGACGTTCGCCGCTAAAACGACGACCATCACCACGACCACCTTCACGGCGTTCACCGCTGAAGTTACGACCGCCTTCACGACCACCTTCACGACGCTCGCCACTGAAACCACGACCACCGCCACGACGCTCACCACCAGTATGCGGCTGTGCATCGCCCAGTAACTGCATGTTCATCGGCTTGTTGAGAATGCGAGTGCGCGTAAAGTGTTGCAGCACTTCACCCGGCATACCTTTCGGCAGTTCGATGGTGGAGTGAGAAGCAAACAGCTTGATGTTACCGATGTAACGGCTGCTGATGTCGCCTTCGTTCGCAATCGCGCCAACGATATGACGAACTTCAACACCATCATCACGGCCCACTTCAATGCGGTACAGCTGCATATCGCCAACGTCACGACGTTCACGACGCGGACGATCTTCACGGTCGCTGCGCGGGCCACGGTCGTTACGATCGCGCGGACCACGATCATCACGGTCACGGAATTCACGTTTCGGACGCATCGGCGCATCTGGCGGAACAATCAGAGTACGTTCACCCTGTGCCATTTTCAGCAGTGCGGCTGCCAGAGTTTCGAGATCCAGCTCTTCACCTTCTGCAGTCGGCTGAATTTTGCTCAGCAGTGCGCGGTATTGATCCAGATCGCTGCTTTCCAGCTGCTGCTGTACTTTAGCGGCGAATTTTTCCAGACGACGTTTGCCCAGCAGTTCTGCGTTCGGCAGTTCTACTTCCGGAATAGTCAGCTTCATAGTACGTTCAATGTTGCGCAGCAGACGACGCTCGCGGTTCTCAACGAACAGCAGCGCGCGGCCAGCACGACCCGCACGACCGGTACGACCGATACGGTGAACGTAAGACTCAGAATCCATCGGGATATCGTAGTTAACTACCAGGCTGATACGCTCAACGTCCAGGCCACGGGCCGCAACGTCGGTCGCAATCAGGATGTCCAGACGACCATCTTTCAGGCGTTCCAGTGTCTGTTCACGCAGCGCCTGGTTCATGTCACCGTTCAGCGCGGCGCTGTTGTAGCCGTTACGCTCAAGAGCTTCAGCCACTTCCAGAGTCGCATTTTTGGTACGAACGAAGATAATCGCCGCATCAAAATCTTCCGCTTCCAGGAAACGTACCAGTGCTTCGTTTTTACGCATACCCCAGACAGTCCAGTAGCTCTGGCTGATGTCAGGACGGGTAGTCACGCTGGACTGAATGCGCACTTCCTGCGGCTCTTTCATAAAGCGGCGGGTAATGCGACGAATCGCTTCCGGCATGGTTGCAGAGAACAGAGCGGTCTGATGACCTTCCGGGATCTGCGCCATAATAGTTTCAACGTCTTCGATGAAGCCCATGCGCAGCATTTCGTCAGCTTCATCCAGAACCAGACCGCTCAGTTTAGAGAGGTCCAGAGTGCCACGTTTCAGGTGGTCCAGCAGACGGCCCGGAGTACCGACAACGATCTGCGGCCCCTGACGCAGGGCGCGTAATTGCACGTCATAACGCTGGCCGCCGTACAGGGCAACCACGTTTACGCCGCGCATGTGTTTAGAGAAATCCGTCATTGCTTCAGCAACCTGTACCGCCAGTTCGCGGGTCGGTGCCAGCACCAGAATCTGTGGTGCTTTCAGCTCAGGATCAAGATTCTGCAGCAGAGGTAAAGAGAATGCTGCAGTTTTTCCGCTCCCCGTCTGGGCCATACCCAGAACGTCGCGGCCATTCAGCAGATGTGGAATACACTCTGCCTGAATTGGAGATGGTTTTTCGTAACCCAGATCGTTAAGGGCTTCAAGGATAGGAGCCTTCAGGCCCAGATCTGCAAAAGTGGTTTCGAATTCAGCCATGTAGTACGTGTGCCTCAAAATTAATGGCGGCCAGTCTACATAACTCATCATGAAATTGATCAGCAATTTTCATTGAAAAGTGTGAACCGGCTCAAAGTAGGTGTATTAACGAACAACAACGCCCTCACCCGTTAAGGTGATGGCAATCAAAAAAGATTACGGGCTGATGTGTACGTCAGCTATTGCTGGTCCGATTCTGCCAGGTCATCTTGGTCCTGGCCCAGGAGCGATAATTCCAACAATGCGTATCGGTGCTCAACAAAGTTATGAACGTTGTTGGCAACCGCCAGTTTGAACAGTGCCGTGGCGCTGTCCAAATCCCCCAGACTTAGGTAGTACTTACCTAAATAGAAGTTGGTTTCACTGAGATGCTCAGCGAGCGAGGTGTTATCCGTTGCGTCCGCCTTGAGCCTTTCCATTAACGTTTGTTCGCTAATGTTGCCCAGGTAGAACTCGACAATGTTCCATCCCCACTGTTCCTTGTCCGATTTTTCGAAGTGCTGTTTCAACACTTCTTTAGCCTGCTTCTCATCGAGCTTCTGCTCGGCGAGATAAAGCCACAGACTACGGAAAGGATCATTGGGATCGTCTTGATAAAACGCCAGCAGATCATCTTGCGCTAACTTGTCACGACCGCCGTAATATAATGCGATCCCGCGATTCAAGTGCGCGTAGTTGTAAGTTGGATCAAGCTCAAGTACAGAATCAAACGCTTCATAGGCAGCATCAAAATTGCCTGCCTGCGTTAAATATATGCCTAAGTAATTGAATACTTCAGGCATATCCGGTCGGATTGCCAGCGCTTGCGAAAAATCGTTACGCGCTAATGCCCTCAGACCGAGACTATCATACAACACTCCGCGCTCATATAAAAGCTGTGCGCGTTCGTCATCGGTTAAAGCCCGACTGGCAAGGATTTGTTCCATACGTGCCAGAATCACTTCCTGCTGTAAAGTCGGTTGCAATGGTACCGCGAGGACTTCACTTTTACGCCAGGAAGTATTACTGCATCCTGCAAGCGTAAGTGCTGTCGCAACGAAACACCAGCGCAAAAAAGGCTTCATTTCCCACTCCCGAAGACCACGGTTGAATGAACGTCCTGTTCCCGGTTGCTAACAAGGCGTCCTGCCCGGTTAAAAGCCCCCCGCCGCAGCGGAGGGCAAATGGCAACCTTACTCGCCCTGTTCAGCAGCCGGAGCTTCCGGTGCTGCAGCAGGTTGAGACTGCTCAGTCGCTTCTTTAATGCTCAGACGGATACGGCCCTGGCGATCAACTTCCAGAACTTTCACCGGTACTTCCTGACCCATCTGCAGGTAATCGGTCACTTTCTCAACGCGTTTGTCAGCGATTTGAGAGATGTGTACCAGACCTTCTTTACCGCCGCCGATGGCAACAAATGCGCCAAAGTCAACGATACGGGTCACTTTACCATTGTAGACGCGGCCCACTTCGATTTCTGCAGTGATCTCTTCGATACGACGAATCGCGTGTTTCGCTTTCTCGCCATCTGTCGCTGCGATCTTCACAGTACCGTCATCTTCGATTTCGATGGTGGTGCCAGTTTCTTCGGTCAGGGCACGGATAACAGAGCCGCCTTTACCGATAACGTCTTTGATCTTGTCCGGGTTGATCTTGATGGTATGGATACGCGGAGCGAACTCAGAGATATCGCCACGCGGCGCGTTGATCGCCTGTTCCATTACACCCAGGATGTGCAGACGCGCACCTTTAGCCTGGTTCAGTGCAACCTGCATGATCTCTTTGGTGATACCTTCAATTTTGATATCCATCTGCAGTGCAGAGATACCGTCGCGGGAACCCGCAACTTTGAAGTCCATATCGCCCAGGTGATCTTCGTCACCCAAAATGTCAGACAGTACAACGTAGTTGTCGCCTTCTTTCACCAGACCCATTGCGATACCCGCAACAGCGGCTTTGATTGGCACACCTGCGTCCATCAGCGCCAGAGAAGCGCCGCACACGGAAGCCATAGAAGAGGAACCGTTGGACTCGGTGATTTCAGACACAACACGTACGGTGTACGGGAATTTGTCCATATCCGGCATTACTGCCAGCACGCCGCGCTTCGCCAGACGACCGTGACCAATTTCACGACGCTTCGGAGAACCGACCATGCCGGTTTCGCCTACGGAGTACGGAGGGAAGTTGTAGTGGAACAGGAAGGTGTCAGTACGTTCGCCCATCAGTTCATCAAGAACTTGCGCGTCACGTGCAGTACCCAGCGTTGCGGTAACCAGCGCCTGCGTTTCACCACGGGTGAACAGCGCAGAACCGTGAGTACGCGGCAGCACGCCAGTACGCACATCCAGACCACGGATCATATCTTTTTCACGACCATCGATACGCGGTTCGCCTGCCAGTACGCGGCTACGAACAACGTTTTTCTCGATCGCGTGCAGAATTTCACCCAGTTCGTTTTCGTCCAGGGTTTCGTCTTCAGCAAGCAGCGTCGCGATGGTTTCAGATTTGATGACATCAACCTGCGCATAACGCTCTTGTTTGTCGGTGATGCGGTAAGCATCGCTCAGACGAGCTTCAGCCAGTGCAGTAACGCGCGCGTTCAGCGCTTCGTTTACCGGCTCCGGCTGCCAGTCCCAACGCGGTTTGCCGGCTTCTTTCACCAGTTCATTGATGTTCTGAATAACAACCTGCTGTTGTTCATGACCGAACACTACTGCGCCCAGCATCTGGTCTTCGCTCAGCAGTTCAGCTTCAGATTCAACCATCAGTACAGCGGCTTCAGTACCCGCAACAACCAGATCCAGTTTGCTCTCTTTCAGCTCGTCCTGAGTCGGGTTCAGTACGTACTGGTCATTGATGTAACCTACGCGGGCAGCACCAATCGGACCATTGAACGGAATACCAGACAGAGACAGTGCTGCGGAAGCACCAATCATCGCGACGATATCCGGGTTAACCTGCGGGTTAACAGAAACCACGGTGGCGATAACCTGAACTTCGTTGACGAAGCCTTCCGGGAACAGCGGGCGAATCGGGCGGTCAATCAGACGCGCGATCAGGGTTTCGCCTTCGCTTGGGCGGCCTTCACGACGGAAGAAGCTACCCGGGATACGACCAGCAGCGTAGGTACGCTCCTGATAGTTAACGGTCAGAGGGAAGAAGTCCTGACCTGGTTTGGCTTTTTTCTGGCCGACAACGGTAACAAATACCGCGGTGTCATCCATGCTAACCATAACAGCGGCAGTGGCTTGACGCGCCATCATGCCGGTTTCCAGAGTCACGGTGTGTTGGCCGTACTGGAATTTACGAACGATCGGATTAAGCAATGTAATACCCTTTTCTTTCTTAGACAGCACCTTACGGTACTGGTGTTAATACCCGATCTTCTGCGCATCCTCGCGACTAATGACAACCCTAACCCAGCCAAATGTGGGTAAAGCCTCTCATTAGCCGCGCGAACCTCTGCAACGGAAGATCATTCATAGCAACAATACATTAGTTTCCAGTGAATTGCTGCCGTCAGTTTGAAAAAAGGGGCCACTCAGGCCCCTTTTCTGAAACTCGCAAGAATTAGCGACGCAGACCCAGGCGCTCGATGAGCTGGGTGTAACGTGCTACGTCTTTACGTTTCAGGTAGTCGAGCAGTTTACGACGCTGAGAAACCATGCGCAGCAGACCACGACGGCTGTGGTGATCTTTTTTGTGCTCTGCAAAGTGACCCTGCAGGTGGTTGATCTGTGCAGTCAGCAGTGCTACCTGAACTTCGGTAGAACCGGTGTCGTTTTCACCACGACCAAACTCAGAAACGATTTTAGCTGTTGCTTCAGTACTTAGAGACATTTTAAAACTCCAAAGTATATAGAATGAAAGGACGCCGATCTCTAATTCAGCGATCCCAGTGTACGTTACGCAAAGTGTTAAACAATTTACGCGACGTTAAGCGGCAGTATTCTACTCGTAGCGACCTGTTATCGCAAGACGGTTAACATTACGCCGGATATTCAACCACCAGGCGACGAGGCGCAACGCGGCCTTCATCGTCAATTTCACCCATACCGATAAACTTGCCATTCTCACCTTCTGTAACACGAACCAGTCCTTCCAGCGGCGCACCAGATGTACGAACTGGGTTACCATTTTTGAAGTAAACAGAAGACGTTAACGGAAGATTCACCACCGGATAGTCCGAAGCTGGACTGTCCATTGGCATCAGTAATGGATCAAGTAACTCCGCAGCCGGAATATCCTGCTGTTCAGCTTGCTCAACAAGTTCTCGCAGGTGCTCCAGGGTCACCATCCGTTCAACCGGATATTTACTTACCGCCAGACGGCGCAGGTAAATAACATGCGCGCCACAGCCGAGTTTTTCACCCAGGTCGTCAATGATAGTGCGGATATAAGTGCCTTTTGAGCAGTGAATTTCCAGCTCCAGCTCATTGCCTTCATGGCGAATAAACAGCAATTCATAAACGGTAATCGGACGCGCTTCACGCGGAACTTCAATGCCCTGACGCGCGTATTCGTACAGTTTTTTGCCCTGATATTTCAGTGCTGAATACATTGAAGGGATCTGTTCGATATCGCCACGGAAGGTATCCAGCGCCGCCGCCAGTTGCTCTGCACTAAAGGTTACCGGACGTTCTTCAACGATTTGTCCATCGGCGTCAGAAGTATCGGTACGCTGTCCAAGACGCGCAATCACCCGATAGCGTTTGTCGGAGTCCAGCAGATACTGGGAAAACTTCGTCGCTTCCCCGAGGCAAATCGGCAACATGCCGGTCGCCAGCGGGTCCAGCGCGCCGGTGTGTCCGGCACGGTTGGCGTTATATATACGTTTCACTTTTTGCAGCGCATCGTTGCTGGACATACCCTGCGGTTTATCCAGCAACAAAACGCCGTTAATGTCGCGACCGCGACGACGAGGACGACTCATTAGTCCTCCTTGCTGTCGTCCGGGTTAACACGACGCTCTTCGTCATGTTTGACCACGCTGGTCACCAGGTTTGACATACGCATCCCTTCAACCAGTGAGTTGTCGTAGAAGAAGGTCAGTTCCGGCACGATACGCAGGCGCATCGCTTTACCCAGCAGGCTGCGGATGAAACCAGAAGCTTCCTGCAACGCTTTGATGCCCGCTTTAACCGCGTCTTCATCTTTGTCGTTGAGGAACGTCACATATACTTTGGCATACGCCAGGTCACGAGACATTTCGACACCGGAAACGGTGGTCATCATGCCCAGACGAGGATCTTTAATTTCACGCTGCAGGATGAGAGCGATCTCTTTTTGCATTTCCTGCGCTACGCGCTGCGGGCGACCAAATTCTTTCGCCATAATAAATTCTCCTGACAAAAAAGGGGCTGTTAGCCCCTTTTTAAAAATTAATTTCAGGTGGAAGGGCTGTTCACGTTGGCCTGATAAGACGCGCCAGCGTCGTATCAGGCAATCCATGCCGGATGCGGCATAAACGCCTTATCCCGCATGGAACCCTAAAAACCTTAAGCGATGGTACGTTGGATCTCGATGATTTCGAATACTTCGATCACATCGCCAGTGCGGACGTCGTTGTAGTTCTTAACGCCGATACCACATTCCATACCGTTACGGACTTCGTTAACGTCATCTTTGAAGCGGCGCAGGGACTCCAGCTCACCTTCGTAGATAACCACGTTGTCGCGCAGGACGCGGATCGGGTTGTGACGTTTAACCACACCTTCAGTAACCATACAGCCTGCGATGGCACCAAATTTCGGCGATTTGAACACGTCACGAACTTCCGCCAGACCGATAATCTGCTGTTTCAGTTCCGGAGACAGCATACCGCTCATCGCCGCTTTCACTTCGTCGATCAGGTTATAGATGACGGAGTAGTAACGCAGATCCAGGCTTTCCGCTTCAATCACTTTACGTGCAGAGGCATCAGCACGAACGTTGAAGCCAACCAGGATGGCGTTGGACGCTGCCGCCAGGGTGGCGTCGGTTTCGGTGATACCACCTACACCAGAACCGATGATCTTCACTTTAACTTCGTCAGTAGACAGTTTCAGCAAGGAGTCGGAGATCGCTTCCACAGAACCCTGTACGTCTGCCTTCAGGACGATATTCACTTCGTGAACTTCGCCTTCGGTCATGTTGGCGAACATGTTCTCGAGTTTAGATTTCTGCTGACGAGCCAGTTTAACTTCGCGGAATTTGCCCTGACGGTACAGTGCAACTTCACGTGCTTTCTTCTCGTCACGTACAACGGTAACTTCATCACCCGCAGCCGGAACACCGGACAAGCCGAGGATTTCCACCGGAATGGACGGACCCGCTTCCAGCACTTCCTGACCCAGTTCGTTACGCATCGCACGAACACGACCGTATTCGAAGCCACACAGAACGATATCGCCCTTATGCAGAGTACCTTCGCGGACCAGTACAGTAGCAACCGGACCACGACCTTTATCGAGGAAGGATTCGATAACCGCACCGCTCGCCATCCCGTTACGCACGGCTTTCAGTTCAAGGACTTCAGCCTGCAGCAGGATAGCATCCAGCAGTTCATCAATACCGGTACCCGCTTTTGCAGATACGTGTACGAACTGGCTTTCGCCGCCCCACTCTTCTGGCAGGATGCCGTACTGAGAGAGTTCGTTCTTAACGCGATCCGGATCGGCTTCTGGTTTATCGATTTTGTTCACAGCAACCACCACCGGAACACCCGCCGCTTTCGCGTGCTGGATAGCTTCGATGGTCTGCGGCATTACGCCGTCGTCTGCAGCAACAACCAGGACTACGATGTCCGTTGCCTGCGCACCACGTGCACGCATTGAAGTAAACGCGGCGTGCCCCGGGGTGTCCAGGAAGGTGATCATGCCGTTTTCAGTTTCAACGTGGTATGCACCAATGTGCTGGGTAATGCCGCCCGCTTCGCCAGAGGCCACTTTCGTTGAACGAATGTAGTCCAGCAGAGAGGTTTTACCGTGGTCAACGTGACCCATGATGGTCACAACCGGTGCGCGCGGTTCAGCCGCAGCGCCCGTGTCACGGTCGCTCATTACCGCTTCTTCCAGCTCGTTTTCACGACGCAGGATAACTTTGTGGCCCATCTCTTCGGCTACCAGCTGTGCGGTTTCCTGGTCGATAACCTGGTTGATGGTCGCCATTGCGCCCAGTTTCATCATCGCTTTGATGACCTGAGAGCCTTTAACCGCCATCTTGTTAGCCAGTTCGCCAACGGTGATGGTTTCGCCGATCACAACGTCACGGTTAACGGCCTGAGCTGGCTTCTGGAAGCCCTGCTGCAGCGAAGAACCTTTACGTTTTCCGCCTTTACCGCCACGTACCGCTGCACGCGCTTCTTCGCGATCAGCTTTTGATTCAGCGTGTTTGTTGCCTTTCTTCGGACGCGCTGCTTTCGCGTTACGACCACGGCCACGGCCGCCTTCGACTTCACGATCGCTTTCGTCTTCTGCCTGACGGGCATGTTGAGAGGTAGTAACGTGATAATCGCTGGAATCTTCAGTTGGTTCCGCGTTATCAGTCCATTTATTTTCTTCCGCCATACGACGTGCTTCTTCAGCAACGCGACGTGCTTCTTCTTCGAGTTTACGACGCGCTTCTTCTTCAGCTTTACGCTTGAGCTCTGCAGCTTCCTGCTCACGGCGGGCTTTTTCAGCCTGGGCGGTTTTAGTCATATCGTCTTGTTGATTGCTCACTTTGTCTTTTTCCGCAGCTTCACGTTTCGCTTGTTCAGCGGCTTCACGTTTAGCTTGTTCTGCGGCCTCACGTTCAGCTTTTTGTTGCGCCTCGCGTTTGGCCGATTCTTCTGCCTCACGACGGGCTTGCTCTTCCGCTTCACGCTGCGCTTGCTCTTCCGCCGCAAGGCGCTCGGCCTCTTGCGGGTCACGTTTCACAAAGGTGCGTTTCTTGCGGACTTCGATTTGTACCGATTTGCTTTTTCCACCGGTACCAGGAATGTTAAGGGTGCTGCGTGTCTTACGCTGCAGCGTTAATTTGTCCGGCCCTGAATTTTTCTGATTCAGGTGGTCAATTAAAGCCTGTTTCTCTTGTGCGGACACAGAGTCGTCAGCAGACTTCCGGATACCTGCATCAGCAAATTGCTGTACCAGGCGTTCCACGGAGGTCTGTCGCTCTGCGGCCAGCGTTTTAATCGTTACATCTGTCATGCTGTTCCTTCCTGCTACAGTTTATTACGCTTCGTCACCGAACCAGCAAATATTACGGGCAGCCATAATCAGTGCTCCGGCTTTTTCGTCGGTCAACCCTTCGATATCAGCCAGATCATCAATGCCCTGTTCGGCGAGATCTTCCAGCGTACAAACGCCACGGGCGGCCAGTTTGAATGCCAAATCACGATCTATCCCTTCAAGGTTCAGCAGATCGTCAGCCGGTTTGTTATCACCGAGGCTTTCTTCCTGGGCCTGTGCAATGGTGGCCAGTGCATTTTTAGCACGCTCACGCAGTGCTTCAACGGTCGGCTCATCAAGGCCTTCGATTTCCAACAGCTCTTTCATCGGCACATAGGCCAGTTCTTCCAGCGTCGAGAAACCTTCTTCTACCAGGACAGTCGCGAAGTCTTCGTCAATGTCGAGATAACGGGTGAAGGTGTCAATCGCTGCATGCGCTTCCGCCTGATGCTTAGCCTGCAGGTCGTCAACGGTCATTACGTTGAGTTCCCAACCGCTGAGCTGCGAAGCCAGACGCACGTTCTGACCGTTACGGCCAATCGCCTGCGCCAGGTTACCGGCTTCAACGGCGATATCCATGGTGTGTTTATCTTCATCCACCACGATAGAAGCAACGTCTGCCGGTGCCATCGCATTAATCACGAACTGCGCCGGGTTATCATCCCACAGGACGATATCGATACGCTCGCCGCCCAGTTCAGTAGAAACCGCCTGAACACGCGCGCCACGCATACCTACGCAAGCACCTACCGGATCGATACGTTTATCGTTGGTTTTCACCGCGATTTTCGCACGAGAACCCGGGTCGCGAGCCGCTGCTTTAATTTCAATCACTTCTTCGCCGATTTCTGGCACTTCAATGCGGAACAGTTCGATCAGCATTTCCGGCTTGGAACGGGTAACGAACAGTTGCGCGCCACGCGCTTCCGGGCGAACGGAATAAAGCACGCCACGAACGCGGTCGCCAGGGCGGAAGTTTTCACGCGGCAGCATATCTTCGCGCAGGATCACGGCTTCAGCGTTGTTGCCCAGATCCAGAGAGATGTTGTCGCGGTTTACTTTTTTTACCACGCCGGTGATGATTTCACCTTCGTGTTCACGGAACTGATCAACCACCATCGCACGTTCGGCTTCACGCACTTTCTGCACGATAACCTGTTTTGCCGTCTGGGTGGTGATACGGTCAAAGGTAACAGACTCAATCTGATCTTCAACGTAATCGCCCAGGTTCAGGCTTTCATCTTCATAACGTGCAGCTTCAAGGGTGATTTCCTTGGTCGGCTGGGTGACTTCATCAACAACTAACCAGCGACGGAAGGTGTCAAAATCACCGCTTTTGCGATCGATCTGTACGCGGACGTCGATCTCTTGTTCATATTTTTTCTTTGTTGCTGTCGCCAGCGCGCTTTCCAATGCTTCGAAAATCTTCTCGCGAGGTAGCGCCTTTTCATTGGATACGGCTTCAACTACAGCCAAAATTTCTTTGTTCATCGCGGGCTTTTCACCTCATCCAGACTATTAAAAGTGGGGAACCAGGTTCGCCTTCTGGATATTACTCAGCGCGAACACTTCATCTTTACCTTCGACGGTAACTGTGATCATTTCACCGTCTACCGCTTTGATAACGCCCTGCCATTTACGACGGTTTTGTACCGCCATACGGAGAACCAGAGTCACCTCTTCTCCGACAAAACGGGCGTAGTGTTCAGCCGTGAACAGTGGGCGATCGAGACCCGGTGAGGAGACTTCCAGGTTATAAGCAACGGTGATGGGATCTTCAACATCCAGCACAGCACTTACCTGGTGGCTCACATCAGCACAATCATCAACATTGATGCCATCTTCACTATCAATATAGATGCGCAGTGTGGATGTGCGACCGCGAATAAACTCGATGCCAACCAGCTCAAAACCCAGGGCCTCAACTGGCGCAGTAATCATCTCTGTTAATTTTTGCTCTAATGTGGACAAGCCCACCCCCAAGACATAAAAAAAGGGCCTAAAGCCCAGTTATTCTGTAGTCAGATAACAAAAAACCCCGATAAATCGGGGCTTTATATAACTGAACCCTATAACCGCAACTGCGGTCTGGAGCACTTTCCAGAAGGATTTTTTCAAATCCTACTACGAAGGCCGAAGTCTTCACAGTATATTTGAAAAAGAACTCTAAGGGAAAGTGGTTGCGGGGGCCGGATTTGAACCGACGACCTTCGGGTTATGAGCCCGACGAGCTACCAGGCTGCTCCACCCCGCGCCTGAAACGTGGCAAATTCTACTCGTTTTGGGTAAAAAATGCAAATACTGCTGGGATTTGGTGTACCGAGACGGGACGTAAAATCTGCGGGCATTATAGTGATCCACGCCACATTTTGTCAACATTTATTGCTAATCACGTGAATGAATACCCTGTTCACTTTCATTTGTTGAATACTTTTGCCTTCTCCTGCTCTCCCTTAAGCGCATTATTTTACAAAAAACACACTAAACTCTTCCTGTCTCCGATAAAAGATGATTAAATGAAAACTCATTTATTTTGCATAAAAATTCAGTTAGAGCGGAAATCCAGGCTCATCATCAGTTAATTAAGCAGGGTGTTATTTTATGACGACGATTCTCAAGCATCTCCCGGTAGGTCAACGTATTGGTATCGCTTTCTCTGGCGGTCTGGACACCAGTGCCGCACTGCTGTGGATGCGAAAAAAGGGAGCGGTTCCTTATGCATATACTGCAAACCTGGGCCAGCCAGACGAAGAGGATTACGATGCGATCCCTCGTCGTGCCATGGAATACGGCGCGGAGAACGCACGTCTGATCGACTGCCGCAAACAACTGGTGGCTGAAGGTATTGCCGCTATTCAATGTGGCGCATTTCATAACACCACCGGCGGCCTGACCTATTTCAACACGACGCCGCTGGGCCGCGCCGTGACCGGCACCATGCTGGTTGCTGCCATGAAAGAAGATGGCGTGAATATCTGGGGTGACGGCAGCACCTATAAAGGAAACGATATCGAACGTTTCTATCGTTACGGTCTGCTGACCAATGCTGAACTGCAGATTTACAAACCGTGGCTTGATACTGACTTTATTGATGAACTGGGCGGCCGTCATGAGATGTCTGAATTTATGATTGCCTGCGGTTTCGACTACAAAATGTCTGTCGAAAAAGCCTACTCCACAGACTCCAACATGCTTGGTGCAACGCACGAAGCGAAGGATCTGGAATACCTCAACTCCAGCGTCAAAATCGTCAACCCGATTATGGGCGTGAAGTTCTGGGATGAGAGCGTGAAGATCCCGGCAGAAGAAGTCACAGTACGCTTTGAGCAAGGTCATCCGGTGGCGCTGAACGGTAAAACCTTTAGCGACGACGTAGAAATGATGCTGGAAGCTAACCGCATCGGCGGTCGTCACGGCCTGGGCATGAGCGACCAGATTGAAAACCGTATCATCGAAGCGAAAAGCCGGGGTATTTACGAGGCTCCGGGGATGGCACTGCTACATATCGCTTATGAACGTCTGTTGACCGGTATTCACAACGAAGACACCATTGAGCAGTATCATGCACATGGTCGTCAATTGGGCCGTCTGCTGTACCAGGGGCGTTGGTTTGATTCCCAGGCGCTGATGCTGCGTGACTCTCTGCAACGCTGGGTTGCCAGCCAGATCACTGGTGAAGTGACGCTGGAACTGCGTCGCGGGAACGACTACTCGATCCTCAATACCGTCTCTGACAACCTGACCTATAAAGCAGAGCGTTTGACCATGGAGAAAGGCGACTCTATGTTTACGGCTGAAGATCGTATTGGTCAACTGACCATGCGTAACCTGGATATTACCGATACCCGCGAGAAGCTGTTCGGTTATGCCAAAACTGGCCTGCTTTCCTCCTCTGCCGCTTCAGGCGTGCCGCAGGTGGAGAATCAGGAAAATAAAGGCCAGTAATTCAACATCAACCCTGCCCTTCGGGGGTGGGGTTACCCTGCTTATCCTCTGTAAACTCCTTTCTCAGCATCACATAATCGAAAACATCATGGTTTGCATCCACAACCCGTGAGTCTCCTTTATAGTGTGCAATCACTTCCTCCAGCGTTTTCGGTTGCTCCGGCTTTGTTACCCCCATCCACGCATTAATAAGGAAATTATTGTAAGCAGTGGAAAAGATATCGTTTTCCGTTGTGCGATCCACGCCATCCCCAAGAACGGAGCTATACCAGATAAACATCGGGACATGATATGCCTGCTGGCTAGCCTCCCTGCCTCCATGAAAATAGACGTTCTTCTTCGTAGGGTCACGTTCCAGGCCGTGGTCGGCAAAATACATGACCGAGGCGCGGCGATCTTTTAATAATTCAAAAACCTGACCTAGCAAACTATCTGTGTAATAAATGGAGTTGTCATAGCAGGCATCCTGATCGTCCTGCGGTTGAAACACGGCGCTGGATTGCGGATAGGCGCTACAAGCCGGTTCATGGCTTCCATTTAAATGAAGAACAATCAGTTTCTTTTGCTGCGTATTTTGCTGTAACGCTTGCGATAAATGCGGCAACAACAATTCATCAAATCCTCTGACATACACTGTTTCCATGGCGCGCATGGCGATACTGGTGACTGCTGTACCATTCTGCCGAAAAGCGGATTGCGAGCTTAGCCAGAAAGTCTGAAATCCTGCCTGATTCGCCATATTAATAATATTGTCGGGGTAATTATGAATGTCATGATTCAAAACGAAATCAGCAGTTAAAGAAAGGGGAACCGACAGCGCAGTGTAAGGTGCACCGCTTATTGCTTGATTAAACAGTTTGATCTGTTTTCTTTGTGCTTCGACTTGCGGTGTCGTAGAGCGTGTATATCCATACAAAGACATATTGTCGACACGTACAGACTCCCCTACAATCAACACGTAGGTATCAATACCTGTATTCCTGACTGATAATTGAAAATGCGGCACCGTGTTTGCAATTGAGAGTAATCTTTGATGCTCTTTTGCTGCTAAAGCAAAATAATTAAGGTTGAAAAACGGCGTATAGGTAGCAAATCGCGATGCTAGTATATATGGACTGAACGCTTTTTTATTTTTTGCATCTTTATAAGCAAATTGACAAGCGGAAAATAAACTGCCCGAAATGACAATCAGCAATAATATTCCTGTCACTTTTTTTGTCGGCAAGGAAACATCATATTTTATTATTACTGTAAAAAAAAGAAGAGATAACAAGACAAAAGCACACAGATAAGGGATATACATCCCCAGCATTTTGACAACTTCATCTGGATCACTCTGCAGCTCGCTAATCGCAAATCCATCATTGAAAGTTGTACCAAAGGTACACCATGAGTAGAGGCTAATACTCATGTCCGCCGCTGTCAGCAACACAAATGGTGCGGCAAAAAGCAGGCGAAGCGGAAGGGATGATATACGTTTAACAACCAGGATGGTCAGAACGAAGAACAGCAATCGCTGAACCATATGTGCCCCAGAAGAAGCGACTAAGTTCGTACTGCCAAACACAATAACGCAGAAATATAACAACCAATGCTCTTTCAAACTTCTAACAAATTTGTTGAATACTGTCATCCAGAAATCCGCGTTCACAATCAATACAAATAATAATCCACAGTGTTCGATCTTATGTCAGACATATTTTTCTACTCTGATTTATATGGACCGAGACATGTTTGGTTTTTTGTTTTAAATGATGTAGCCATCGCGTTATCAGCAATCAAATAAAATCGTCAATGTGTCTCTAAGGAATACATAGAACGTAGTCATCAGTAGTTAAATACTGACAGGTGAATGGTGGTTTATCGAGGAGTAAATATATCCGTATCTGTACTTGAAATGGTGTTGACACCACAAACTCACGTACACATCAAAAGGAAGGAAATTTTTTAATACACGCGTACTAAAACTGCCGCCTCATAGTACGAGCAACTGGGCCAGTCAAACAACGGTGTGAGAAACAGATGCCAGGCATCCATTCTGTGATTATCAAGCTGGAACCAAAACGAAAAAAGACGCTTTTCAGCGTCTTTCTTTCGGAATATTGGTACTGAGGATGGGACTCGAACCCACAAGCCCGTTAGGCACTACCACCTCAAGGTAGCGTGTCTACCAATTCCACCACCTCAGCACAGATACTACTTTTTAGTTCGGGATATCGCTGGTCGGCTTAGCCGGAGCAGCTGGCTGAGTTTGTTCGGTTTTCGCCGGCGCACTCAGGTTTTCCCATTCGCTACCTTTATTGGTTTTGTTGCTGTTGATGTTACCCAGCACCAGACTGATGATGAAGAATAACGTTGCCAGCAGCGCCGTCATGCGGGTCATGAAGTTACCAGAACCACTTGAACCAAACAGCGTAGCAGAAGCGCCTGCTCCGAAGGAGGCTCCCATATCAGCGCCTTTACCTTGCTGCAGCATGATCAGACCTACAAGGCCAATTGCTACAATAAGGAAAACTACTAAAAGAGCTTCGTACATAATCAACCTGTTCCTTGCGGAGTTGCCGCGTACCAATGCTTCAACCAATAAAGCGGGAGTTTTTAATCTTTCCCACTGAAGCGGGTGTGAATACTAACCAAAGCGAATGACCTTCGCAAGGGCAATTTTATCGCATTGTATCAACTGCGGAAAAAAACAGCAAAACCGATGTGCTTAAGAAGAACAAAGGCGACAAGCGCCGCCTTTTTAGCCAGTTAGCTATCGAATCAAACTGCCTTTACCGCGTCAGCGATGCGATGCGCAAATTCGGTTACCTGCGCTTCGTCTTCACCTTCTACCATCACGCGAATTAACGGCTCGGTGCCAGATTTACGCAGCAACACGCGTCCACGGTTGCCCAGCGCAGCTTCAACCTCTGCGGTCACGGCTTTAACTGACTCATGCTCAAGCGGATCGCCGCTACCTGCGGTGTAACGCACATTAACCAGAATCTGCGGGAACATTTTCATGCCACTGCAAAGGTCGTGCAGGCTCATATGGTTACGCGCCATCGCCGCCAGCACCTGCAAACCAGCAACGATGCCGTCACCGGTAGTGGTTTTATCCAGCAGGATCACATGACCGGAGTTCTCGGCACCGATGCGCCAGCCTTTCTCCTGCATTTTTTCCAGTACGTAGCGGTCGCCCACTTTCGCACGAGCAAATGGAATACCTAACTGTTTCAGCGCCAGTTCCAGCCCCATATTGCTCATCAATGTACCCACAGCGCCACCACGCAGCTGGCCCTGACGAAGACCTTCACGCGCGATGATATACATGATCTGATCGCCATCGACTTTATTGCCTTCATGGTCAACCATAATCACGCGGTCGCCGTCACCGTCAAAGGCGATACCGAGATCTGCTTTTTCAGCCAGTACGCGCGCCTGTAACGCACGAACATCAGTTGCGCCCACTTCGGCATTGATGTTTACGCCGTTCGGCTCACAACCGATAGCGATAACATTCGCTCCCAGCTCGCGCAGCACGTTAGGCGCAATGTGATAAGTCGCACCGTTTGCACAATCCACCACAATCTTCAGTTCACTGAGGCTAAGTTCGTTCGGGAACGTGGCTTTGCAAAACTCGATATAGCGACCCGCGGCATCAACGATACGGCTGGCTTTACCCAGTTCTGCCGAATCAACGCAGCTAATCTCTTTTTCCATTTCAGCTTCAATGGCTTCTTCAACTGCATCCGGCAGCTTGGTGCCGTCAATAGAAAAGAATTTGATCCCGTTATCATAAAATGGGTTATGTGATGCAGAAATTACAATCCCAGCTTCGGCGCGGAAGGTACGCGTCAGATAAGCCACGGCCGGTGTTGGCATCGGGCCAGTGAAGAGTGCGGAAAGACCGGCAGCCGCCAGACCCGCCTCCAGCGCCGACTCCAGCATATAGCCAGAAATACGCGTGTCTTTACCAATAATGATCTTACGGGAGCCGTGGCGCGCCAGCACTTTACCCGCAGCCCACCCCAGCTTAAGCACAAAATCAGGCGTGATCGGCGCATCCCCAACACGACCACGAATCCCATCGGTACCGAAATATTTACGATTACTCATAGCGTTTGTTTTCCTTTGCAGACAGAGTGGCTTCCACCACTCGCATCGCTTCTACGGTTTCTTTGACGTCATGAACACGAATAATGTGCGCGCCTTGCATTGCGGCAATGACCGCACAGGCCAGACTACCGCTCAGGCGCTCGGACGGCCCCACGTTCAACAGCTGTCCAATCATCGATTTTCGTGACATACCCACCAACAGCGGCAGGTTGAAATGATGAAATTCAGCCAGACGCGCCAGTAATGAATAGTTATGGGAGAGATTTTTACCGAAACCGAATCCGGGGTCGAGCAACAATTTCTCTTTTGCGATACCCGCCTGTTCGCAGCGTGCTATTTGCTCAACAAAGTAGCGATTTACCTCGGCAAAGACATCGTCATACTTTGGTGCTTCCTGCATGGTCTTTGGGTTTCCCTGCATATGCATCAGGCAAACTGGCAAACCAGTTTCAGCGGCAGCTTCCAGGGCGCCGGGTTCGGAAAGGGAGCGGATATCATTAATGATGTGAGCGCCTGCTTTAGCTGACTCACGGATCACTTCTGGTTTGGATGTATCTACCGAGATCCAGACTTCGAAGCGTTGAGCAATTGCCTCAACCACAGGAATAACACGTTGCAACTCTTCTTCAACGCTCACTTCCGCAGCCCCTGGACGTGTGGACTCGCCGCCAACGTCAATGATCGTTGCGCCAGCATTGATCATCAGATTCGCATGTTTCACCGCATCAATCAGCGAATTATGCGTGCCGCCATCGGAGAAAGAATCAGGCGTGACGTTGAGGATCCCCATTACGTGAGGATGGCTAAGGTCCAGTGAAGTGCCCTGGGCAAAGAGTTTCATGGTGTTATCCCTGGTATGAATTGATAAGAAAAAACCCCGGAGCACGCCCCGGGGTTTTCGGTACAAATACAGTCATCTGATGCGGGAACTTACTTGTCGCCTAACTGCTCTGACATGGTGTTACCCGGGTTCGGCGTACGCGGTTCATCAACCGGACGCGGAGCCTTTGGACTACCATTGTCGCCAGAATTGTTAGAAGCGCCTGGTTCTTCCCAGCCCGCTGGCGGACGTACATCGCGACGTGCCATCAGGTCGTCAATCTGCGGTGCATCGATGGTTTCATATTTCATGAGCGCATCTTTCATCGCATGCAGAATATCCAGGTTGTCGTTCAACAACTGACGCGCACGATTGTAGTTACGCTCAATCAGTAACTTCACTTCCTGGTCGATGATACGCGCAGTTTCATCGGACATATGTTTCGCTTTCGCCACGCTACGACCGAGGAACACTTCACCTTCTTCTTCCGCGTACAGCAGCGGACCAAGTTTTTCGGAGAAGCCCCACTGGGTCACCATGTTACGCGCCAGGTTGGTCGCAACTTTAATATCGTTGGACGCCCCGGTAGAAACATGTTCCGGCCCGTAGATGATCTCTTCTGCCAGACGACCACCGTACAGCGTAGAAATCTGGCTTTCCAGTTTCTGACGGCTGGCACTGATTGCGTCGCCTTCAGGCAGGAAGAAGGTCACACCCAACGCACGTCCGCGCGGGATAATCGTCACTTTGTGCACCGGATCGTGTTCTGGAACCAGGCGACCGATAATCGCATGGCCTGCTTCGTGGTATGCCGTCGATTCTTTCTGCGCTTCCGTCATCACCATGGAGCGACGTTCCGCACCCATCATGATTTTGTCTTTCGCTTTCTCGAACTCAACCATCGACACAACGCGTTTGTTGCCACGAGCAGCGAACAGTGCCGCTTCGTTCACCAGGTTCGCCAGGTCAGCACCGGAGAAACCAGGAGTACCACGGGCAATGATTGCCGCGTCGATATCGGGTGCCAATGGTACGCGACGCATGTGAACTTTCAGGATCTGCTCACGACCGCGAACATCTGGCAGACCAACCACAACCTGACGGTCGAAACGGCCAGGACGCAGCAGTGCCGGGTCCAGAACGTCCGGACGGTTAGTCGCGGCGATAACGATGATACCTTCGTTACCTTCGAAGCCATCCATCTCAACCAGCATCTGGTTCAGAGTCTGTTCACGTTCATCGTGACCACCGCCCAGACCTGCGCCACGTTGGCGGCCGACGGCGTCGATTTCATCGATAAAGATGATACACGGTGCCGCTTTCTTCGCCTGTTCGAACATGTCACGAACACGGGATGCACCCACACCGACGAACATTTCTACGAAGTCAGAACCGGAGATAGTAAAGAACGGAACTTTCGCTTCGCCTGCAATCGCTTTCGCCAGCAGCGTTTTACCGGTACCCGGAGGACCGACCATCAGGACGCCTTTCGGGATCTTACCGCCGAGTTTCTGGAAGCGGCTTGGCTCGCGCAGATACTCAACCAGTTCAGCAACTTCTTCTTTTGCTTCGTCGCAGCCCGCAACGTCAGCAAAGGTCGTTTTGATCTGATCTTCCGTCAGCATGCGCGCTTTGCTCTTACCGAACGACATGGCACCTTTGCCACCGCCGCCCTGCATTTGACGCATGAAGAAGATCCAGACACCAATCAGCAACAGCATCGGGAACCAGGAGATGAAGATAGAAGCCAGCAGGCTTGGCTCTTCAGGCGGTTCACCGACAACCTTGACGTTCTTGGTCAGCAGGTTATCCAGTAACTTCGGATCCTGAACCGGAATGTAAGTGGTATAACGGTTACTATCTTTCTTGGTAACGTTGATTTCACGTCCGTTGATACGCGCTTCACGAACCTGGTCGTTATTGACCTCTTGTAGGAAGGTAGAGTAATCCACCTTACGTCCATTAGACTCGCTGGGCCCAAAGCTCTGGAATACTGACATCAGCACAACGGCAATGACCAGCCAGAGTATTAGGTTTTTCGCCATGTCACTCAAGGGATTAACCTCTTATTACAACTGTGTTAAAAACAGCGTCAGGATACTCTATATCCAGCATCTTTCAAACTTTCGTCTGAAATCTCCCGGTTAGGGTTTACGCCCGGTCGCTACAATATACACTTCCCGCGAACGTGCACGAGAAGAGTCCGGCTTACGAACTTTGACCTTCGTAAACAGGGAGCGAATTTCCCTTAGATACTCATCGAAACCTTCGCCCTGGAACACCTTCACTACAAAACTGCCACCTGGCGCTAATACATCACGACACATTTCTAGCGCCAGTTCCACCAGATACATGGCACGGGGGATATCCACCGCCGGTGTTCCGCTCATGTTTGGTGCCATATCGGACATGACAACCTGGACTTTGCTGTCGCCTACGCGCTCCAGCAGTGCTTTCATCACCAGTTCATCACGAAAATCGCCCTGAAGAAAGTCCACACCAACGATAGGATCCATAGGTAAAAGATCGCAAGCGATGATACGGCCTTTGCCGCCAATTTGGGTGACCACATATTGTGACCAACCACCTGGCGCAGCACCAAGGTCGACAACCGTCATTCCCGGTTTAAAGAGTTTGTCACTTTGCTGTATTTCATCAAGTTTAAACCAGGCACGGGAACGTAACCCCTTTTTCTGTGCCTGTTGAACATATTTATCGCTAAAGTGTTCCTGAAGCCAGCGACTGGAGCTGGCAGAACGCTTCTTACCTGTCATTTAACTTTCCCATTGGGATAACTCATCGTAACCAATTGCGTAAATTTTTACGCGCCTATTTGGCGATATATGGGAGATGGCGGTAGAATGACCCGTTTTCAATCCCAACGTAAGCAAAAAAATACGATGAATCTGAGTACTAAACAAAAACAGCACCTGAAAGGTCTGGCACATCCGCTCAAGCCAGTTGTTCTGCTTGGCAGTAATGGTTTGACCGAAGGGGTGCTGGCCGAGATTGAACAAGCGTTAGAGCACCATGAACTCATCAAGGTGAAAATCGCCACTGAAGATCGCGAAACTAAAACCTTGATCGTGGAAGCTATCGTGCGCGAAACCGGCGCCTGTAATGTACAGGTCATCGGTAAAACGCTGGTGCTTTATCGTCCAACTAAAGAACGTAAAATCTCGCTGCCACGCTAAGATTATCCTAAAGTTACACACATTTGCTGTGTAAAACGAGGGATTTTCCGCAAGCAGGAGAGCAAAATGCCACGCTCTGTTCGTTGATAAAAGGCCGCATAGCGGCCTTTTTCCTTTCTTTACAATACATCAACATTTTGAGTATTGGGTAATTCTTACAGGTATTCCACCTTAATTACTTCAAATTCTACATCGCCGCCCGGCGTTTTGATGACCACGACATCATCTTCTTCTTTGCCAATCAGGCCACGAGCAATAGGCGAGTTTACAGAAATCAGGTTTTGTTTAAAGTCAGCTTCGTCATCGCCTACGATGCGATAGGTCTGTTCTTCGTCAGAATCCAGATTCAGCACCGTTACGGTAGCGCCAAAAATCACGCGACCATTGTTTGGCATTTTGGTGACATCAATCACCTGCGCGTTCGACAGCTTGGCTTCGATGTCTTTGATACGGCCTTCGCAGAAGCCCTGCTGTTCACGAGCTGCGTGGTATTCGGCGTTTTCTTTCAGGTCGCCATGCTCACGCGCTTCCGCGATAGCAGCAATGATTTCAGGACGGCGCACAGATTTCAGAAAATCCAGCTCTTCGCGTAATTTTTCAGCGCCGCGTAAGGTCATCGGAATAGCTTGCATTTGTTATACCTCTTGAATATTCCTGATGGGGAGAGTCTCCACTCGCCCCGGCTGTTCGGCATGCCCGGCACAACTCCTCGTCGGGGCCAGAAGCAAAAAATACCGACCCGGGAACAGGTCCCAGGCCAGCAATAATTCACATTTTGATAGTCATTTTACCCTGAAGTTCCCGAAGGGTCATCGTTTACTTTATAGGGCGTTGCGCCGTAGTATGACGGCTCGATTCCAGGTTGTTAGCGCGAGATTATGCGATTTTCCAGATTTATCATCGGATTGACCAGCTGTATAGCGTTCAGTGTTCAGGCCGCGAATGTAGATGAGTACATTACTCAACTCCCCGCTGGCGCCAACCTTGCCCTGATGGTGCAAAAAGTCGGCGCGTCTGCCCCCGCTATTGATTACCATAGTCAGCAAATGGCGCTGCCCGCCAGTACGCAGAAGGTGATCACTGCGCTGGCGGCGTTGATTCAACTTGGCCCCGATTTTCGTTTTACCACGACGCTTGAAACCAAAGGCAATGTGGAAAACGGCGTACTCAAGGGTGACTTAGTGGCGCGATTTGGTGCCGATCCGACGTTAAAACGTCAGGATATTCGTAATATGGTGGCGACCCTGAAAAAATCAGGCGTCTCCCAAATCGAGGGCAATGTGTTCATAGACACGTCCATTTTTGCCAGTCACGATAAAGCCCCCGGCTGGCCCTGGAACGATATGACACAATGCTTTAGCGCCCCGCCTGCCGCCGCCATTGTTGACCGCAATTGCTTTTCCGTCTCGCTCTACAGTGCCCAAAAACCCGGTGATATGGCCTTTGTTCGCGTGGCCTCTTATTACCCTGTAACGATGTTCAGCCAGGTACGCACTCTCCCCCGTGGTTCAGCCGAAGCGCAATATTGCGAGCTGGATGTGGTGCCAGGCGACCTTAACCGCTTTACGTTAACCGGATGCCTACCACAACGTTCTGAGCCGCTCCCGTTGGCTTTTGCCGTACAGGATGGCGCCAGCTACGCCGGAGCGATTCTGAAAGATGAGTTAAAACAGGCAGGCATTACTTATTCCGGCACGCTACTGCGACAAACGCAGGTTAACGACCCAGGAACGGTGGTTGCCAGTAAACAGTCGGCCCCTTTGCACGATCTGCTTAAGATTATGCTGAAAAAGTCCGACAACATGATCGCCGATACCGTCTTTCGCATGATTGGTCATGCGCGCTTTAATGTCCCTGGGACATGGCGGGCCGGGTCGGACGCCGTGCGTCAGATCCTGCGTAAGCAGGCGGGTGTGGATATTGGCAACACGATTATTGCAGATGGTTCAGGGCTTTCACGGCATAACCTGATTGCACCAGCCACCATGATGCAGGTGCTGCAATACATTGCCCAACACGACAATGAGCTTAACTTTATCTCAATGCTACCTTTGGCAGGCTACGATGGTTCGTTGCAGTACCGTGCAGGTCTGCATCAAGCGGGAGTAGATGGTAAAGTTTCAGCGAAAACAGGTTCGTTGCAGGGCGTGTATAACCTGGCAGGATTCATCACCACAGCAAGTGGGCAACGAATGGCGTTCGTACAATATCTTTCTGGTTACGCAGTAGAACCCGCGGATCAGCGTAATCGCCGTATTCCGTTGGTACGTTTTGAAAGCCGTTTGTATAAAGATATTTACCAGAACAATTAGTCAAAAAGAAACCCCGGCACATGGCCGGGGTTTCAGATTATTGACAAAGCGCGTTTTGTTTATGCCGGATGCGGCGTGAATGCCTTATCCGGCCTACAAAATCGTGCAAATTCAATATATTGCAATCATCTTGTAGGCCTGACCTGATAAGTGTAGCGCATCAGGCTTATTTGGCGTTTGTCATCAGTGATTAACGCTTGTAAATGAACTCAACGCCTTCTTCGTCGTCTTCGTCCCAGTCGTCATCCCAGTCTTCATCATCCTCTTCAGCAATCTCTTCAAGCTGCTGACGGTGATAATCATCCCACATGAATTCGACTTTCTCAGGCTGTTTCGCTTCTTCTGCCTGCACGACCGGGTTTTCAATGATAAAGGTCATCACATCCCAGCAGAGATCTTTCACGCCCAGTCCGCTCGCCGCAGAGATCAGATAATATTTATCTTCCCAGCCCAGCGCCTCAGCGATCGCTTTCGCTTTCTCTTCAGCTTCTGCTTTATCCAGCAGGTCGATCTTGTTGAAGACTAACCAGCGTGGTTTCGCCGCCAGATCCTGGCTGTATTTTTCCAGCTCGCTGATAATAATACGCGCATTTTCAACCGGATCGGTGCCGTCAATCGGATCGATATCGATGAGGTGCAACAGGACGCGGCAACGTTCCAGGTGTTTCAGGAAGCGAATGCCCAGACCTGCGCCTTCCGCAGCGCCTTCAATCAACCCCGGGATATCAGCAACAACGAAGCTCTTCTCGTTGTCCATACGTACCACGCCAAGGCTTGGTACGAGCGTAGTAAACGGATAGTCCGCTACTTTCGGTTTAGCCGCCGAGACAGCGCGGATAAATGTCGATTTACCGGCATTTGGCATCCCCAGCATACCGACATCAGCCAGCAGCATCAGCTCCAGCAGCAGCTCGCGCTTATCGCCCGCCGTACCGTTGGTTTTCTGCCGTGGTGTACGGTTAACGGACGATTTGAAACGGGTATTGCCCAGACCGTGCCAGCCGCCCTTGGCAACCAGCAGACGCTGACCGTGTTTGGTCATATCGCCCATGGTTTCACCGGTACCCTGGTCGATTACACGCGTACCTACCGGCACTTTAATCGTCACGTCTTTACCGCGCTTACCGGTACAATCGCGGCTTGCGCCGTTTTGACCGCGCTCTGCACGGAAAGATTTTTCAAAACGATAATCGATAAGCGTGTTCAGGTTCTCGTCGGCTTCCATCCATACGTCACCACCGTCACCGCCGTCGCCGCCATCCGGGCCGCCTTTCGGAATATATTTTTCGCGGCGGAAGCTCACGCAACCATTACCGCCATCACCTGCAACGACCAGAATCGATGCTTCATCAACAAACTTCATTTTATTCTCCGTAAATCATTCGCCTGCGCGGGGTTGCGATACCACCGTTGTATGCTTACGTAATCCGCCCCAAATACGATGACCAATGGCGGAATACATCGCGCCCGCAACCACGACAAACGCACCGAGATAACCTAAAAGGTTTAACATCGGTCTGGCGAAGAAATCGGGCCAGGCCAGTGATAAAAGATCTGAAAAAAACAGCGTAAACAGTGGGGTGAGCGTGATGATCGCACTCACCTGCGCTGCCTGCCAGCGAGCCATCGCTTCCGCCAGGGCGCCATATCCTACCAAGGTATTCAGTCCGCAAAAAATTAAACATGCGAGCTGCCAGTGGCTAAGCTGCGCTATCACTCCTGGCTTTGCCAGAGGGAAGAGCGCAATTGTACATAAAGTGTACAGTAAAAACAGGATCTGCGGTGAGGCCAGCCGACGCAATAAAACCTTTTGCGCCACGCCATAACTCACCCAGACCGTCGCCGCACCGACCCCAAAGATAACTCCCCAGGTGTAATCGGTGAGCTTTGTAAATATCTCGACCAGACTGGTGTTAAAAAACATCACCAGGCCGCTCAGGAGCATCAATGCCCCTACAACCTGAGTGCTGCGCATTTTCTCTTTCAGGATAAATACGCTGGCAACCATCATGCCAACTGGCGAGAGTTGCCCAATCACCTGCGAAGCGGTCGGGCTCAGGTATTGCAAGGATGAACTGAACAGGATGAAGTTCCCAAACAGCCCAGCGGTCGCCACTGCCAACAAAATCAACCAGCGTGGCTTACGAAACACGCGTAATGGCGGCAACCTCTTCTTCATCGCAAGAATGGCACCAAGACCAATACTCGCCATCAAGAAACGGTAAAACACGATTGTCGGAGGCTCCATCACCTCCAGCACCTGCTTCATTGCGATTGGCAACGCCCCCCAGCAAATTGCTGTGGTGAGCGCCAAAAGAATGCCAATGCCTGCCTGCTGCTTCATACCGTATTCCCTGCAAAGCGCATTTGCGGATTAACGCCGCACCATGCGCATTTTACCGGTTATCGAATGTAAAAAGCCCCGCAACGTGTTGCGGGGCTTTCATCCGTTACCGGGACGCGAAAAACTTATTCAGCTTCGATGCTGATAAATTTACGGTTTTTCGGGCCTTTAACTTCGAATTTCACTTTACCGTCTGCTTTAGCAAACAGAGTGTGGTCACGACCGCAACCTACGTTAGCGCCAGCGTGGAATTTGGTACCACGTTGACGAACGATGATGCTACCCGCCAGAACGGATTCGCCACCGAAACGCTTAACGCCCAGGCGTTTAGCTTCTGAATCGCGACCGTTACGTGTGGAGCCGCCAGCCTTTTTATGTGCCATTTGAAATCTCTCCTCAGGTCTTAGGCGCTGATGCCAGTAATTTTCACATCAGTGAACCACTGACGATGGCCCTGCTGCTTACGATAGTGTTTACGACGGCGAAACTTAACGATTTTAACTTTCTCGCCACGACCGTGAGCAACAACTTCAGCTTTGATTACGCCGCCATCAACGAAAGGAACGCCGATTTTGACTTCTTCACCGTTTGCGATCATCAGCACTTCAGCGAACTCAACAGTTTCGCCAGTTGCGATGTCCAGCTTTTCCAGGCGAACGGTCTGACCTTCGCTTACTCGGTGTTGTTTACCACCACTTTGGAAAACCGCGTACATATAAAACTCCGCTTCCGCGCACACCTTTTCAATGATTCAGAGTGCGCTATAAATATTCACAATAGGGCGCGAATATTACGCAAAACGCACGCCTTTGACAAGTGCTACAGTCAATACACGAAGAAAAAAAACACAACTTGTACGGTAACGTTTATCTGTGCCATTTTTTCAGTACAATCACTCTATATTCCTAACCATAAACCCTAAGTTGCCTCTGTTCACAGTAAGGTAATCGGGGCGAAAAGCCCGGCTTTTGCGATGAATTTAGAAAAAATCAATGAGTTAACCGCGCAAGATATGGCGGGTGTTAATGCAGCAATTCTCGAGCAGCTTAATTCCGACGTCCAACTGATCAATCAGTTAGGCTATTACATCGTCAGCGGCGGCGGTAAACGTATTCGTCCGATGATTGCTGTACTGGCTGCACGAGCTGTTGGCTATGAGGGGAATGCACATGTCACCATTGCTGCCCTAATTGAGTTTATCCACACGGCGACCCTGCTACACGACGACGTTGTGGATGAATCAGATATGCGCCGAGGTAAAGCTACCGCCAACGCCGCTTTTGGTAACGCTGCCAGCGTGCTGGTAGGCGATTTTATTTATACCCGTGCGTTCCAGATGATGACCAGCCTCGGCTCGCTCAAAGTGCTGGAAGTGATGTCAGAGGCTGTAAACGTCATCGCGGAAGGTGAAGTTTTGCAACTGATGAACGTTAATGATCCGGACATCACCGAAGAGAACTACATGCGCGTTATTTACAGCAAAACCGCACGTCTGTTCGAGGCTGCGGCTCAGTGTTCCGGTATTCTGGCAGGCTGTACGCCGGAAGAGGAAAAAGGCCTGCAAGATTATGGTCGTTACCTCGGCACGGCTTTCCAGCTGATCGACGATTTGCTCGATTACAATGCCGATGGCGAACAGTTGGGCAAAAATGTTGGTGATGATCTGAACGAAGGTAAACCGACGCTGCCGCTGCTGCATGCGATGCATCATGGCACACCAGAACAGGCACAGATGATCCGTTCCGCCATCGAACAAGGGAACGGTCGACATCTTCTGGAACCGGTTCTGGAAGCAATGAACGCTTGCGGCTCTCTGGAATGGACACATCAGCGTGCGGAAGAAGAAGCAGACAAAGCCATTGCTGCATTGCAAGTGTTACCGGATACCCCATGGCGAGAGGCGTTAATCGGCCTCGCACACATCGCTGTTCAACGCGATCGTTAATCCCTTCCTGTTATCCCGCGTACTGCGCGGGATAATTCTAATAAACTCCAAAAAATCCTCAATCAATCGCAAAATTGTCTGAAATACAGATGACTTATCTTAATATATTCTGAATATTCACACTCCTTACAGGAACTTTTTAGAACAATGCGCCATCAGGAGTATAGTGATTCCTGGCAGAACGCATGTTCTGAATGAAAGCGACCAACTTAAGGAGTGAGGAAAGATGGAGAATAATTTCATTGACTGGCATCCCGCCGATATCATTGCGGGTTTGCGGAAAAGAGGAACGTCAATGGCGGCAGAATCTCGCAGAAATGGTTTGAGTTCCTCGACACTGGCGAATGCATTATCGCGTCCCTGGCCAAAAGGAGAGATGATTATTGCGAAAGCATTAGGAACTGATCCCTGGGTTATCTGGCCATCACGCTATCATGACCCGCTGACCCATGAGTTTATCGACAGATCACAGTTGATGCGCAGCTACACCAAACCGCAAAAATGAGTAGCCTGGCGGTAGCCCCGCGAACGGGGCTGCCAGCTATCAGACGATTACTCGCCTTTCACACGCTCAATGTTAGCACCAAGCGCGCGAAGTTTGTCTTCAATGCGCTCGTAGCCACGATCGATGTGATAAATACGATCAACAACCGTAGTACCTTCCGCAATGCAGCCAGCCAGCACCAGACTTGCTGAAGCACGCAGATCGGTTGCCATTACCTGTGCGCCGGAAAGTTTTTCAACACCGTGACAAATAACGGTATTGCTTTCAATTTCGGCATGCGCGCCCATACGGCTCAGCTCAGGTACGTGCATAAAGCGGTTTTCAAAGACCGTTTCGGTGATGAATCCCGTTCCTTCTGCCACCAGGTTCAGCAGCGTGAACTGGGCCTGCATATCGGTCGGGAACGCCGGATGCGGCGCAGTACGTACGTTAACGGCCTTCGGACGTTTGCCGTGCATATCCAGGCTAATCCAGTCTTCGCCTACTTCGATGTCCGCCCCAGCGTCACGCAGTTTCGCCAGCACAGCGTCAAGGGTATCTGGCTGGGCGTTACGGCAGACGATTTTGCCGCGAGAGATCGCCGCAGCAACCAGGAAAGTACCGGTTTCAATTCGATCCGGCAGGACGCGGTAAACGCCGCCACCTAAACGTTCCACCCCTTCGATGACAATACGATCGGTACCCTGGCCGCTAATTTTCGCGCCCAGCGTAACCAGGAAGTTCGCGGTATCGACGATTTCCGGTTCACGCGCCGCGTTTTCAATAATTGTGGTGCCTTCCGCCAGGGTTGCAGCACACATGATGGTCACGGTTGCACCAACACTGACTTTATCCATCACGATGTGCGCGCCTTTCAGACGGCCATCGACGGAAGCTTTAACGTAACCTTCTTCCAGTTTGATGGTCGCGCCTAATTGCTCAAGGCCGGAAATATGTAAATCAACCGGACGAGCACCAATCGTACAACCACCAGGCAGAGAAACCTGCCCCTGACCAAAACGAGCCACCAGCGGCCCAAGCGCCCAGATAGAGGCACGCATGGTTTTAACCAGATCGTAAGGCGCGCAGAAGACATTAACGTCACGGGCATCGATATGCACAGAACCATTACGTTCTACTTTGGCGCCAAGCTGGCTAAGCAGCTTCATTGATGTATCGACGTCTTTCAGTTTCGGGACGTTCTGGATCTCCACCGGATCTTCCGCCAGCAGTGCAGCGAAAAGGATAGGCAGAGCAGCATTTTTAGCGCCGGAAATTGTGACTTCGCCCTGGAGCTTCGTTGGCCCCTGAACACGAAATTTATCCATTTAGTATGTTCTCAGTTAACAATTCATATCCGCTACCGGCGTATCGCCCATAGCTCAAAAGCCGTTCAGTTTGCGATCACGCGCCCACTCCGCAGGGGTATACGCTTTGATCGACACAGCATGAATGCGGTTATCCGCAATATATTCCATCAGCGGACCGTAAACCGTCTGCTGTTTTTTAACCCGGCTCATGCCATCAAACATCTCACCCACGGCAATAACCTGAAAGTGGCTACCATCGCCGGAAACGTGGACTTCCTGGAGGGAAAGAGCGTTCATCAGCACGCTCTGAATTTCATTATTTTCCATGGGATCTTCATTCATCAGTTAATAAACCAGCGAAACATCTTAGAGCAAAGTTGCGCTGTCATAAATAAGCAAAAAGCCTTGCTGATTAATCAGACAAGGCTCGACTTACTGGTAGGTTTGCCGGACTGGCGGGTAACGCCTTATCCAGCCTGAAAAAAATTAACGAGGCAGGACATCAGACGGCAAATTATACAATTTTGCCAGGGTATACACCTTGTCGTTTACCCCCTGAAGCGTCACGCTGTTGCCTTGCTTTTTCGCCAGATCGATCAGATGGAGCAGCAACGCCAGTCCACCCGTATCAACGCGGGACACTCGACTAAGATCGATGCGGGTAATCCCCCTCACCGCTTCGTCACGCATTTCCCACAGCGGCAGCAGAACGTCCTGATCCAGCTCTCCGGTCAATACCAGGGTGTCACCCGTCTGCATCCAGCTCAGTGACTCGCTCATTATTTTTTCTCTTCCAGGGTGATTTTCTGTTGAGAAATAGACTTCAGTTGTGCGGTCAGACCATCGATGCCTTTCGTGCGCAGTAAAGTCCCCCACTCATTTTGTTTCGTGGTGATCATGCTGACGCCTTCGGCAATCATGTCATAAGCCTGCCACTTGCCAGTCTGAGAGTTTTTACGCCACTGGAAATCGAGACGTACCGGTGGACGGCCATTCGGGTCAATAATGGTGACGCGGATAGGCACAATGGTTTTATCACCCAACGGCTGTTCTGGCGCAATCTGATAGGTCTGACCGTGATACATCGCCAGCGCCTGACCGTAAGCCTGCTTCAGATACTCATGGAAAGCGGCAAAGTAGGCTTCACGCTGGGCTGGGGTCGCGCTTTTGTAGTACTGACCCAGTACCAGCGCACCGGCGTATTTTATCTGTACGTATGGAAGCAGTTCCTGATCGACGATGGTACGCAGGTAATCCGGATTAGCCCGAATTTGCGATTGTTCATTCTTCAGGCGATCGAACGTTTTCTGTGCCGCCTCGTCCATCAGCTTATAGGGATTAGTCTGATCTGCCGCGGTTGCCGCACTCAGCGGTGCAATCATTAGCAAAGCGACCATCATTAAACGTTTAAACATGCGTCGGTTCTCCTGAAATTATTTCGTTGTACCCACAGGTTCAGTGGTTTCATTATTACCTGGCGCAGCGGCTGGCGCATCGCCACTATTCTTATTGTCATCACCTTTACTGCCGTAAAGGAACTGACCAATGAGATCTTCCAGAACCATCGCAGATTTGGTGTCCTGAATCGTATCCCCCTCTTTCAGAATAGCAGTCCCTAGTTCCGGGTCTTCAAAACCGACGTTTAATGCCAGATATTGTTCCCCAAGCAAACCGGAAGTACGAATGCTCAACGAACTGGTATCAGGAATGTGGTTATAACGTTGTTCAATTTCCAGCGTCACGCGCGGTAGATAGGTTTTTGGGTCCAGCGTAATATCTGCAACCCGGCCTACGACAACACCACCAATACTAACCGGAGAGCGCGCTTTCAGGCCGCCGATATTATCGAACGTCGCATAAAGCGTGTAGGTCGGTTCAGTTCGCATTGACGTCACGTTTGCCGCTTTCAGGCAAACAAACAGCGCCGCCAGCAGTGCTGCTAATAAAAAGATACCCACCCAAATTTCATTTTTTTTCGTTTGCATGAACTCAATTCCCAAACATCAATGCGGTCAGCACAAAATCCAGCCCCAGAACGGCCAGAGACGAGTGGACAACGGTACGAGTGGTTGCCCGGCTAATCCCGGCAGAGGTCGGGATGGCGTCATAACCGTTAAACAGCGAAATCCACGTCACCGTAATAGCGAACACCACGCTCTTAATCAGACAGTTGACCAGATCCATACGCCAGTCGACGGCGTTTTGCATTGCCGACCAGAAGAATCCACTATCAATACCTTTCCAACTGACGCCGACCAGCGATCCGCCCCAGATCCCCACGGCGACGAAAATTATCGTCAGCAGCGGTAGTGAAATTACCCCAGCCCAGAAACGTGGGGAAATGACGCGGCGCAGTGGGTCCACGGCCATCATCTCCATGCTGGAGAGCTGCTCTGTGGCGCGCATCAAACCGATTTCCGCAGTTAACGCCGAACCGGCACGTCCGGCAAACAGCAGTGCTGCGACCACCGGCCCCAGTTCGCGCAGCAGCGACAAGGCCACTAGCATCCCCAGACTGGTTTCCGCACTATAAGTGGTCAGCACCAGATAACCTTGCAGACCCAGCACCATTCCGATGAACACGCCAGAAACCACAATAATCAGCATCGACAGGACGCCGACATTATAGAGCTGACGCACCAACAGCGGCGCATGTTTGCGAAATTCCGGTTTGCCGACCAGCGCATTGAATAACATTAACCCGGCCCGCCCGAACGTTCTCAGGGTTTTAATCCCTTTATGTCCGAGCGACGCCAGCGCATTTAACAGCATGAGTGGCTTAACTCCCTGGTAAAAGATCAGCGTGATAATCGCCGGCAGGATAACGGAACGGAACTGGTCCGTCAGCAATCCCGTCCAGAAACTGACGTACGCGAGGATCAGGATTCGCCTGCAACGCCTGGGCGCTACCGTGAGCGACAATCTTTTTGTCTGCCAGGATCCAGGCGTGATCCGCAATACTTAAGACTTCCGGCACATCGTGAGAAACCACCACACAGGTTACGCCCAGCGCGCTGTTCAGCTCGGAAATCAGCTTCACCAGTACGCCCATAGTGATGGGATCTTGCCCAACAAACGGCTCATCAAACATGATGAGATCCGGCTCCAGCGCAATTGCACGCGCCAGCGCCGCACGACGCGCCATCCCGCCTGAAAGCTCCGATGGCATAAGTTTAGCCGCTCCGCGCAGCCCCACTGCTTCCAGCTTCATCATCACCGTACTATGCAACAATGGTGCGGGAAGTTGGGTATGTTCACGCAGTGGATAGGCGACGTTGTCAAAAACGTTCATATCGGTGAACAGCGCTCCGGACTGAAACAACATGCTCATCCGTTTACGCACGGTATACAGGCGCGAACGAGACATCGCCGGAATATTTTCGCCATCAAAAAGGATCTCGCCATGATCTGGCGCGATTTGCCCACCAATCAGACGGAGTAGCGTCGTTTTACCGATGCCTGATGGCCCCATAATCGCCGTGATCTTCCCTCGCGGCACGGTCAGGGAAATATTATCGAAGATGCAGCGATTGCCACGCGTAAAACTGACATCGCGCATATCGACTAAATTCGCCACAGACTGCTCCATAATTCACCCTTTGTCTTGCGTTGATTTTCTAAGCATGGCGCTCAATTTAACCTTGAACCCAACATATTTACAGAATATTACCCGCCGCGGTTAGCGAAAGCTGGCATTTGTTTTACTTTTTAGCCGCATAAAGTCAAAATTAAGAATTCATTACGGCTTTCTGAAAATCTTCAGCGGACCGGCGAGTATACCTGAAGAAAGGACGTTAGATGCTTTTAGCTACGGCACTGTTAATTGTTGGTTTACTTTTGGTCGTTTACAGTGCCGACCGTCTGGTATTTGCCGCCTCTATTCTTTGCCGCACTTTTGGCATCCCACCGCTGATCATCGGCATGACGGTGGTCAGTATTGGTACGTCACTTCCAGAAATAATCGTTTCGCTTGCCGCGTCGCTGCATGAACAACGAGATTTAGCCGTCGGCACAGCACTCGGCTCAAACATAATCAATATTTTACTGATCCTCGGTCTGGCTGCGCTGGTGCGCCCTTTTACCGTACATTCCGATGTTCTGCGCCGTGAATTACCATTAATGTTATTAGTCAGTGTGGTGGCCGGTTCCGTACTCTATGACGGACAACTTGGTCGCAGCGATGGTATCTTTCTCCTCTTTCTGGCTGTGCTATGGCTGCTGTTCATTGTTAAACTTGCACGTCAGGCAGAACGTCAGGGGACTG
Source organism: Escherichia sp. E4702 (assembly GCF_963883545.1). NCBI lineage: Bacteria > Pseudomonadati > Pseudomonadota > Gammaproteobacteria > Enterobacterales > Enterobacteriaceae > Escherichia > Escherichia sp. E4702. The sequence continues at coordinate 506,701 of NZ_CAWORF010000017.1, read as the reverse complement.
ACAGCCTGACCAGAGAACAGCTTGCAGAGCTACCGCGCGAAGGCGGTTTACCTGTCGCGTTTTTATGGCTCGGCATTGCATTGATTATCATGCCGGTAGCAACGCGGATGGTGATTGACAACGCCACCGTACTGGCGAATTACTTTGCCATCAGCGAGTTGACTATTGGTCTGACGGCAATCGCTATCGGCACTAGTCTGCCGGAACTGGCAACCGCGATAGCAGGTTTTCGCAAAGGTGAAAACGACATTGCTGTCGGTAATATCATTGGCGCAAACATTTTTAATATTGTCATCGTGCTGGGTTTACCCGCGCTGATAACGCCCGGGGAGGTTAACCCACTGGCGTACAGCCGTGACTGCAGCGTGATGCTGTTGGTCAGTATTATTTTTGCGTTGCTATGCTGGCGACGCTCCCGGCAATCTGGCCGTGGCATTGGGGTATTATTAACAGGCGGATTTGTCGTATGGCTGGCGATGTTGTACTGGTTATCGCCAATACTCGTTGAATAACTGGAAACGCATTATGTCGCACGTAGAGTTGCAACCGGGTTTTGACTTTCAGCAAGCAGGTAAAGAAGTCCTGGCGATTGAACGTGAATGCCTGGCAGAGCTTGATCAATACATCAATCAGAATTTCACGCTCGCCTGTGAAAAGATGTTCTGGTGTAAAGGTAAAGTCGTGGTCATGGGAATGGGTAAATCGGGACACATTGGGCGCAAAATGGCAGCAACCTTTGCCAGCACCGGTACTCCGTCATTTTTCGTCCATCCCGGTGAGGCCGCACATGGCGATTTAGGCATGGTCACCCCGCAGGACGTGGTCATTGCGATTTCTAACTCAGGTGAATCCAGCGAAATCACGGCCTTAATCCCGGTACTCAAACGCCTGCATGTACCGTTAATTTGCATCACCGGTCGTCCGGAGAGCAGCATGGCACGCGCAGCAGACGTGCATCTGTGTGTTAAAGTAGCAAAAGAAGCTTGTCCGTTAGGGCTGGCGCCAACCAGCAGTACTACCGCGACGCTGGTCATGGGAGATGCGCTCGCCGTCGCCTTGTTGAAAGCGCGCGGCTTTACCGCCGAAGATTTTGCACTTTCGCATCCAGGCGGCGCACTTGGTCGTAAACTTCTGCTTCGCGTCAGCGATATTATGCATACGGGCGACGAGATCCCGCATGTCAAGAAAACGGCCAGCCTGCGCGATGCGCTGCTGGAAGTCACCCGCAAAAATCTTGGTATGACCGTCATTTGCGATGACAATATGATGATTGAAGGCATCTTTACCGACGGTGATTTACGCCGTGTCTTCGATATGGGCGTGGATGTCCGTCAGTTAGGTATTGCCGATGTGATGACGCCGGGGGGAATTCGTGTACGTCCTGGCATTCTGGCCGTTGAGGCGCTGAACTTAATGCAGTCCCGCCATATCACTTCCGTAATGGTTGCCGATGGCGACCATTTACTCGGTGTGTTACATATGCACGATTTATTGCGTGCTGGCGTAGTGTAAAGATTCAAGGATAAACAACAATGAGTAAAGCAGGTGCGTCGCTTGCGACCTGTTACGGCCCTGTTAGCGCCGATGTGATGGCAAAAGCAGAGAACATTCGTCTGCTGATCCTCGACGTTGATGGCGTATTGTCAGATGGTCTGATTTATATGGGTAACAATGGCGAAGAGCTGAAAGCGTTCAATGTTCGTGACGGTTACGGTATCCGCTGTGCGCTCACCTCTGATATTGAAGTCGCCATCATTACTGGACGAAAGGCTAAACTGGTAGAAGATCGGTGTGCAACGTTAGGGATCACTCATCTGTATCAGGGGCAATCAAACAAGCTTATCGCCTTTGGCGATCTGCTGGAAAAACTGGCGATTGCGCCAGAAAACGTGGCTTACGTTGGTGATGATCTTATCGACTGGCCAGTGATGGAAAAAGTGGGCTTAAGCGTGGCCGTAGCCGATGCGCATCCGCTATTGATTCCGCGCGCTGATTACGTGACGCGCATTGCTGGCGGTCGTGGCGCGGTTCGTGAAGTTTGCGACTTATTACTTCTGGCGCAGGGCAAACTGGATGAAGCCAAAGGGCAATCGATATGAGTAAAGCCAGACGTTGGGTTATCATTGTGCTATCACTGGCGGTTCTGGTGATGATCGGCGTTAACATGACCGAGAAAGACGATACCGCCCAGGTGGTCGTCAACAACAATGATCCCACCTATAAAAGCGAGCATACGGACACGCTCGTCTATAACCCAGAAGGAGCCCTAAGCTATCGATTGATTGCTCAACACGTTGAATATTATTCCGATCAGGCCGTTTCGTGGTTTACGCAACCCGTACTTACCACGTTTGATAAGGATAAAATCCCGACATGGTCGGTTAAAGCAGATAAAGCCAAGCTAACCAATGACCGGATGCTCTATTTATATGGACACGTTGAAGTCAACGCACTCGTGCCGGACTCTCAACTTCGCAGAATCACGACGGATAACGCGCAGATCAATCTGGTGACGCAGGATGTTACCTCTGAAGACCTCGTCACGTTATACGGAACAACATTTAACTCCAGCGGTCTGAAAATGCGCGGCAACTTACGCAGCAAGAATGCCGAGCTGATTGAAAAGGTTAGAACATCCTATGAAATTCAAAACAAACAAACTCAGCCTTAATCTTGTGCTTGCCAGCTCACTTCTGGCCGCCAGCATTCCGGCATTTGCCGTTACCGGAGATACTGACCAACCGATCCACATTGAGTCGGACCAGCAATCTCTTGATATGCAAGGCAACGTGGTTACCTTTACCGGTAATGTCGTCGTGACTCAAGGCACCATTAAAATTAATGCCGATAAAGTGGTCGTTACCCGTCCGGGCGGCGAACAAGGTAAAGAGGTGATTGACGGCTACGGTAAACCGGCAACGTTCTACCAGATGCAGGACAACGGTAAACCCGTTGAAGGTCACGCTTCCCAGATGCACTACGAACTGGCAAAAGATTTTGTCGTTCTGACGGGTAATGCTTATCTGCAGCAGGTCGATAGCAATATTAAGGGCGATAAGATCACTTACCTGGTGAAAGAGCAGAAAATGCAGGCTTTCAGTGACAAAGGTAAGCGTGTGACCACCGTTCTGGTGCCGTCACAGTTGCAGGACAAAAACAACAAAGGCCAGACCCCGGCGCAGAAGAAGGGTAATTAATTCGTTATGGCAACTTTAACTGCAAAGAACCTTGCAAAAGCCTATAAAGGCCGCCGCGTGGTGGAAGACGTCAGCCTGACCGTCAACTCCGGGGAGATTGTCGGTCTGCTGGGGCCAAACGGTGCCGGTAAGACGACCACTTTCTACATGGTCGTTGGCATTGTGCCGCGCGATGCGGGCAACATTATTATTGATGACGACGATATCAGCCTTCTGCCGCTGCATGCGCGTGCGCGTCGCGGTATCGGCTATTTGCCGCAGGAAGCCTCTATTTTCCGTCGCCTCAGCGTTTACGATAACCTGATGGCGGTACTGCAAATTCGTGACGACTTATCCGCTGAACAGCGTGAAGATCGCGCGAATGAGCTGATGGAAGAGTTCCACATTGAGCATTTACGCGACAGCATGGGGCAATCGCTCTCCGGTGGTGAACGCCGTCGTGTAGAAATTGCGCGCGCACTGGCTGCGAATCCGAAATTTATCCTCCTCGATGAACCATTTGCCGGGGTTGACCCGATCTCGGTTATCGACATCAAACGTATCATTGAACACCTGCGCGACAGCGGCCTGGGCGTGCTTATCACCGACCATAACGTGCGTGAAACGTTGGCTGTTTGTGAACGCGCTTATATCGTCAGTCAGGGGCATTTAATCGCTCATGGCACGCCGACAGAAATCTTACAAGATGAACATGTTAAGCGTGTATACCTTGGGGAAGACTTCAGACTCTGATAGGGTAGAAGTTTGCGACGTTTTAGCAGGAGAGTACGATTCTGAACATGAAGCAAGGTTTGCAACTCAGGCTTAGCCAACAACTGGCAATGACGCCTCAGCTACAACAGGCGATTCGTCTGTTGCAGTTGTCCACGCTGGAGCTTCAGCAGGAGCTACAGCAGGCGCTGGAAAGTAATCCATTGCTTGAGCAAATCGACACTCATGATGAAATCGACACTCACGAAACGCCAGACAGCGAAACGCTGGATACCGCTGACGCGCTCGAACAAAAAGAGATGCCGGAAGAGCTGCCGCTCGATGCCAGTTGGGATACCATCTACACCGCCGGTACGCCATCAGGCACCAGCGGTGACTACATCGACGACGAGCTGCCGGTCTATCAGGGCGAAACGACGCAGACCTTGCAGGATTATCTGATGTGGCAGGTCCAGCTGACACCGTTTTCCGACACTGACCGCGCTATCGCCACCTCCATCGTCGATGCCGTTGATGACACCGGTTATCTGACCGTCCCGCTGGAAGATATTCTCGAAAGTATGGGCGATGAAGAGATCGACATCGATGAAGTTGAAGCAGTTCTGAAACGCATCCAGCGTTTTGATCCGGTCGGTGTGGCAGCGAAAGATCTGCGTGACTGTCTGCTGATCCAACTTTCCCAATTCGATAAAACCACGCCGTGGCTGGAAGAAGCTCGACTGATCATTAGCGATCATCTCGATCTGCTGGCCAATCACGACTTTCGCTCATTAATGCGCGTCACGCGTCTGAAAGAAGATGTGCTGAAAGAAGCCGTCAATCTGATCCAGTCACTCGATCCACGTCCTGGCCAGTCGATCCAGACCGGTGAACCGGAATATGTCATCCCTGATGTGCTGGTGCGTAAGCATAACGGCCAGTGGACGGTTGAACTGAACAGCGACAGTATTCCACGTCTGCAAATCAACCAGCATTACGCCTCAATGTGCAATAACGCACGTAACGATGGCGACAGTCAGTTTATCCGCAGCAATCTGCAGGATGCTAAATGGTTGATTAAGAGCCTGGAAAGCCGTAACGATACGCTGCTGCGCGTCAGTCGCTGTATTGTTGAACAACAGCAAGCCTTCTTTGAGCAAGGCGAAGAATATATGAAACCGATGGTGCTGGCTGATATCGCCCAGGCCGTCGAGATGCATGAATCGACGATATCTCGCGTGACCACGCAAAAGTACCTGCATAGTCCACGAGGCATTTTTGAACTGAAGTATTTCTTTTCCAGTCACGTCAATACCGAAGGGGGTGGCGAAGCCTCTTCCACGGCGATTCGTGCACTGGTGAAGAAATTAATCGCGGCGGAAAACCCAGCGAAACCGTTGAGCGACAGCAAGTTAACCTCTTTGTTGTCAGAACAAGGTATCATGGTGGCACGCCGCACTGTTGCGAAGTACCGAGAGTCTTTATCCATTCCGCCGTCAAACCAGCGTAAACAGCTCGTTTGACCCAACCGATAAGGAAGACACTATGCAGCTCAACATTACCGGAAATAACGTCGAGATCACCGAGGCCCTGCGCGAATTTGTCACCTCAAAGTTTGCCAAACTTGAGCAATATTTTGACCGAATCAACCAGGTTTATGTTGTTCTGAAAGTGGAGAAAGTCACCCACACCTCAGATGCAACACTGCATGTTAACGGTGGCGAAATTCATGCCAGCGCGGAAGGTCAGGACATGTACGCCGCCATTGATGGCTTAATTGATAAGTTGGCACGTCAGCTAACCAAGCATAAAGATAAATTGAAACAACACTAATTGTCCGGGCAATTAGCAAGTGCATGGCGGCCTGTTGTATGGCACAACAGGCCATTTGTACGGTTAATGCTCCGAATCTGCCCCACTGTTTGAGTGGGCAGATTCTTAGGTGAAATTATGACAAATAATGATACAACTCTACAGCTTAGCAGTGTTCTTAACAGGGAATGTACGCGAAGCCGCGTCCACTGTCAGAGCAAAAAACGCGCCCTGGAAATCATCAGCGAACTGGCGGCAAAACAACTTAGCCTGCCGCCGCAGGTGGTTTTTGAAGCTATTCTGACGCGGGAAAAAATGGGCAGTACCGGTATTGGTAATGGCATTGCCATTCCGCACGGCAAACTGGAAGAAGATACCCTACGCGCGGTTGGCGTTTTCGTTCAGCTAGAAACACCCATTGCTTTTGATGCCATCGATAACCAGCCGGTAGACTTACTTTTTGCCCTGTTGGTACCCGCAGACCAAACCAAAACGCACCTGCACACTCTTTCGCTGGTCGCGAAACGTCTGGCGGACAAAACTATCTGCCGCCGTTTACGTGCAGCCCAGAGCGATGAAGAGCTGTATCAAATCATTACGGATACCGAAGGTACTCCGGATGAAACGTAGTTATTCTGTAATGTCTCTTTTAGACGTTGTGAGGAGAAACAGTACATGGTACTGATGATCGTCAGCGGACGTTCAGGGTCAGGCAAATCTGTCGCCCTGCGGGCGCTGGAAGATATGGGTTTTTACTGCGTGGATAACCTTCCCGTAGTGCTGTTACCCGATCTGGCTCGGACTCTGGCCGATCGCGAGATTTCTGCCGCCGTCAGCATTGATGTCCGCAATATGCCAGAGTCGCCAGAAATATTCGAACAGGCGATGAGCAATCTGCCTGATGCTTTCTCACCGCAACTCCTGTTTCTCGATGCCGATCGTAACACGCTGATTCGTCGTTACAGCGATACGCGCCGCCTGCATCCGCTTTCCAGCAAAAACCTGTCGCTGGAAAGTGCTATCGACAAAGAAAGCGATCTGCTGGAACCGCTGCGTTCACGGGCGGATCTGATTGTCGATACGTCTGAAATGTCCGTTCATGAACTGGCAGAAATGCTGCGTACCCGCCTGCTGGGTAAACGCGAGCGTGAACTGACAATGGTCTTTGAATCCTTCGGCTTCAAGCACGGTATTCCTATCGACGCGGATTACGTCTTTGACGTACGTTTCCTGCCGAACCCACACTGGGATCCGAAACTGCGTCCGATGACGGGCCTTGATAAACCTGTCGCCGCATTCCTCGATAGGCACACAGAAGTACACAATTTTATCTACCAGACGCGTAGCTATCTTGAGCTATGGTTACCTATGCTGGAAACCAACAACCGTAGCTACCTGACGGTCGCCATTGGTTGTACTGGCGGGAAACACCGTTCGGTGTATATTGCAGAACAGTTGGCTGACTACTTCCGCTCACGCGGTAAAAACGTCCAGTCACGCCATCGCACGCTGGAAAAACGTAAACCATGACCGTCAAACAAACTGTCGAAATCACTAACAAGCTGGGCATGCATGCCCGGCCTGCTATGAAACTGTTTGAATTAATGCAGGGTTTTGACGCCGAAGTGCTTTTACGTAATGACGAAGGCACCGAGGCTGAAGCCAACAGCGTTATTGCGCTGTTGATGCTGGATTCTGCCAAAGGACGACAGATTGAAGTCGAAGCGACCGGTCCGCAGGAAGTTGAGGCGCTGGCCGCCGTCATCGCCCTCTTTAACTCAGGTTTTGACGAAGATTAATCTTCGTCATTCCGACAATTAATTCCCCCAGACACGCCCCTTCCGCCCTAACGTACGAAAAAAGCACAAACCCCAAATATCCCCATTTCTCGCAAATTGTACATTTCGTGCGCTTTTCTGTAAGTATAAAACCTTAAGAAAACCTTAAAAAAGCTTGTTTAGGTTTTGTTTAAGTTAAGCCCTCATACTGGAGACAGTCAGAAAATACCTCCAGGAAATGGCATGATTCGCTTATCTGAACAAAGTCCCCTGGGCACCGGAAGACATCGAAAATGTTATGCGCATCCGGAAGATGCCCAACGCTGTATTAAAATTGTCTACCACCGTGGCGACGGTGGTGATAAAGAGATCCGCCGTGAGTTAAAGTACTATGCGCATCTTGGTCGTCGTTTGAAAGACTGGAGCGGTATTCCGCGCTATCACGGTACGGTTGAGACTGATTGCGGAACCGGTTATGTCTACGATGTCATTGCCGATTTTGATGGCAAACCGTCTATTACACTGAGCGAATTTGCTAAACAATGCCATTACGAAGAAGATATCGCGCAACTGCGTCAGTTACTAAAACAGTTAAAGCGTTATTTGCAGAATAACCACATCGTGACGATGTCGCTGAAGCCGCAGAATATCCTCTGCCACCGCATCAGTGAGTCAGAAATTATCCCTGTCGTCTGTGACAACATTGGTGAAAGCACGTTGATTCCACTGGCGACCTGGTCGAAGTGGTGTTGTCTGCGTAAGCAAGAGCGGTTGTGGCGACGTTTTATCACTCAACCAGCGTTAGCTGTTGCTCTGCAAAAAGAGGCGCAACCGCGTGACAGCAAAAAGCTCGCCCTCTCCTCGCGCGAAGCCTAATACAGCTGGTGTTGTTGCATAAACGACTCACCGCCTAACTGATGCATTTGCTGCAAAATCCACGCCTGACGGCTACGCACGTAGCCCGAAGGTGCAGTAACTTTGAAACGAAGTGGATTGGGTAATACAGCCGCCAGTAACGCTGCTTCCGAACGGGTAAGTTTGCTGGCAGATTTATGGAAATAACGCTGTGCCGCAGCCTCGACGCCAAACACACCTTCGCCAAATTCGGCGACATTCAGGTAAACCGCCAGGATGCGCTTTTTGCTCCAGACCGTTTCTATCCCCAGTGTTAATCCGGCTTCCAGCCCTTTTCTTACCCAACTTCGCCCATCCCACAAAAAGAGATTTTTGGCTGTCTGCTGCGAAATTGTTGATGCGCCGCGAATGCGGTTTTCATTGCGCTCGTTGTGCGCCAGGGCTTTCTCAATGGAAGCGACATCAAAACCCCAGTGCTCGGGAAATTTCTGATCTTCTGCGGCAATCACCGCCAGCCCCATCCACGGCGAGATTTGATCCATACTGACCCAGTCAGAATGCGCCACGTAACGAAAGTTGCCATGCAGCCAGGCACTTAGCTGACGCTCGGCCATCACCGCAGAGAACGGGACTGGCGCTATACTAAACAGCGCTATACCCCCGCCCCAGAGCACAACGAGGACAATCAGTAACCGCAGAATGAAACGGCGAACGAAACCGAACGCCGTTACGCGGCGTTTGCTCATTCCGCCAGAACCAGTACGCGGGAAACCAGCTTATCAATGCCACTTGCTGCTTCCGCAATGTTCTGTGCCAACATATACGCAGGTGTGGTAACAATCTTATTGTCTTCATCAACGACAATATCATCTACCGGACATGGCACATGCTCCGCGCCCATATCTTCCAGCACTTCTGCGGTATCGATATCTGTACCGATAGTCAAACGCAGCGGGAAATTGAAGATTTTCGGCAACATTGCCGGGGCAATACACATAAAGCCAAGCGGTTTTCCGGCCTGATGCATCGCTTGTGCCAGCACCTTTAACTCAAGGTCTACGCTGCATTCACTGCCAAGACTGGCAAAATCACTCAAATTCTTTGCCGCGCCAAATCCACCCGGCACAATTAACGCATCCAGTTCGGCGGCATCAGCCTGTGCCAGAGGGCGGATCTCACCACGCGTAATACGCGCCGCTTCAATCAACACATTGCGCGTTTCCGCCATTGCTTCACCGGTTAAATGGTTGATGACATCAACCTGCTGCTTATCTGGAGCAAAACAAACTGCCTGCGCGCCGCTGCGAGATATCGCTAATAACGTCAATACCGCTTCATGAATTTCAGAACCGTCATAGACGCCGCATCCGCTCAGAACTACGCCAATTTTCTTCATTGTGATCATCCTTTCGCAATTGACTGAAACACATTAATTTTTTTAATAAAAACGCTACGCATCACACATTTAACTGATTCATGTAACAAATCATTTAAGATTTGCTATCTTAACTGCATGCGGCCTGAAAAACAGTGCTGTGCCTTTGTTACTTATCATAAAAAATTACGGCGCAGCCAAGATTTCCCTGGTGTTGGCGCAGTATTCGCGCACCCCGGTTTAGCCGGGGTCATTTTTTAGCGGCTTTTGCCACCCACGCTTTCAGCACTTCTACGTCGTGACGCCACTCTTCTTTCATCTCTTCAATCCATTCACCAACATTATCTTCCCACGCAGGAAGATCGGGAGACTGAATTTGCTGCCCCAGCTGTTGTAGATGGCGTAACCCCACTGAACCCGCTGCGCCTTTAATTTTATGTCCTTCCTCAACGATGCCTTTTTTGTCCTGTGCCGTCAGGTTCGACTCCAGTACGCTGACATAGCCCGGCATCATCTTCTCAAACACGGCCAACCCGTCGGTAATCAGCTTCGGTCCTACAAGTTCGAGATACTGTTCCAGCATGGGAATATCGAGCAATGCTTCTGATTTACCACTCTCTTCTGTCGTCACCGTGCTCTCCTCATCATCCTGGGTATCCCAGAATTTCTTGATCATCGCGGTTAGCGCCGGAACAGAAAGCGGCTTACTCAGCACATCATCCATTCCAGCATTGAGGTACTCTTGTTTGTCTTTCAGCACGTTGGCGGTTAAGGCCACCAGCGGTGGTAAATCTTCCCGCGGATAACGCTTCGTCAGTTCGCGTGATATATCCAGCCCGGTCATATCTGGTAACTGAATATCCAGCAATACAAGGTCGTATTCGCCCGGCTTAAACATCTCCAGTGCTGCCTTACCAGACATCGCCACATCAACGCTGTTGCCCAGTTTTTCCAGCACCGAACGGGCAACGATGACGTTCAGCTCAATGTCTTCTACCAACAGCACATTCAGCGCCGGTAAAGGCATATCATCTTCATCAAACGCGTCATCCACTTCTTCCGCCACCGACGGCGCGTGGATCGTCAGGGTAAAGGTCGAGCCTTTACCTTGTTCGCTGGTGACTGTGATATCACCGCCCATATTTTTCGCCAGTCGACGAGAAACCGCCAGGCCAATACCCGTACCGGTTGCAGGTTTGCCACCGTGGCTGTCTTTCACCTGGTAATACATGGCGAAAATTTTATCCAGTTCATTCTGTGGAATACCGATGCCGGAGTCTTCCACTTCAAAATGCAGCATGTCGCCTTCGTCATAACGTACGCGAACAGTCACCTGGCCCTTCTGGGTAAATTTCACAGCGTTACTGATTAAGTTCCACAGGATCTGGCGTAAGCGAGTCCCGTCGGTAATCACCTGATGCGGCAACGGCAGTGTTGGTTCAAGAACAAAGCGCAAGCCTTTTTGTTGCGCCTGCAGTGCGGAGAGGTTTTCCAGATCGGCCAGGAAGCTGGTGAAATCAACCGGCTGGTTATCGAGCTGAACTTTACGTCGCTCCATCTTATCCATATCAATAATATCGTTGAAGATATTCCCCAAAGTGATGGCGGAAACATGGATAGTTTTGAGATATTTTTCCTGCTCGGCGGTGAGCTCTGTATCCAGCAGAATTCGGCTTAAGCCGACGATACCGTTCAGCGGCGTACGCAACTCATGACTGATGGTGGAGATAAAGGTTGTTTTGTCGCGGCTGGCGCGTTCTAGCGCATCCTGATAACGCTTACGCTCGGTAATGTCGCGGCCAAACCCCATCAAGCCGTGGCGTTTACCCACGCGGTCGTAGTACGGCACTTTACGGATTTCAAAGCAGGCTTTGCGTCCATCCGGATAATCCAGCCACTGTTCATAGGTCAGTGACACATTATGACGGAACACCTTCTCGTCGGTTTCAATGACTTTCGCTGCGGCTTCCGGCGAGTAAACGTCCGCAGGTTTCAAATGCACCAACTGTTTTTCGCTTTTCCCGGTCAGCAGTTCCATCGCACGGTTACAGCCGGAAAACTCTTTATCTTCGTTACGGTAAAAAACCAGATCGGGTGAAGCATCAAGGAAGGAACGTAAGAACGAAGATTGTTGTTCGAGTTGAATTTGCGTCTCTTCGCGCTCTTTGATTTCAATTTTCAGCTGACCGAAGGTTTCCTGCAGTTCTGCTTCTGCTTTTTCACGAACGGCGATTTCCTGATTTAGCTGGGCAATATTATCTTTTAACTGAACGTTGAGGCTCAAATCGCGCTCGCGCATCTCCTCCAGTTTTTGCACCAGTCGTGACAGGCGTTGCCGTGACTCCTCGAGCTGCTCAACGACTACCGAAAGAAAGTAGACCGCCCATGGCGTAATCAACAAACCAAAGAAAATAGAGCGGATAACATCAATGCTTTCGACCTGACCATGCAGCACCATGGTTACCGCCATTTGTACCACAATGGCAAGAACGACGAGGGCCAGCGCCAGCAACATTGAGAAGCGCACCAGACCTAACTTCATCATCAGGTCAACATAGTACTGCGCCAGCAGACGAATTTGCTTCATTAGGGGATTCCTTCACGACAACCTGCCCCAATAATACCCAATTCTGGCAGTTACGTTATAAATTGTGTGAGAAATGCGGAATTCCCCTCAATGGTCTACGCCGTTGGAGGTAGCCACGGACGTCCCAGCGCCGATCCCTGTACGCCATGTTCAGTAAGATAGCGATCCAACTCAACCATCCCCGTCCAGCGATTTTCACACCATAGCGGTGCAAGTAGCGTCGGGCGACGGGCGCTGGCGGAAATGCGGTGGTAGATAACTTCCGGCGGCGTATGGCGAATCATTTCTCCGGCAGTGAGCGTGTAATCCTCCAGTTCAATACCGTTCAAACGCCCCGCTTCCCAGGCTTTCGCCATAATGCTGCCTTTCACAATATGCAGCGGATGCAGCTTTATGCCGTCCACGCCGGTTTCAACCACTCGCTCCAGCGTTTGCAAACATTCAGCCTGCCCTTCGCCAGGCAGCCCGACAATTAAGTGAGAACACACCTTCAGACCGCGCTGACGTGCCAGCTGAGTTGTACGCTGATAACAGGCAAAATCATGGCCGCGATTGATGCGATGCAGCGTTTTGTCGTGTGCGGTTTGCAGCCCCAGTTCCAGCCACACTTCATAGCCCTGGTCTTTATATTCACAAAGCAAATCAAGCACCGCATCTGGCACGCAGTCCGGGCGGGTACCAACACACAAACCAACGATATTGGCCTGGCTTACCGCCTGTTGATACATAGAACGCAGCACCTGAACTTCAGCAAAGGTGCTGGTATACGCCTGAAAGTAAGCCAGATAGCGTTTAGCGCGGTTAACTAAATTCGCCTGGTGCGCCAGTTGCTCGGCAATGGAACGATGCTGCTGCGCTTCATCGGCAAACGAGGCAACATTACAGAACGTGCAGCCACCACGCCCGATGGTACCGTCACGGTTAGGGCAGCTAAAACCGCCGTGCAGCGTCAGCTTATGCACCTTTTGCCCGTAACGACGGGTAAGATCACCACCAAACATATTGACTAATTTCTGTAACTGCATAATCTGATAGACCGCGCCTTGAAAAGAGGCCAAAGCCTGCCATTTTTAGCTCAATTCGGCGATGACCTGGATCAATCGCCCTGCCCTGCTTTTATCAACTGCATAATCAATCACAATTAATGAAATTCCATGCAGAACAACATGAATTACTTTTGCTTATCTGGCATCGGATTTTTTTATCTCCTTATAGATTTTAGGCAAAAACAGTAGCATGAAACGCCATTGCCGATTAAAGCAGTATAAAATACTGGCTTCTCTGCCTGTTCAAGGCAGGATAAGGGCTATCACGCCTCTAAGGCAGTCAGGAACTGAATGTTTCCCTTATGAGCATCGCATTAAGCCCAAAGAACATATATTCTTTAATTTCAATTAATTAACAAAGAATTTTGCGCCAAAGCACATTTCCAGACCAATAAGCTTGCCATTTGACCTGTATCAGCTTTCCCGATAAGTTGGAAATCCGCTGGAAGCTTTCTGGATGAGCAGCCTGCTCATCATATTTATGCAGTAATTGAGATCCCCTCTTCACCGTATTAACCGATGCGAAAAGGACAAAAAAGGGGGCGAATGCGAGGTAAGCGTATGACACGCAAACCCCGTCGCCACGCTCTTTCTGTGCCCGTGCGCAGCGGTTCGGAAGTGGGGTTCCCGCAGAGCCTGGGGAGGTTCACTGATATGTTGTACGATAAATCCCTTGAGAAGGATAACTGTGGTTTCGGCCTGATCGCCCACATAGAAGGCGAACCTAGCCACAAGGTAGTGCGTACTGCAATACACGCACTGGCCCGAATGCAGCACCGTGGCGCGATTCTCGCCGATGGTAAAACCGGTGACGGTTGCGGCCTGCTATTACAAAAACCGGATCGCTTTTTTCGCATCGTTGCGCAGGAGCGCGGCTGGCGTTTAGCAAAAAACTACGCCGTCGGGATGCTCTTTCTGAATAAAGATCCTGAACTCGCCGCTGCCGCACGCCGCATCGTTGAAGAAGAACTGCAACGCGAAACCTTGTCGATTGTCGGCTGGCGTGATGTCCCCACTAACGAAGGCGTGCTGGGTGAAATCGCCCTCTCTTCTCTGCCACGCATTGAGCAAATTTTCGTTAACGCTCCGGCTGGCTGGCGTCCGCGTGATATGGAGCGCCGTCTGTTTATCGCCCGCCGCCGCATTGAAAAGCGTCTCGAAGCCGACAAAGACTTCTACGTCTGTAGTCTGTCGAATCTGGTGAACATCTATAAAGGTCTGTGTATGCCGGCGGATCTGCCGCGCTTTTATCTGGATCTTGCGGACCTGCGTCTGGAATCAGCCATTTGCCTGTTCCACCAGCGCTTCTCCACTAACACCGTACCGCGCTGGCCGCTGGCGCAGCCGTTCCGCTATCTGGCGCATAACGGTGAAATCAACACCATCACAGGTAACCGCCAATGGGCGCGTGCGCGTACCTATAAATTCCAGACACCGCTGATCCCTGACCTGCACGACGCCGCGCCGTTCGTCAACGAAACCGGCTCTGACTCCAGCTCGATGGATAACATGCTGGAACTGCTGCTGGCAGGCGGGATGGATATCATCCGTGCTATGCGTCTGTTAGTACCACCCGCCTGGCAGAACAACCCGGATATGGACCCGGAACTGCGCGCGTTCTTCGACTTTAACTCCATGCATATGGAGCCGTGGGATGGCCCGGCGGGCATCGTGATGTCTGACGGTCGTTTTGCCGCCTGCAGCCTCGACCGTAACGGTCTGCGTCCGGCGCGCTACGTCATCACCAAAGACAAACTCATCACCTGCGCCTCTGAAGTCGGTATCTGGGATTATCAGCCTGACGAAGTGGTCGAAAAAGGCCGCGTCGGGCCAGGCGAACTGATGGTGATCGACACCCGCAGTGGGCGCATTCTGCACTCGGCAGAAACCGATGACGATCTGAAAAGCCGCCATCCATATAAAGAGTGGATGGAGAAAAACGTCCGCCGTCTGGTACCGTTTGAAGATCTGCCCGATGAAGAAGTGGGTAGCCGCGAACTGGACGACGACACGCTTGCCAGCTACCAGAAACAGTTTAACTACAGCGCGGAAGAGCTGGACTCTGTAATCCGTGTGCTGGGCGAAAACGGTCAGGAAGCCGTCGGTTCGATGGGCGACGACACTCCATTCGCCGTGCTCTCCAGTCAGCCGCGCATTATTTACGACTACTTCCGTCAGCAGTTTGCCCAGGTAACCAACCCGCCAATCGACCCGTTGCGCGAAGCGCATGTTATGTCACTCGCCACCAGTATCGGTCGTGAAATGAACGTCTTTTGCGAAGCAGAGGGCCAGGCGCACCGTTTAAGCTTTAAATCGCCGATTCTGCTCTACTCGGATTTCAAACAGCTCACGACGATGAAAGAGGAGCACTACCGCGCAGATACGCTGGATATCACCTTTGACGTCACCAAAACCACGCTCGAAGCGACGGTCAAAGAGCTGTGTGACAAAGCCGAAAAAATGGTACGTAGCGGCACTGTGCTGCTGGTGCTCTCCGACCGGAATATCGCTAAAGATCGCCTGCCGGTTCCGGCCCCGATGGCGGTTGGCGCGATCCAAACTCGTCTGGTCGATCAAAGCCTGCGTTGCGATGCCAACATCATCGTCGAAACTGCCAGCGCCCGCGATCCGCACCACTTTGCCGTGTTGCTGGGCTTCGGCGCGACGGCTATTTATCCGTACCTTGCCTATGAAACGCTGGGCCGCCTGGTAGACACTCAGGCGATTGCCAAAAATTATCGTACCGTGATGCTGAACTACCGTAACGGCATCAACAAAGGCTTGTACAAAATCATGTCCAAAATGGGCATCTCCACCATCGCCTCTTATCGCTGCTCGAAACTGTTTGAAGCGGTCGGTCTGCACGATGATGTAGTGGGCCTGTGCTTCCAGGGGGCGGTCAGCCGCATTGGCGGAGCAAGCTTTGAAGACTTCCAGCAGGATCTACTGAATCTCTCGAAACGTGCCTGGCTGGCGCGTAAGCCCATCAGCCAGGGCGGCCTGCTGAAATACGTGCACGGTGGCGAATACCACGCCTACAACCCGGACGTGGTGCGCACGCTGCAACAGGCGGTCCAGAGCGGCGAGTACAGCGACTATCAGGAATACGCGAAGCTGGTTAATGAGCGTCCGGCAACCACGCTGCGCGATCTGCTGGCAATTACGCCGGGTGAAAACGCGGTCAACATCGCTGATGTTGAACCGGCAAGCGAACTGTTTAAACGCTTTGATACCGCCGCGATGTCTATCGGCGCGTTAAGCCCGGAAGCCCACGAGGCGCTGGCGGAAGCGATGAATAGCATCGGCGGTAACTCGAACTCCGGTGAAGGCGGCGAAGACCCTGCCCGCTACGGCACTAACAAAGTGTCGCGCATCAAGCAGGTGGCTTCCGGTCGCTTCGGCGTTACTCCGGCATATCTGGTTAACGCCGACGTCATTCAGATTAAAGTCGCCCAGGGCGCGAAGCCGGGCGAAGGCGGTCAGTTGCCGGGTGATAAAGTCACTCCTTACATTGCCAAACTGCGCTATTCGGTGCCGGGCGTGACGCTGATTTCCCCGCCGCCGCACCACGATATCTACTCTATCGAGGACTTAGCGCAGCTTATTTTCGACCTCAAGCAGGTTAACCCGAAAGCGATGATCTCCGTGAAGCTGGTTTCCGAACCGGGCGTTGGCACCATCGCCACCGGCGTGGCGAAAGCTTATGCCGATTTAATTACCATTGCAGGCTATGACGGCGGCACCGGCGCAAGTCCGCTTTCATCGGTGAAATACGCAGGCTGTCCGTGGGAGCTGGGGCTTGTTGAAACACAACAGGCGCTGGTTGCCAACGGCTTGCGTCATAAAATCCGTTTGCAGGTCGATGGCGGCCTGAAAACCGGCGTTGATATCATCAAAGCGGCGATTCTCGGCGCAGAAAGTTTCGGCTTCGGCACTGGCCCAATGGTCGCGCTCGGCTGTAAATATCTGCGAATCTGCCACCTGAACAACTGCGCCACGGGTGTAGCAACTCAGGACGACAAACTGCGTAAGAATCACTATCACGGCCTGCCGTTCAAGGTGACGAATTACTTTGAGTTTATCGCCCGTGAAACCCGCGAGCTGATGGCACTGTTGGGCGTAACGCGTCTGGTGGATCTGATTGGTCGCACCGACCTGCTGAAAGAGCTGGACGGTTTCACCGCCAAACAGCAGAAACTGGCGCTGTCGAAGTTGCTGGAGACTGCCGAGCCGCATCCAGGTAAGGCGCTCTACTGCACCGAAAACAACCCGCCGTTTGATAACGGCCTGCTGAATGCGCAGTTGCTGCAACAGGCGAAACCGTTTGTCGATGAACGCCAGAGCAAAACCTTCTGGTTCGATATTCGCAACACCGACCGTTCTGTCGGCGCGTCGCTTTCAGGCTATATCGCCCAGACGCACGGCGATCAGGGGCTGGCAGCCGATCCTATCAAAGCGTACTTCAACGGCACCGCAGGCCAGAGCTTCGGCGTGTGGAACGCAGGCGGCGTAGAACTGTACCTGACCGGTGATGCCAACGACTATGTTGGTAAAGGCATGGCGGGCGGCTTAATCGCCATTCGTCCTCCGGTTGGGTCAGCCTTCCGCAGCCACGAAGCAAGCATTATCGGCAACACCTGCCTGTATGGCGCGACCGGTGGTCGTCTGTATGCCGCAGGCCGCGCGGGTGAACGTTTCGGCGTGCGTAACTCCGGTGCTATCACCGTGGTAGAAGGCATTGGCGATAACGGATGTGAATATATGACGGGCGGTATTGTCTGTATTCTGGGTAAAACCGGCGTTAACTTCGGTGCGGGTATGACCGGCGGCTTCGCTTACGTTCTCGATGAAAGTGGCGATTTCCGCAAACGCGTTAACCCGGAACTGGTCGAGGTCTTAAGCGTTGACGATCTGGCGATCCATGAAGAGCATCTGCGTGGTCTTATCACCGAGCATGTTCAGCATACTGGCTCTCAGCGCGGTGAAGAGATTCTGGCGAACTGGTCAACCTTCGCCACTAAATTTGCGCTGGTTAAACCGAAGTCCAGTGATGTAAAAGCACTGCTGGGTCACCGTAGTCGTAGCGCAGCAGAGTTGCGCGTGCAGGCGCAGTAAGGGGTAGCAACAATGAGTCAGAATGTTTATCAATTTATCGACCTGCAGCGCGTTGATCCGCCAAAGAAACCGCTGAAGATCCGCAAAATTGAGTTTGTTGAAATTTACGAGCCGTTTTCCGAAGGCCAGGCCAAAGCGCAGGCTGACCGCTGCCTGTCGTGCGGCAACCCATACTGCGAGTGGAAATGTCCGGTACACAACTACATCCCGAACTGGCTGAAGCTCGCCAATGAGGGGCGTATTTTTGAAGCGGCGGAACTGTCGCACCAGACTAACACCCTGCCGGAAGTGTGCGGACGTGTCTGCCCGCAGGATCGTCTGTGCGAAGGTTCCTGCACCCTGAACGATGAGTTTGGCGCAGTGACCATCGGCAACATTGAGCGCTATATCAACGATAAAGCGTTCGAGATGGGCTGGCGTCCGGATATGTCCGGCGTGAAACAGACCGGTAAAAAAGTGGCGATTATCGGCGCAGGCCCGGCCGGTCTGGCGTGTGCGGATGTCCTGACGCGCAACGGCGTAAAAGCGGTCGTCTTCGACCGTCACCCGGAAATTGGCGGATTGCTGACCTTCGGTATTCCGGCCTTCAAGTTGGAAAAAGAGGTAATGACGCGCCGCCGTGAAATCTTCACCGGGATGGGTATTGAATTCAAACTCAATACCGAAGTGGGCCGCGACGTGCAGCTGGACGATCTGCTGAGTGATTACGATGCCGTGTTCCTTGGCGTCGGGACTTATCAGTCAATGCGCGGCGGGCTGGAAAACGAAGACGCCGATGGCGTGTACGCAGCGCTGCCGTTCCTTATCGCCAACACCAAACAGTTAATGGGCTTTGGTGAAACTCGTGAAGAACCGTTCGTCAGCATGGAAGGTAAACGCGTGGTGGTCCTTGGCGGTGGCGATACCGCGATGGACTGCGTGCGCACGTCTGTACGCCAGGGGGCGAAGCACGTTACCTGTGCCTATCGTCGTGATGAAGAGAACATGCCGGGTTCCCGCCGCGAAGTGAAAAACGCGCGGGAAGAAGGTGTTGAGTTCAAATTCAACGTCCAGCCACTGGGTATAGAAGTGAATGGCAACGGTAAAGTCAGCGGCGTGAAAATGGTGCGTACCGAAATGGGCGAACCGGATGCCAAAGGCCGTCGCCGCGCGGAGATTGTTGCAGGTTCCGAACATATCGTTCCGGCAGATGCGGTGATCATGGCGTTTGGTTTCCGCCCACACAGCATGGAATGGCTGGCAAAACACAGCGTCGAGCTGGATTCGCAGGGGCGCATTATCGCCCCGGAAAGCAACGACAACGCCTTCCAGACCAGCAACCCGAAAATCTTTGCTGGCGGTGATATCGTCCGTGGTTCCGATCTGGTGGTGACCGCTATTGCCGAAGGTCGTAAGGCGGCAGACGGTATTATGAACTGGCTGGAAGTTTAAGCGAGATAACAATGAATTCGCCAGACAGTGTCTGGCGAATTTATAAAACGAGCTATCCAACTAAATTTTAAGCCATTAAATCAGCCTTAACCTTCACCACAACCTTTTTAATCTCTCCAGGCTCGCCAACAACGCATCCTGGTTTATGCGGTTCTCCTGGCATAAACACGGCGAACATTCCCGGTTTTAAGATGATGGTTTGCTCGTTTTCAATGGCGCTGCAAAGCTGGTAATCATCCTCATGGTGGACCTCTTCACACTGGCGCGCAGTGCCTGCCATACCAAACAGAATCCGTTCCTCACCGTTTAATAACAGCTGGATATCAATGTATTGCTCGTGCAATTCCGCTTTTTTCTCGACGGGCGATTGAGTGTTAAATGTCATGACATTCATAAAGATATTGTCGCCCTGTAATTCGTAACGACCCGGCGCTTTTTCTTGCGGTCTGGCAGCTAATGCCAGCGTTAACGCGTCCTGTAACGCAGGATGTAACCCAGCAGACGGTAATGACTGTACTTCACCCATCATCATAATTTTTCTCCCTGGGCCAACAGCGCAGCCCCAAGTAAACCTGCATCATGGCGGTAGTGCGCCGCCAGTAAATCAACATGAAATGCCGCTGGCTCCTGCGCCAGATACGTTTCCACCAGCGCCAGATACCCTTCTGCCAGACCAACGCTGCCACCGACCACTACGCACTGGCAATCAGTTGTGGCTTTAATATCAGCGATCAGCCTTGCCAGCACGCGTGCGGAGCGATGAATCAGTTGCTGCGCCTGCTCGTCGCCCTGCCCGGCGCGCGTGAAAATGGTTTTCGCATCCGCGCCAGCCAACTCCCCCTGAGCTGCCGCTGCAATGCCGCGACCAGAAGCAATCGCTTCCACGCAACCTGTGCGTCCACAGCCACAGACTGGACCATGCGGATCGGCAAGCGTATGCCCGATATGTCCCGCCAGACCACCAGGGCCGGTAAGCAGTTTGCCGCTGCTCACTACACCGCCGCCGACGCCAGTGGAAACGGTGATAAAGACCATATCGGTTACATCGCCTTCCAGCGCCTGATACTCCGCCCATGCTGCGGCCTGCGCATCATTAATGGCAATGGTCGGCAAATCGGTAAGTTGTTCCAGTGTTTTGACTAACGGAAAGTGTAGCAATCCACCGAGATTATGCGGATTCAGCGCCAGCAGGCTGCCATCGCGGATTATCCCGGTTGAAGCGATGGCAACTTGTTGCGCATGAGCGTGTAACGGGGAGACTAATGCGGATAAGGCATCACGCAGCGCCTGCGGAGTCTGGCTGGCAGGCGTAGGTAGTTCACGGCGATCGCGGATCTGCCCGTCAGCGCCAATCAGCGCGGCGGCAAGTTTAGTACCGCCGATATCAATCGCCAGTGTGGTCATAGCACCGCCTTTTTCATCGCTGTGTTGTACCACTGACAAATGTGTTCAAGACGTGTGATTGCAGAACCGACCGTCACCGCCCACGCGCCGTGGCGCATCGCATCCGCCGCCTGAGCAGGCGAGTTATAACGCCCTTCGGCAATCACCCGACATCCGGCGTCGCTCAATGTTTTCACCAGCGCCAGATCCGGCTCTTCTGGCGTTTCAGGCGTGGTATAGCCAGAAAGCGTAGTGCCAATAATTTCGGCGCCCAGCTTTTGGCATGCCAGGCCGTCTTCCAGCGTGGAACAGTCGGTCATCGCCAGTAAACCGTGATGGTGAATACGTGCCAGCAGCGTTTCAACAGGCACCGGACGCGGTCGGTCGGTGCCGTCAATGGCGATAATGTCCGCGCCCGCCTGCGCCAGCGCATCGACATCTTCAATATAGGCCGTGATGCGTACCGGAGAATCCTCCAGATCGCGTTTCACAATCCCGATAATCGGCACACTCACCACCGCACGCGCGGCTTGCAGATTTGCCACACCTTCGATGCGAATGGCAACCGCACCCGCCTGCTCTGCCGCTAATGCCATGGCAGCGACGATTTCCGGTTTATCAAGTGGGCTGTCAGGCACCGGCTGGCAGGAGACTATCAAGCCACCGTTGGCGGCGATTTTTTGATCCAGTTGTGCAAGTAACGACATACTTCTTCCCTTAGCAAAAGGCCCGGCACATGACCGGGCAACAGGATTAACTTTTGGTTTTGACTAAATCGTTTTTGGCGCTGCCAAACGGCACGGCACCGCTAAATGGTTTGCCGTCGATAGCGTCATGAGTACGCAATGCTTCCGGGCGCAGCCAACGCTGAACACGAGAAGGCATATCCAGCCCAATCAGCAGGATCACCACGAACGTCAGACTGAACGAAAGCGATCCCAGTGCCGTGCCCAGATCCAGACGTTGAGCAATCAGCGCACCAATGATCGGCGCCAGTGCGCCGCCAAGTGCACCAACGTTGTAGGTAAAACCCAGGCCCGCCGCACGCTGATCGGTATCGAAATAACCACCAATCAGTTTCGGTAAGATCCCGGAGATCCCCTGACCGAGCATCTGCTGGAAGAACAGCAACAGACCAAGTACCAAGACGTTTGCACCGCCAATCGCAAATACCGGAATAATCAGCAATTGCGAGGCTAACAGGCTACAAACGTAGGCTTTGCGCGTTCCCAGCCAGTCACCGAGGAAGCCGCCGACACAGCAACCCACCGCCGCCCCAAAGCCGCTAAAGAACAGCACATTGGCGACAGTATGCGGGTCATAAGCAAGATCGGTTTTCAGATACGTTGGCAGCAGTGCCTGAATCGGCCACGAGTAGAGGAAAGCAAATAACACAACCACCATCAGCATTACGCCCGTTGGCCAGCGTTTGCCCGTACTCTGTACCATAAAGCTGATAAAGATTGCGGCGCATAACAGCCCGAGAACAGCGACGATTGCGGCATTTTGCAGGTTACCGGCGAAGCAGAACCACAGCGCAGTAGCCGCCGCCAGCGTCATCACGATATTGGCGATGCGATGTTCACCACGGTAGAGAATATCCACCATCGTGCGCACCGGTGCTTTGCCCCCGTGTTTCTCTTTCCAGTCTTCCGCTTCCGGGATGTTTTTCCGCAGCCAGAGAGCAAAGATGATCGGCAAAATGCCGATAAAGAACAGCGCACGCCAGCCCCAGACCGGAACCACCAGGCTGTAGACCTGAGCGGCAACGACAGCACCGACAGAGAAGCCTGAAATCAGAAAACCACTGGCTTTGTTACGCAGCTGTTTTGGCCAGCTTTCAATGACATAGGTGGCGCTGGAACCGTATTCACCCGCCATCCCCATGCCTATCACCAGACGAGCGATAAACATAGTGATGTAGCCAGGCGCAAAGCCGCAGGCCAGCGTCCCGACCGAGAAGAGAACGATACTGGTGACCATTGCCAGACGACGCCCGTAGCGGTCGCCCATAGCGCCAAGCATCAGGCCGCCGAACCAACGAGAGATGAAGGCTGCGGAAATCAGACTTGCCGCCTGTACCGTTGTCAGCCCGAATTCACCTTGTACTTCAGTGAGTACCAGGGCAATTAAAACGAAATCAAAACCATCAAGCAGATATCCCAACCAGGCAGCGGAAAATGCGCGCCATTGCGCACGATTGAGATGGCGATACCACGGGATATTCTGGGTTGTAGTACTCATTGTGAGTCTCCCGCGGTGGGCAATGCCCACACGCTTTGGTATGAAAATTGTAGGGTACAGATGCGCTTAGTTCCCCTCACCCGGTAGGGGCGAGCGAGGGGAAAAAACTCACCCGCGCTCTTGCATCAACTGCTGAGCAAGCGCCTTCAGTTCTGGCAGATATTTTTCATCTACCGGACCAAACGGTTTACGGCACAGCGGAACAGACACCACATCCATATAGTGCAGGACGGTTTTCAGGCCGCGGAATACGCCGGTTTTAATGAGCAAATCAATGACTTTGTTGCACTCAGTTTGCAGCTTCTGCGCGGTCTGGATATCGCCTTCTTTCAGCGCCTTCACGATACCCTGATAACGCCAACCCATGATGTTGTAAGTGCTGCCGATACCGCCGTCTGCGCCCGCCAGCAGGCCGGAAGCAAAGATTTCGTCGTAACCGTTATAGAGCACCAGATCCGGGTGTTCGCGGCGGATCTGCTCCATCTGATAAAGATCGCCAGAGGTCTGTTTCAGCGCACCTACGCCAGGTAACGTAACCAGTGTATTGATCTGATCCAGAGTCAGTTTTACCCCGCTCAGTGCCGGAATGTTGTACACCACCATCGGCAAACCATCCGCCGAGTCAATGATTGACCGATAGTGATCGCAGTGTTCTTCAAAGCTGAAAGGATAGTAGAACGGCGTAACGGCGGAGACGGCATCGAAGCCATAACGTTTGGCTGAAGCCGCAAGCTGTTGGCTTTCAGCAGTACTGACGCAACCTACGTGAGCGATTAATTTAATCTTACCTTTCGCCTCTTCGGCGACGATTTCCATTACCTGTTCACGCTCGGAAAGGCTCTGCACAAAGGCTTCGCCTGTCGAACCACCCACGTACAAACCGTCGATGCCCTGCTGAATATTGAACTGAACCAGGCGGCGCAGACTCGCTTTATCCAGTGCTTGTTGTTGATCAAAAGGAGTCAGGAGTGCGGCCATCACGCCACGTAAATTCGTTGCCATAAATACCTCTGAAGTGATGCTTGTCTGTTGAAACGATATACCTTTATACCTGTTATACCAGATCAAATAAGCAACACATCATACAGAACGCTTATAATGCGATCTGCTTCACTAAAGTGGCATTATTTCTTTTTGTGAGTGGTTTGGCCGAAGGCGTGCCAGGTGGCAGAAACGCTGTTGAGATGCGATTGCAACGCGCGATCGGCTTCGTCGGGATCGTGGCGGCGGATCGCGTCAACGATCGCAATATGTTGTTGATAGCTGACGTTGTTATGCTCATGCAATGCCTGATCGGCGACCGTTGGGCGCGCGGCAATCAACCAGTCGAGCAAGGCAACGTGGATTGCCTTAAAGATCGGATTACCCGGGATCTCCGCCAGTACGCGGTGGAAATCAACGTCTGAACGAATGAACGCGGCATTGTTATCCAGCGACTGACTGTTGATTTCCAGGGCTTTTGCCAGCAAATCGATTTGTTCATCGGTGGCATGTTCAGCCGCATAGCGCACCAGGCTGGACTCAAAGAACAGACGTAACTGTTCGAAATGGGCTATCCCTCCTGGATGAGAAAGGAAATCTTTCGCCATACCGGACAACTCGCCGATGATGGTGTCCGCAGAAGGACGCGAGACGCGAGCGCGCTCACCGTTATTTATTTGCACCAGACCTTTACGCTTTAACGCCGCCAGTGCTTCACGCACCGAAGGACGCCCGACGTTAAAGAACGCCATGAGTTCGCGCTCAGACGGCAACTGCTCCCCTTCGCCAAACTCGCGGCGGCGGATCATCTGCTCCAGCTCTTCTTCCACCATTTCGGAGAGTTTTTTACGCGCCAGCGGACGGCTACGCAAGTTGCGACCAATTGCAGGTGAAGAATCTTCGTTTTGCGAATCAAATGCGTTCATAAGGCCCATTCTTTAAGGTCAGTGTGATTAACATCATCAATGACATCCTATCACAGGAATGAAAGCAGGGTGAAACGAAGGGTTTTACTCTTCGTACACCATCATTATCGTAATTAATTTAATAATTAACTTTTGCGAAAAATAAATATAACGTAGATAAAAACATCCCAGCTAAATTATTTACAAGAATATTCATAGACATTATGAATATTATGAACGTGTTCTTGCGAAATAATCATAAATATATATTTTATAATGAAAAATTCTCTTTATTACGATTAAAAAATTCGACACCAACACCATAAATAACCTTGTAAAAAATATAACATCATTGTTTTCAATCTGCCGTTAATGGGATTGACCATATTCTTTTGACACGGAGTTGAACAATGTTCGGCATAATTATTTCTGTCATCGTGTTAATAACGATGGGCTATTTGATCCTTAAAAATTACAAACCACAGGTGGTGCTGGCCGCAGCGGGTATCTTCCTGATGATGTGTGGTGTCTGGTTAGGGTTTGGGGGTGTACTCGATCCCGCCAAAAGCAGCGGCTACTTGATCGTCGATATTTATAATGAAATCCTGCGCATGCTGTCCAACCGCATTGCCGGGTTGGGGCTGTCGATTATGGCGGTGGGCGGTTATGCCCGCTATATGGAGCGCATAGGAGCCAGTCGGGCGATGGTGAGCTTGTTAAGCCGCCCGTTAAAGCTCATTCGCTCACCGTATCTCATACTGTCGGCAACTTACGTCATCGGTCAAATCATGGCGCAGTTTATTACCAGCGCCTCCGGTCTGGGTATGTTGCTGATGGTCACGTTATTTCCGACGCTGGTGAGTCTGGGAGTAAGTCGCCTCTCTGCGGTGGCGGTTATAGCGACCACCATGTCTATTGAATGGGGGATTCTGGAAACGAACTCCATTTTTGCCGCCCAGGTAGCGGGAATGAAAATCGCCACTTACTTCTTCCACTATCAGCTACCGGTCGCCTCTTGTGTCATTCTCTCAGTGGCAATCTCCCACTTTTTCGTACAACGCGCTTTTGACAAAAAAGATAAAAATATCAATCACGAACAGGCGGAGCAAAAGGATCTCAACAATGTCCCACCGCTCTATTACGCCATTTTACCGGTGATGCCGTTAATCCTGATGCTCGGCTCGCTGTTCCTCGCCCACGTCGGGCTGATGCAGTCAGAACTGCATCTGGTGGTGGTGATGTTACTGAGTTTGACGGTGACGATGTTTGTTGAGTTCTTCCGCAAGCATAACTTGCGCGAAACAATGGACGATGTGCAGGCGTTTTTTGACGGCATGGGTACGCAGTTTGCCAACGTGGTAACGCTGGTGGTCGCGGGTGAAATATTTGCGAAAGGCTTAACGACGATTGGCACCGTTGATGCGGTTATCAAAGGCGCCGAGCATTCTGGCCTTGGTGGCATTGGCGTGATGATTATTATGGCGCTGGTAATTGCCATTTGTGCCATTGTGATGGGCTCCGGCAATGCGCCATTTATGTCATTTGCCAGCCTTATTCCGAATATCGCAGCTGGACTGCACGT
The DNA here is from genome assembly GCF_963883545.1 of Escherichia sp. E4702. NCBI lineage: Bacteria > Pseudomonadati > Pseudomonadota > Gammaproteobacteria > Enterobacterales > Enterobacteriaceae > Escherichia > Escherichia sp. E4702. The sequence continues at coordinate 479,720 of NZ_CAWORF010000017.1, read as the reverse complement.
ACCCGCGGTAGTGATGATTATGCCGATGCACTTTGCCACAACGCTGGCGCGTGCAGTTTCGCCGATTACTGCGGTAGTGGTAGTAACTTCAGGAATAGCAGGCGTTTCGCCCTTTGAAGTGGTGAAGCGGACTGCGATCCCAATGGCAGTCGGATTCGTGGTGAATATGATCGCCACAATTACGCTATTTTATTAAGCCCTTAAAACGACAAAACAGGCCACCTGGGCCTGTTTTTGTTTTACTTCACAACACGTAATGCCGGGCGACCACCACGTGGCGGTTGCGGCGGTTCATCATCAGGATGATTATCATCATCGCGATCTGGCTTATCGCCATCAATGACCGACATAACGGTTTCATTATCTGCCGATACATCTTCATCATTCATGATGCTGGCATCTTCGTCGTAGGCAGCTTCAGGCTCGAACATTGTGCCTGCGCCATTTTCACGGGCGTAGATAGCCAGCACAGCAGCCAGCGGTACTGAAACTTGCCGCGGGATACCGCCAAAGCGCGCGTTAAAGCGCACTTCATCATTCGCCAGTTCCAGGTTGCCGACCGCACGCGGAGCAATGTTGAGTACGATTTGCCCGTCACGTGCATATTCCATAGGAACCTGCACGCCAGGGAGCGTCACATCCACCACCAGGTGCGGCGTGAGCTGGTTATCCAGCAACCACTCATAGAATGCACGCAGCAGATAGGGACGACGTGGTGTTAGCTGTGACAAATCCATACAGATTAACTCCGGCCCAGACGCATTTCACGTTCAGCTTCGGTTAAGGAAGCAAGGAAAGAGTCACGCTCAAAGACGCGGGTCATATAGCCTTTCAGCTCTTTCGCACCCGGGCCGCTGAACTCGATGCCCAGTTGCGGCAGACGCCACAGCAGCGGAGCAAGGTAGCAATCGACCAGGCTGAACTCATCGCTCAGGAAGTACGGCTTCTGACCGAAGACCGGCGCAATCGCCAGCAGTTCTTCGCGCAGTTGCTTACGTGCGGCATCCGCTTCAGAGGCTGAACCGTTGATGATGGTGTTCATCAGCGTGTACCAGTCTTTTTCGATGCGGTGCATGTACAGGCGGCTTTCACCGCGAGCTACCGGGTAAACAGGCATCAGTGGCGGATGCGGGAAACGCTCATCCAGGTATTCCATAATGATGCGAGATTCCCACAGGGTCAGCTCACGATCCACCAGGGTCGGAACGCTCTGATTCGGGTTGAGGTCAATCAGATCCTGAGGCGGATTGTCCTTTTCCACGTGTTCGATCTCGAAACTTACACCTTTTTCAGCCAGCACGATGCGGACCTGATGGCTATAGATGTCAGTAGGACCGGAAAACAGCGTCATTACCGAACGTTTGTTGGCAGCGACAGCCATGAAAACCTCCAGGTATAGTCAGAATTTTTACTGCTACCAGCCACCAGGTGGCCAGTCAGAAGTTGTGTTACCCAGTAAGGAACGACTCTCTTTGTTCGAAAAACAAACAAAAAATGAGCAATACCCGACATTTGGGCAGAAAATTGGATGATAGTTTACCAGATTTTGCGACCTTTGTGGTGAGTCGATGCCGGAAATGGGGAAAAAGAGATGTTCCTTAGTCTGAAATGCTTGACTTAATCCCCACCAGAAATGTTGTCTGCCTCTTCTACGCCGTTGCTATCGGTGCGCCCCAGCCATCAAAACTACCGCCATGCTTTTCAGCCAAATCGGTAAGCTGGCATGTAATCTCGGTCATATGCCATTGTTCAGGAGCATCAGTGTTAGTAAATGACGCCATATACCCTGGTTGTTGGTCGTTCATCCGAATGCTCACCAGCGTAATGCCATATGGCAATTTCGTCACGTCCTCCGCAAAGGCGCGTGCAGCAGCTTCTGTCGGCAATGTCGCGTAGTAATCAATGGTGCGTGGAAGAGTCAAATCGTCACCATGTTCCAGCAGCCCACGGCATACGCGGGAATCGTGTATCCAGTTCCAGTCATATTTCGACGGATACAGGAACTGGCGATAGTAATTTCCGTTATCGTTTTTACTCATACTATAGCTGCAAGAGACTTCCGGGCCACCCGCGAGCAATTTATCCAGCGTTCTTTCCCAGTCCAGATCTTTTTCCGACTGGAAAACAAAATCGCGCCAGCCTTCTTGTGTTACCACCCCCACCAACCAAATCGGTAATGCCTTGCCCCTCTCCTCAAGCCAGTCCTCGATACGATTTAAACGTTGTGTTTCATCAGGCTGCGGTAAACCGTTTTCATAACAATGGGTATAACGCACACGAAAGAACCAGGTGTGGTTAAGTCGATCAAATCTTTCGTCCTGAATGGCGCCGATATCAACACGTATGCCCGTGACATGGTCATCCACTGTTGTAATAAAGAACTCCCATTTATTCGACAACGTTAAAGATTCTTTCTTGTTAAACAATGCATTAAATAATCCCATCGCGATATCCTTTTCTACAGTACGTGGAAAATACTATTAAAAAGAGAATAATGCTGAAGAGAGAGGGAAAAGAGGCTGGAATCGGACTTTAGCCATAAAAAAACCCGCCGAAGCGGGTTTTTTTCGCAAATTGTATTCTGCCGAAGCAGAAAGCAATTAACGTTTGGAGAACTGCGGACGACGACGTGCTTTACGCAGACCGACTTTCTTACGTTCAACCTGACGAGCGTCACGAGTAACGAAGCCAGCTTTACGCAGTTCAGAACGCAGGGATTCGTCGTACTCCATCAGAGCGCGGGTGATACCGTGACGGATCGCACCAGCCTGACCAGAGATACCACCACCTTTAACAGTGATGTACAGATCCAGTTTCTCAACCATGTCGACCAGTTCCAGCGGCTGACGAACTACCATGCGGGCAGTTTCACGACCGAAGTACTGTTCCAGAGAACGTTGGTTGATAACGATTTTACCGTTGCCCGGTTTGATGAAAACGCGAGCTGCGGAACTTTTGCGGCGACCAGTGCCGTAGTATTGATTTTCAGCCATTGCCTATAATCCCGATTAGATGTCAAGAACTTGCGGTTGCTGTGCCGCGTGGTTGTGCTCGTTACCCGCGTAAACTTTCAGTTTACGGAACATAGCACGACCCAGCGGGCCTTTTGGCAACATGCCTTTAACCGCGATTTCAATCACACGCTCAGGACGGCGAGCAATCATCTCTTCAAAGGTCGCTTGTTTGATACCACCGATGTGACCGGTGTGGTGATAGTACACTTTGTCAGTACGCTTGTTGCCGGTTACAGCAACTTTGTCAGCGTTCAGAACGATGATGTAATCACCGGTATCTACGTGCGGAGTGTATTCCGCTTTGTGCTTACCGCGCAGGCGACGAGCCAGTTCAGTAGCCAGACGGCCCAGAGTTTTACCGGTCGCGTCAACAACATACCAGTCGCGTTTTACGGTTTCTGGTTTAGCTGTAAAAGTTTTCATTAAAAGCTTACCCAATAAATAGTTACACGTTGGTGAACACCCAAACGTCTTCAATTGTTGAGGTTCACACGACAAAGTCCGGCAAACCTACCCCTTCGAATAGCCTATGCCAGCACACAAAAAGTTTCGGGAAAAAAAACTTTCTTGTAACGTGGGGTCGCAGGATTATAGAGAAGTCGGGGTCAAAGATCGACCCCTTTTTGTGATTTATGGCAGGTTTTACCCCGCCAAATGCTCGCGCTTCAAATACTCTTCGCTCTGCATCTCTTGTAGACGTGACAGGCAACGCTGGAACTCAAACTTCAGTCGCTCGCCCTGATAAATTTCATACAAAGGCACTTCTGCGCTCACCACTAATTTGACATGGCGCTCGTAAAACTCATCCACCAGCGCAATAAAACGTCGTGCTTCGCTCTCCATCAACCGCGTCATGACTGGCACATCAAACAACATCACTGTGTGAAACAGGCGTGAGAGCGCTATATAGTCATGCTGGCTGCGGGCATCGACACACAAGGTGGTAAAAGAGACGGCAAGCGTCTGATTCTCAACGCCCATTGTCGCCAGCGGTCGATGGTTAATTTCTAACGTCGGTGAATTTTCGCGTTTCGCCCCCGCCAGCACCAACCAAAGTTTATCCATTTGCGCACGGGTTTCATCATTGAGCGGCGACAGCCATAAATGCGCCTGGGTAAGCGTTCGTAGTCGATAATCGACGCCTGCATCGACATTCATTACATCGCAATACTGTTTAATGGCGTCGATAGCCGGTAGAAAACGCGCTCGTTGCAGACCATTACGATAAAGCTCATCAGGCGGAATATTTGACGTTGCGACCAGCGTTATTCCGCGAGCGAACAGGGCTTTCATTAAACCGCCAAGCAACATGGCATCGGTAATATCCGAAACAAAAAATTCATCAAAACAGAGGACATCGGTTTCTGCTTTGAAGCGATCGGCAATAATTTCCAGCGGGTCAGTCTGCCCCTGTAATGCAGTCAGTTCTTCATGCACGCGCAGCATAAAACGGTGAAAGTGCAGGCGCTGTTTCCGCTCACCCGGCAAACTTTGATAGAAAAGGTCCATCAGCCAGGTTTTCCCGCGTCCTACACCGCCCCACATATATAAGCCACGCACCGGCGCACTGCTTGCCTCTTCGCGCTTACCCCACAGTTTACCGACTCGCGCCATTAACCCACTCGCCCTCGCAGTGGGCTGCGTGCTGTTGATTAATTCCTGGTAGATAATCTCCAGCCGACTGACGGCCTCTTTTTGTACGTCGTCAGGTTGATGGCTGCCTTCATTGAGCGCCTTCAGGTATTGCGATGTTGGGGTTACGCTTTGCATGATGTTCTTGTTATTCCTTGAATAATCGGTGTGCCGTTGTTCACGGTTGACGAAAAAAAGGCCGTTCTACACTACGCGATATGCAGTCGGGATTCCACTTCTGTGGAATTAACGGTTATAGTGGCATAATCAGCCGCAGGCATGGAGCCTGAAGCCAACACCCTACGGAAACAAAAGACAACGGGAGATGTTCATGACCTGGGAATATGCGCTAATTGGGTTAGTCGTCGGCATCATTATTGGTGCTGTGGCCATGCGTTTTGGTAATCGTAAACTACGCCAGCAACAGGCGTTGCAGTACGAACTGGAAAAAAATAAAGCTGAACTGGACGAGTATCGCGAAGAGTTGGTTAACCACTTTGCCCGCAGCGCGGAATTACTGGATACCATGGCGCATGACTATCGCCAGTTGTATCAACACATGGCGAAAAGCTCCAGCAGCCTGCTGCCGGAACTGTCCGCAGAAGCAAACCCGTTCCGTAATCGTCTGGCTGAGTCTGAAGCCAGCAACGATCAGGCACCGGTGCAGATGCCACGCGACTATTCTGAAGGCGCATCTGGCCTGCTGCGCACTGGCGCAAAGCGCGACTAATTTATTTTGCGGGCGCAGCCATTGCGCCCTCCTCTTCTCTCCCTCCCCGACTATCATTTAATCTGGTGTCTCATTGTTAGCCGTCTGAAAATTCAATAACATCAAACTGTTTTGAATCTCTTTTTCTTATCATTCAGGTACGAGAGCAGGAATAATGAAAAAACAAACCCAGCTGTTGAGTGCATTAGCGTTAAGTGTCGGGTTAACTCTCTCGGCGCCGTTTCAGGCTGTCGCGTCGATTCCCGGCCAGGTTGCCGGTCAGGCGCCATTGCCCAGCCTGGCCCCGATGCTGGAAAAAGTGCTTCCCGCGGTGGTAAGCGTGCGAGTTGAAGGGACTGCCAGCCAGGAACAGAAAATCCCGGAAGAATTCAAAAAATTTTTTGGCGATGATTTACCGGATCAACCTGCGCAACCCTTTGAAGGTTTAGGCTCCGGTGTCATCATCAATGCCAATAAAGGTTATGTGCTGACCAACAATCACGTCATCAATCAGGCACAGAAAATCAGTATTCAGCTCAATGACGGACGCGAGTTTGATGCGAAATTGATTGGCAGCGATGACCAGAGCGATATCGCCCTGCTACAAATTCAGAATCCGAGCAAATTAACGCAAATCGCCATTGCCGACTCCGACAAACTGCGCGTCGGTGATTTTGCCGTCGCTGTCGGTAACCCGTTTGGCCTTGGGCAAACCGCGACTTCAGGCATTGTTTCCGCATTAGGTCGCAGCGGGTTAAATCTCGAAGGTCTGGAAAACTTTATCCAGACCGATGCTTCCATTAACCGGGGTAACTCCGGCGGTGCGCTGTTAAACCTTAACGGCGAGTTGATTGGTATTAACACCGCAATTCTTGCCCCTGGCGGCGGTAGCGTCGGGATTGGTTTTGCTATCCCCAGCAATATGGCGCGTACCCTGGCGCAGCAACTTATTGACTTTGGTGAAATTAAACGCGGTCTGTTAGGCATTAAAGGTACCGAGATGAGTGCCGATATCGCCAAAGCGTTTAATTTAGATGTTCAGCGCGGCGCCTTTGTCAGCGAAGTGCTGCCAGGTTCTGGCTCGGCAAAAGCGGGCGTGAAAGCAGGCGATATTATTACCAGCCTCAACGGCAAACCGCTCAATAGCTTCGCCGAGTTGCGTTCCCGCATCGCCACCACTGAACCTGGTACTAAAGTGAAGCTTGGTCTGTTACGTAACGGCAAGCCGCAGGAAGTGGAAGTGACGCTTGATACCAGCACATCTTCTTCAGCCAGTGCAGAGATGATTACACCGGCGCTGGAAGGCGCAACGTTGAGTGACAGTCAGCTAAAAGATGGCGGAAAAGGCATTAAGATTGACGAAGTTGTCAAAGACAGCCCCGCCGCTCAGGCAGGTTTACAGAAAGATGATGTAATTATTGGCGTGAACCGCAATCGGGTGAACTCGATTGCTGAGATGCGCAAAGTACTGGCAACCAAACCGGCTATTATTGCCCTGCAAATCATGCGCGGTAATGAGAGCATTTACCTGCTAATGCGTTAATGTCATAAACCGGGCATCAGGCTGACGTGTGATGTCCGGTTAACTCGTGATATGCTGCTGCCGTTCCCTTTTTTAATGACACCTCCATCATGTTTGTGAAGCTCTTACGATCCGTTGCGATTGGATTAATTGTCGGTGCGATTTTGCTGGTTGCCATGCCTTCGCTGCGCAGCATTAACCCGCTTTCCACACCGCAATTCGACAGTGCTGACGAGACGCCTGCCAGTTATAATCTGGCGGTCCGCCGCGCCGCGCCAGCTGTGGTAAATGTCTATAACCGTGGTTTGAACACATCCTCACACAACCAGCTTGAGATCCGTACGCTAGGGTCAGGTGTGATCATGGATCAACGTGGTTATATCATTACCAATAAACATGTAATCAACGACGCCGATCAGATCATCGTCGCCTTACAGGATGGTCGTGTTTTTGAAGCGTTGCTGGTTGGCTCTGATTCACTGACCGATCTGGCGGTGCTCAAAATTAATGCCACTGGCGGTTTACCCACCATTCCAATCAATTCTCGTCGCATACCGCACATTGGCGATGTAGTGCTGGCGATCGGCAACCCGTACAACCTCGGGCAAACCATTACCCAGGGGATTATCAGCGCCACGGGTCGCATCGGCCTGAACCCGACCGGGCGGCAAAACTTTCTGCAAACCGATGCATCCATTAACCACGGCAACTCCGGCGGTGCACTGGTGAACTCGCTGGGCGAACTGATGGGCATCAACACACTGTCGTTTGATAAGAGTAACGATGGCGAAACTCCAGAAGGCATCGGTTTTGCCATTCCCTTCCAGTTGGCAACCAAAATTATGGATAAGCTAATCCGCGATGGACGTGTTATTCGTGGCTATATCGGTATTGGCGGCCGCGAAATCGCACCATTACACGCGCAAGGTGGTGGTATCGATCAACTGCAAGGGATTGTGGTTAATGAAGTGTCACCTGATGGCCCGGCGGCTAATGCCGGTATCCAGGTCAACGATCTGATTATCTCAGTGGACAACAAACCTGCAATCTCCGCTCTGGAGACAATGGATCAAGTGGCAGAAATTCGACCAGGTTCGGTGATTCCGGTGGTGGTGATGCGTGACGATAAAAAACTGACATTGCAGGTCACTATTCAGGAATATCCTGCAACCAATTAAGTCGTGCGCTCAAAACAAAAAACCGGAGACGTTGCTCTAATGCCAGTCAGTTAAGCAACTGACTGGCCTTTTTTTAAGGCTGTGGGGTATCTCCAGGGCCTTTCCTTTACCACCCTGGGGAAGGCCCTTTCCCTTCTTATCGGCAACCTTACCAGTTGTCCCATACTTTCAAGATCCTGCATCAGCTCCGGAATACGACCTGGTGAAGCCCCCTGAAGGGTCATCAGCATTCTCATGACCATGCCGCATGATTCTGAGAAGCTCAGCTGATTCGGCCAGTATCCTTTCAGATGGCCCGCCATTTTAATCATCTGATATCTCACCAGATTATACGCCAGTAACACGCCCCATAACTCCTGCTCCACAAGCTCCAGCTTTTTACTTCTCAGCGTCAGCCTGCTCAGTTGCATCGTCTGTTTCATTTCCCTGTATCCCAGTTCTATCTCCCATCGATGACTGTACAGGTCCGCCATTTCCCCTCCGGGGTAACGCATGGCGTCCGTCATCGACGTCAGCAGATGGCACATTTTTCCCTTGCGCGTCACGGTCAGCAGGCGGGCTGTCATCTCCTGTCCCAGATCCGGCCACTTTTTTCGCGCCTGAGGACTGGTTTTCAGCTTCACCAGATGGTCGCCTTTACCCAGTTTCCTGACCTCTTCATACTGCGCACCCTTTCTGAGCGGGATCATCCAGTGACGGTGTTCTCCCGCCCGGCTCCATGCATTCAGCAGTCCCAGTGAGTAATAACCTTTATCCATTAAGGTCAGGGTGTTATCGCCGGTCTGCTCTATCAGTTGCTCCGCGAGCTCATTTTCGCTGTTTTTCATCGTGCCGAAGGCCGCTGCTGTCAGCAGATGGCTGGTCAGCTCCATCTGACAGACCATTTTAACCTGTGGGTAGAGTGCCGGGGTTCCGCCATGTGTCTGGCGGGGAAAGGCACTATCGTTTTCCGGCGTATCCGGTGTGCGCCAGAACACACCATCGATGGCCAGCAGGGTCAGGCCGCACCAGTGCGGATGCGACGTGGCGTTATGCCAGAGCTGCGCTGTCTGCGTGAACACGCGGCGGACGGCTTCGCTTCCCAGCCGCTGACGGGCCTGGATCACGGCGCTGGGGGCAACGAAGGGACGATTGCCGGGTAACATGATATCCAGACGGTTAACGATCTGATGAAGCGGTTCTTTACGTTCAAGGGCCATGCCGACAATACACCAGACCATCATTTCAAGAGGAAGGCGGCGCTTACGCAGGGTGACGGTGCCGGATTCGGCAAGGCAGCGGGAAATCAGTTCCGGGTCCAGATAGTCGCCCAGAGAAGTCAGTGGGTTACGCAGGGAATCGTAACGGGATACCAGATCAAGAGCCTGTCCAATGTGCATAAAAAAATCCGGAAACGGGTGAGCATTTCCGGATTCTTACACAGCCACTGGATCGGTCAACCGATCCTTAACTGATCGGCATTACGGCACATTGCCGGCGTTTTTTTTTCGGACCTTGTGAGTCATTTTGAACAGTGGTAACGTCGATTATCAATGTAACTTATTGATACATAATATTTATATATGATTAATCAACGGATGATTCACATGAAGAATACTAAATTACTGCTGGCGATTGCGACTTCTGCAGCACTACTGACAGGGTGTCAAAATACGCACGGTATTGATACCAATATGGCTATCAGCTCCGGTTTAAATGCCTATAAAGCTGCAACGTTAAGCGACGCCGATGCAAAAGCCATTGCCAATCAGGGCTGTACCGAAATGGACAGCGGCAATCAAGTTGCAAGCAAATCCAGCAAGTACGGTAAACGTCTGGCAAAAATCGCCAAAGCATTGGGTAACAACATTAACGGTACGCCGGTTAACTATAAGGTTTATATGACCAGCGACGTTAACGCATGGGCGATGGCAAACGGCTGTGTCCGTGTCTACAGTGGCCTGATGGACATGATGAACGACAACGAAATTGAAGGCGTTCTGGGTCATGAACTGGGACACGTTGCATTGGGTCACTCTCTGGCTGAAATGAAAGCATCTTATGCGATTGTTGCCGCACGCGATGCAATTTCCGCCACCAGCGGTGTTGCTTCCCAGCTTTCTCGCTCGCAACTGGGCGATATCGCAGAAGGCGCTATCAATGCTAAGTACTCCCGCGATAAAGAGTCTGAAGCAGATGATTTCTCCTTTGATCTGCTGAAGAAACGTGGCATTAACACCCAGGGACTGGTCGGTAGCTTTGAAAAACTGGCCAGCCTGGATGGTGGTCGTACTCAATCTATGTTTGACTCTCATCCACCATCAGCAGAGCGTGCACAGCACATCCGCGATCGTATCGCCTCCGGTAAGTAAATCATTGTCATCTTTCGGGCTGGTCTTTCGCCAGCCCGCTATAATTGCGCAATAAATCCCCATCTGAATACAGACAAAACTGGTTTTTGCACACAACGTTAACGATTTGTGGCGCCGACGCGTATAATGCGCGCGGTTATGTTAACGGTACGCCTGTTTTAAGGAGATAAAGATGACGGCAATTGCCCCGGTTATTACCATTGATGGCCCAAGCGGTGCAGGGAAAGGCACCTTGTGTAAGGCTATGGCGGAAGCGTTGCAATGGCATCTGCTGGACTCGGGTGCAATTTATCGCGTACTGGCACTGGCGGCATTACATCACCATGTTGATGTTGCGTCGGAAGATGCGCTGGTGCCGCTGGCATCCCATCTGGATGTACGTTTTGTGTCGACCAATGGCAATCTGGAAGTGATCCTCGAAGGGGAAGATGTCAGCAGCGAAATTCGTACTCAGGAAGTGGCGAATGCTGCTTCACAAGTCGCTGCATTCCCACGCGTTCGTGAAGCATTATTGCGTCGCCAACGCGCATTCCGGGAGTTACCCGGTTTGATCGCCGATGGTCGCGATATGGGGACAGTGGTATTCCCTGATGCGCCAGTAAAAATTTTCCTTGACGCCTCCTCGGAAGAACGTGCGCATCGCCGCATGCTACAGTTGCAGGAGAAGGGCTTTAGTGTTAACTTTGAGCGCCTTTTGGCCGAGATCAAAGAACGCGACGACCGCGATCGTAATCGCGCGGTAGCGCCCTTGGTTCCGGCAGCCGATGCTTTAGTTTTGGATTCCACCACCTTAAGCATTGAGCAAGTGATTGAAAAAGCGTTACACTACGCGCGCCAAAAATTGGCTCTCGCATAAGCGACCGAATTTGCAGTACCCCCGTTGCAATGGAATGACAGCGGGTATGTTAAACAACCCCATCCGGCACGGAGCCAGGTGGACGTTAAATATAAACCTGAAGATTAAACATGACTGAATCTTTTGCTCAACTCTTTGAAGAGTCCTTAAAAGAAATCGAAACCCGCCCGGGTTCTATCGTTCGTGGCGTTGTTGTTGCTATCGACAAAGATGTAGTACTGGTTGACGCTGGTCTGAAATCTGAGTCTGCCATCCCGGCTGAGCAGTTCAAAAACGCCCAGGGCGAACTGGAAATCCAGGTAGGTGACGAAGTTGACGTTGCTCTGGACGCAGTAGAAGACGGCTTCGGTGAAACTCTGCTGTCCCGTGAGAAAGCTAAACGTCACGAAGCCTGGATCACGCTGGAAAAAGCTTACGAAGATGCTGAAACTGTTACCGGTGTTATCAACGGCAAAGTTAAGGGCGGCTTCACTGTTGAGCTGAACGGTATTCGTGCGTTCCTGCCAGGTTCTCTGGTAGACGTTCGTCCGGTGCGTGACACTCTGCACCTGGAAGGCAAAGAGCTTGAATTCAAAGTAATCAAGCTGGATCAGAAGCGCAACAACGTTGTTGTTTCTCGTCGTGCCGTTATCGAATCCGAAAACAGCGCAGAGCGCGATCAGCTGCTGGAAAACCTGCAGGAAGGCATGGAAGTTAAAGGTATCGTTAAGAACCTCACTGACTACGGTGCATTCGTTGATCTGGGCGGCGTTGACGGCCTGCTGCACATCACTGACATGGCCTGGAAACGCGTTAAGCATCCGAGCGAAATCGTCAACGTGGGCGACGAAATCACTGTTAAAGTGCTGAAGTTCGACCGCGAACGTACCCGTGTATCCCTGGGCCTGAAACAGCTGGGCGAAGATCCGTGGGTAGCTATCGCTAAACGTTATCCGGAAGGTACCAAACTGACTGGTCGCGTGACCAACCTGACCGACTACGGCTGCTTCGTTGAAATCGAAGAAGGCGTTGAAGGCTTGGTACACGTTTCCGAAATGGATTGGACCAACAAGAACATCCACCCGTCCAAAGTTGTTAACGTTGGCGATGTAGTGGAAGTTATGGTTCTGGATATCGACGAAGAACGTCGTCGTATCTCCCTGGGTCTGAAACAGTGCAAAGCTAACCCGTGGCAGCAGTTCGCGGAAACCCACAACAAGGGCGACCGTGTTGAAGGTAAAATCAAGTCTATCACTGACTTCGGTATCTTCATCGGCCTGGACGGCGGCATCGACGGCCTGGTTCACCTGTCTGACATCTCCTGGAACGTTGCAGGCGAAGAAGCAGTTCGTGAATACAAAAAAGGCGACGAAATCGCGGCAGTTGTTCTGCAGGTTGACGCAGAACGTGAACGTATCTCCCTGGGCGTTAAACAGCTCGCAGAAGATCCGTTCAACAACTGGGTTGCTCTGAACAAGAAAGGCGCTATCGTAACCGGTAAAGTAACTGCAGTTGACGCTAAAGGCGCAACCGTAGAACTGGCTGACGGCGTTGAAGGTTACCTGCGTGCTTCTGAAGCATCCCGTGACCGCGTTGAAGACGCTACCCTGGTTCTGAGCGTTGGCGACGAAGTTGAAGCTAAATTCACTGGCGTTGATCGTAAAAACCGCGCAATCAGCCTGTCTGTTCGTGCGAAAGACGAAGCTGACGAGAAAGATGCAATCGCAACTGTTAACAAACAGGAAGATGCAAACTTCTCCAACAACGCAATGGCTGAAGCTTTCAAAGCAGCTAAAGGCGAGTAATTCTCTGACTCTTCGGGATTTTTATTCCGAAGTTTGCTGAGTTTACTTGACAGATTGCAGGTTTCGTCCTGTAATCAAGCACTAAGGGCGGCTACGGCCGCCCTTAATCAATGCAGCAACAGCAGCCGTTAAATTTGCCTTTAAGGAACCGGAGGAATCATGACCAAGTCAGAATTGATAGAAAGACTTGCCACCCAGCAATCGCACATTCCCGCCAAGACGGTTGAAGATGCAGTAAAAGAGATGCTGGAGCATATGGCCTCGACTCTTGCGCAGGGCGAGCGTATTGAAATCCGCGGTTTCGGCAGTTTCTCTTTGCACTACCGCGCACCGCGTACCGGACGTAATCCGAAGACTGGCGATAAAGTAGAGCTGGAAGGAAAATACGTTCCTCACTTTAAACCAGGTAAAGAACTGCGCGATCGCGCCAATATTTACGGTTAAGTTTTAGTAAAACTTGAACGCGGAAAAAGCACCTGTCGGGTGCTTTTTTCATTTCTGCAATATGCTTCTGGAAGCTATCTCGCAGAGTTGTGTACAGTTTTCATGATCCTGCTAAATTCTTCTGAACGTGCCTCGGGCAACGCAAAACTCCCGCCAGACAACCACTCAACAAAGTTGCACACTTTCCAAAAACAGGGAGGAGTGCATGAAAATAACGACAGTTAGCCTGTGCATAATTTGCGGGATTTTTCCGCTGCTGATTTTGCCGCAGTTGCCTGGGACATTAACTCTCGCGAGTCTGACTGTATTCGTCTGCGTACTGGCATTTATTCCTGTTAAAGTCGTCCGTTATTTCACGCTGACATTGCTGTTTTTTCTTTGGGGCGTGTTGGCGGCGAAGCAAATTCTGTGGGCAGGAGAAAACTTAACTGGCGCGACGCAGGATGCAGTCGTCGAGATTACCGCCACTGACGGCATGACCACGCATTACGGGCAAATTACTCATCTACAAGGGCGGCGGTTATTTCCCGCGCCAGGCATCGCGCTATATGGCGAATATTTGCCACAATCGGTATGCGCTGGGCAACGATGGTCGATGAAACTGAAAGTGCGTGCTGTTCACGGTCAACTTAATGATGGCGGCTTTGACAGCCAGCGTTATGCCATTGCCCAGCATCAGCCACTTACCGGACGTTTTCTGCAAGCAAGCGTCATTGAACCAGGTTGTAGCCTACGTGCGCAATATCTGGCATCCCTGCAAACGACGCTGCAGCCGTATTCATGGCAGACGGTGATGCTCGGCTTAGGAATGGGTGAACGGTTATCGGTATCTAAAGAAATTAAAAATATAATGCGCGATACCGGTACGGCACATTTAATGGCGATATCGGGTTTACACATCGCTTTTGCAGCATTACTGGCTGCGGGGCTAATTCGTGGCGGGCAAATTTTCCTCCCCGGGCGTTGGATTTACTGGCAGATGCCATTAATCGGTGGAGTTTGCTGCGCTGCTTTTTATGCCTGGCTTACCGGTATGCAGCCGCCTGCATTGCGTACCGTGGTGGCGCTTGCGACCTGGGGAGCGCTCAAATTGAGCGGCCGGCAATGGAGTGGTTGGGATGTGTGGATATGCTGCCTGGCAGCAATTCTGCTGATGGATCCTGTCGCTATCCTCTCGCAAAGTTTGTGGCTCTCTGCCGCAGCGGTGGCAGCGCTGATATTTTGGTATCAGTGGTTTCCCTGCCCAGTCTGGCCATTGCCGCCTGTATTGCAATCTATTGTTTCACTTATCCATCTGCAACTTGGTATCACACTCCTGCTAATGCCGGTGCAAATAGTCATATTTCATGGCATTAGTCTGACTTCATTTATGGCAAATTTGTTCGCTATTCCCTTAGTGACATTTATTTCGGTTCCGTTGATCCTCGCCGCGATGGTTGTGCATTTAAGCGGGCCATTAATCCTGGAACAAGGTATATGGTTTCTTGCCGATCGGTCCTTAGCTTTACTTTTTTGGGGGTTAAAGAGTTTGCCTGAAGGGTGGATAAGCATTGCTGAACGTTGGCAATGGCTATCATTTTCGCCCTGGTTATTACTGGTGATATGGCGACTAAACGCATGGCAAACGTTGCCTGCGGTGTGTATGGCTGGAGGAATTATAATGTGTTGGCCACTGTGGCAAAAACCACGGTCTGATGAGTGGCAGGTTTATATGCTTGATGTCGGGCAAGGGCTGGCAATGGTGATCGCTCGAAACGGTAAAGCGGTTCTCTATGATACAGGGCTCGCCTGGCCGGAGGGGGACAGTGGGCAACAACTGATTATTCCCTGGCTCCGCTGGCATGACCTTGAACCGGTAGGCGTTATTCTTAGTCATGAACATCTTGATCATCGGGGTGGGCTGGACTCGATATTACATGCCTGGCCGACGTTATGGGTAAGAAGCCCCTTAAACTGGGTGCATCATCAGCCCTGCGTGCGTGGCGAAGCGTGGCAGTGGCAAGGATTGCAGTTTAGTGTGCACTGGCCTTTGCAAGGGAGTAACGAAAAGGGAAATAACCATTCCTGTGTGATTAAGGTTGATGATGGAACACATAGCATTCTTTTGACTGGCGATATTGAAGCCCCCGCTGAACAAAAAATGCTAAGTCATTACTGGCAACAGGTTCAGGCAACTTTGATTCAGGTACCCCATCACGGCAGTAATACCTCGTCATCGGTGCCATTAATTCAGCGGGTAAATGGAAAAATGGCACTGGCATCGGCATCGCGCTATAACGCATGGCGACTGCCCTCCAGTAAAGTTAAACTTCGCTATAAACTACAAGGATATCAATGGGTTGATACCCAACATCAGGGGCAAATAACGGTCTATTTTTCAGCGCAAGGTTGGCGGGTGAGCAGCTTAAGGGAGCAAATTTTACCTCGTTGGTATCATCAGTGGTTTGGCGTGCCAGTGGATAACGGGTAGAATATGCGGCTATTTCAACAAATGCTGGTTTTTTGAATGCATAACGACAAAGATCTCTCTACGTGGCAGACATTCCGCCGACTGTGGCCAACCATTGCGCCTTTTAAAGCGGGTCTGATCGTGGCGGGCATAGCGTTAATTCTCAACGCAGCCAGCGATACCTTCATGTTATCGCTCCTTAAGCCGCTTCTCGATGATGGCTTTGGTAAAACAGATCGCTCCGTGCTGATGTGGATGCCGCTGGTGGTTATCGGCCTGATGATTTTACGTGGTATCACCAGTTATATCTCCAGCTACTGTATCTCCTGGGTATCAGGAAAAGTGGTCATGACCATGCGTCGACGTCTGTTCGGCCACATGATGGGAATGCCAGTGTCATTTTTTGACAAACAGTCAACCGGGACACTGCTTTCACGTATTACTTACGATTCTGAACAGGTTGCTTCGTCGTCATCCGGCGCGCTGATTACGGTGGTGCGTGAAGGTGCTTCCATTATCGGTCTGTTCGCCATGATGTTCTATTACAGCTGGCAGCTGTCGATCATTTTGATTGTGCTGGCGCCGATTGTCTCGATTGCGATTCGTATCGTGTCGAAGCGTTTTCGCAGCATCAGTAAAAACATGCAGAACACCATGGGGCAGGTGACCACCAGTGCTGAACAGATGCTGAAAGGCCACAAAGAAGTATTGATTTTTGGCGGCCAGGAAGTAGAAACAAAGCGTTTTGATAAGGTCAGCAACAAGATGCGTTTGCAGGGCATGAAGATGGTTTCTGCCTCATCCATCTCTGACCCGATCATTCAGCTGATCGCCTCTCTGGCACTGGCATTTGTTCTCTACGCTGCGAGCTTCCCAAGCGTGATGGATAGCCTGACAGCCGGTACGATTACTGTCGTCTTCTCTTCGATGATTGCACTGATGCGTCCGTTGAAATCGCTGACCAACGTTAACGCCCAGTTCCAACGCGGGATGGCAGCATGTCAGACGCTGTTTACCATTCTGGATAGTGAACAGGAGAAAGACGAAGGTAAACGCGAGATTGAGCGTGCTACTGGTGACGTTGAATTCCGCAATGTCACTTTTACCTATCCAGGGCGTGAAGTCCCTGCGCTGCGTAATATCAACCTGAAGATCCCGGCAGGGAAAACAGTGGCTTTGGTAGGGCGTTCGGGGTCGGGTAAATCGACCATCGCCAGCCTGATCACCCGTTTTTATGATATCGATGAAGGCGAGATCCTGATGGATGGTCACGATCTGCGCGAGTATACCCTGGCGTCTTTACGTAACCAGGTTGCTCTGGTGTCGCAGAATGTCCATCTGTTTAATGACACGGTTGCCAACAACATTGCTTACGCCCGTACTGAACAGTACAGCCGTGAGCAGATTGAAGAAGCGGCACGTATGGCCTACGCCATGGACTTTATCAATAAGATGGATAACGGTCTTGATACGGTGATTGGTGAAAACGGCGTGTTGCTCTCTGGCGGTCAGCGCCAGCGTATTGCCATTGCCCGTGCCTTGCTGCGTGATAGCCCAATTCTGATTCTGGATGAAGCCACCTCGGCGCTGGACACCGAATCCGAACGCGCGATTCAGGCGGCGCTGGACGAGTTGCAGAAAAACCGTACCTCTCTGGTGATTGCCCACCGCTTGTCTACCATTGAAAAGGCAGACGAAATTGTGGTCGTCGAGGACGGGATCATTGTGGAACGCGGTACGCATAACGATTTGCTTGAGCACCGTGGAGTCTACGCACAACTTCATAAAATGCAGTTTGGCCAATGATCGAAAAAATCTGGTCTGGCGAGTCGCCTTTGTGGCGGCTACTGCTGCCACTCTCCTGGCTGTATGGTCTGGTGAGTGGCGTTATCCGTCTTTGCTATAAACTAAAACTGAAGCGCGCCTGGCGTGCCCCCGTACCGGTTGTCGTGGTTGGTAATCTCACCGCAGGCGGCAACGGAAAAACTCCGGTGGTTGTCTGGCTGGTGGAACAACTACAAAAACGCGGTATTCGTGTTGGCGTAGTGTCCCGGGGCTATGGCGGTAAAGCTGAGTCGTATCCGCTGTTATTGTCGGCAGGTACCACCACCGCACAGGCGGGCGATGAACCGGTGCTGATTTATCAGCGTACGGGTGCACCTGTTGCAGTTTCTCCTGTCCGTTCAGATGCGGTAAAAGCCATTCTGGCGCAATATCCCGATGTGCAAATTATCGTGACTGATGACGGTTTACAGCATTATCGTCTGGCGCGTGATGTGGAAATCGTCGTCATCGATGGCGTGCGTCGCTTTGGCAATGGCTGGTGGTTGCCTGCGGGGCCAATGCGCGAGCGCGCGGGGCGCTTAAAATCGGTTGATGCGGTAATCGTCAACGGCGGTGTCCCCCGCAGCGGTGAAATCCCCATGCATCTGCTGCCGGGTCAGGCGGTGAATTTACGTACCGGTACGCGTTGTGACGTTGCTCAGCTTGAACATGTGGTGGCGATGGCGGGGATTGGGCATCCGCCGCGCTTTTTTGCCACGCTGAAGATGTGCGGCGTACAACCGGAAAAATGTGTACCGCTGGCCGATCATCAGTCTTTGAATCATGCGGATGTTAGCGCGTTGGTAAGCGCCGGGCAAACGCTGGTAATGACTGAAAAAGATGCGGTGAAATGCCTGGCTTTTGCAGAAGAAAATTGGTGGTATTTGCCCGTTGACGCACAGCTTTCAGGTGATGAACCAGCAAAACTGCTTGCGCAACTAACTTCGCTGGCTTCTGGCAACTAGTTACGCCGCGGCAGCGTTCGATTGATGGAGTCATGAATGTCGCTGCCGCACCTCTCCCTTGCTGATGCGCGTAATCTTCACCTTGCCGCGCAAGGCCTGTTAAACAAGCCCCGTCGTCGCGCGTCGCCGGAAGATATTCTGGCTACCATTTCTCGCATGTCCTTGCTGCAAATTGACACCATTAATATCGTTGCCCGTAGTCCATATCTGGTGCTTTTCAGTCGTCTGGGAAATTATCCTGCGCAGTGGCTGGATGAGTCTCTGGCGTGTGGCGAATTAATGGAATACTGGGCGCATGAAGCCTGCTTTATGCCGCGTAGCGATTTTCGTCTTATTCGCCACCGCATGCTGGCACCTGAAAAAATGGGCTGGAAATACAAAGATGCCTGGATGCAGGAACATGCGGCGGAAATTGCACAGTTAATTCAGCATATTCATGATAAGGGGCCGGTACGTTCAGCCGATTTTGAGCATCCTCGTAAAGGGGCGAGCGGTTGGTGGGAGTGGAAGCCGCATAAACGGCATCTGGAAGGGCTCTTTACCGCCGGAAAGGTGATGGTGATTGAACGGCGCAACTTCCAGCGCGTTTATGATTTAACCCACCGTGTCATGCCTGACTGGGATGATGAGCGCGATCTCGTTTCGCAAACAGAAGCAGAAATCATCATGCTGGATAACAGTGCGCGCAGCCTGGGAATATTTCGCGAACAGTGGCTGGCGGATTACTACCGGCTGAAACGTCCGGCGCTGGCGGCGTGGCGCGAAGCGAGGGCTGAACAGCAGCAAATCATTGCTGTGCATGTTGAAAAATTGGGTAATCTTTGGCTGCATGCTGATTTGCTGCCGCTACTCGAACGTGCGCTAGCCGGAAAGCTCACTGCAACGCACAGCGCGATACTTTCGCCTTTTGATCCTGTTGTCTGGGATCGTAAACGGGCAGAGCAACTTTTTGATTTTAGCTACCGGCTGGAGTGCTACACGCCAGCACCCAAACGCCAGTATGGTTATTTCGTTCTACCGTTATTGCATCGTGGGCAATTAGTTGGGCGAATGGATTCTAAGATGCATCGCCAGACTGGCATCTTTGAAGTGCTCTCTCTCTGGTTACAGGATGGGGTAAAACCAACAGTGACCCTTCAAAAAGGGCTGCGTCAGGCGATTACTGATTTTGCTCACTGGCAGCAGGCAACACGAGTAACAATAGGGCGCTGCCCGCACGGTTTCTTTACCGATTGCCGCACCGGCTGGGAAATAGACCCCGACGCATAAATGATTATGATAAGATTTATGCATTCATAACCCGATCCATCTGGAGGAACTATGGATCATCGTCTGCTTGAAATCATTGCCTGCCCGGTTTGCAATGGCAAACTTTGGTATAACCAGGAAAAACAAGAGCTTATTTGCAAACTGGACAACCTGGCTTTTCCGCTGCGCGATGGCATTCCAGTGCTGCTGGAAACGGAAGCCCGCGTGCTGACTGCTGATGAGAGTAAATCATGAGTTTTGTGGTCATTATTCCCGCGCGCTACGCTTCCACGCGTCTGCCAGGTAAGCCGCTGGTCGATATTAACGGCAAACCTATGATTGTTCATGTACTCGAACGCGCGCGCGAATCAGGTGCCGAGCGCATCATCGTCGCAACCGATCATGAGGATGTCGCCCGCGCTGTTGAAGCTGCTGGCGGTGAAGTATGCATGACGCGTGCAGATCACCAGTCAGGTACAGAACGCCTGGCGGAAGTTGTCGAAAAATGCGCGTTCAGCGACGACACGGTGATTGTGAATGTGCAGGGTGATGAACCGATGATCCCCGCGACAATCATTCGTCAGGTTGCCGATAACCTTGCCCAGCGTCAGGTTGGAATGGCGACCCTGGCTGTGCCTATCCACAGTGCGGAAGAAGCCTTTAATCCGAATGCGGTTAAAGTTGTTCTCGACGCCGAAGGTTATGCGCTCTACTTCTCGCGCGCCACTATTCCGTGGGATCGTGACCGTTTTGCGAAAGGTCTGGAAACCGTAGGAGATAACTTCCTGCGCCATCTCGGCATTTATGGCTATCGTGCAGGTTTTATCCGCCGCTATGTTAACTGGCAGCCAAGCCCGTTAGAACATATCGAAATGCTAGAGCAGCTTCGTGTGCTGTGGTATGGAGAAAAAATCCATGTTGCTGTCGCCCAGGAGGTTCCTGGCACCGGTGTAGATACTCCCGAAGATCTTGAGCGTGTTCGCGCTGAAATGGCTTAATTTTTCCCCACGACACTCCATCTCAATTTTGGGAGGAGTGTCGTAGCGTTACGATTCTCTTCATTTTTTCCCTTCAACAATTGATCTCATTCAGGTGACATCTTTTACATTGGCGCTCATTATGAAAGCAGTAGCTTTTATGAGGGTAATCTGAATGGAACAGCTGCGTGCCGAACTAAGCCATTTACTGGGCGAAAGATTGAGTCGTATAGAGTGTGTGAATGAAAAAGCAGACACAACTCTGTGGGCGTTGTATGACAGCCAGGGAAACCCGATGCCGCTCATGGCGCGAAGTTTTTCTACCCCGGGGCAGGCCAGACAGCTGGCATGGAAAACCACCATGCTGGCTCGGAGCGGGACTGTTCGCATGCCGACTATCTATGGCGTGATGACGCATGAAGAACATCCCGGTCCCGATGTCTTGTTGCTGGAGCGGATGCGCGGTGTTTCTGTGGAAGCTCCCGCAAGAACGCCAGAGCGCTGGGAACATCTGAAAGATCAAATTGTTGAAGCGTTGCTGGCCTGGCACCGTCAGGACAGCCGCGGATGTGTTGGCGCGGTTGACAATACTCAGGAAAATTTCTGGCCTTCCTGGTATCGTCAGCACGTTGAAATGCTGTGGGCGACGCTCAATCAGTTTAATAACACAGGTTTAACCATGCAGGATAAGCGGATCCTGTTTCGCACTCGTGAATGTCTGCCGGTGTTGTTTGAAGGTTTTAACGATAATTGTGTGCTGATTCACGGCAATTTCTGTTTGCGTAGCATGCTGAAAGATTCCCGTAGCGATCAGCTCCTGGCGATGGTCGGACCGGGGTTAATGCTCTGGGCGCCGCGTGAGTATGAATTATTCCGGTTGATGGATAACACCCTGGCGGAAGATTTGCTCTGGAGTTACCTGCAACGCGCGCCAGTGGCGGAGTCTTTCATCTGGCGGCGTTGGCTGTATGTGTTATGGGATGAAGTTGCACAACTGGTCAATACCGGGCGGTTTAACCGTAGCAACTTTGATCTGGCGACTAAATCACTTCTGCCCTGGCTCGCCTGACGCACCTTTTAGCCACTGCCAGATGCGGCCAAGCGTTTCATAGCCAACGCGGTCGCTATGCATCAACCAGACCGGAGACGGGATTGCCCGTTCCCACGGATTAAGCGGCGAGTCGATTGCCAACTGGTTAGCCGGGGCTGGCAGCGGATTTAGCCCTTCCTGCTGAAAAAAGATCATCGCGCGCGGCAAATGAGACGCAGATGTCACCAGCAGGAAAGGGGCGTCGCCAATCGCCTGTTTCACTGCGGCAGCTTCTTCTTCGGTATCTTTTGGTAAATCCAGTGTGATAATTTGCTCGCGTGGGACACCCAGCGATTGCGCCACTCTGGCACCTACTTCCGCTGTACTCACCGTATTGGTTTTTGCTACGCCTCCCGTGAAGATCAGCTTTGATCCCGGATTTTCGCGCCATAAGCGAATACCTTCATTCAGGCGCGGCAAACTGTTATTGATTAAATTAGAGCTCGGTGCCCACTGCGGGTTCCAGGTATAACCACCTCCGAGCACCACGATATAGTCCACTTTTTGCGAATTATTCCATGTCGGATAGGTGCTTTCGATGGGACGCAGCAGGCGGTCGGCTACCGGTTGCAAACTCAATAACAAGAGCGCCAGCCACCCAATGCTAATAAAAATCTTCCCGGTTTTTTGAAAACGGCTAAACCACAGCAGCGCCAGGCCAGCACCAATAATCAACAACATCAGCGGAAGTGGCAGCAGCATGCCGCCAATCACTTTTTTCAGTGTAAAAAGCATCCTTTCTGGTTCCTTTTTTGACCATATAGCAAGGGATCGCCAGCGATATTACACCAGACGGGTTCATTCTCGCCGTGGCTGTGACAAAATAGCGTCTTTATCAGAAAACGTCTTAGCCAACCGGTGGAGAAAGCAATGCAGGATCGCAATTTTGATGATATTGCGGAAAAGTTTTCCCGTAACATTTACGGCACCACCAAAGGGCAGCTTCGACAGGCTATTCTGTGGCAGGATCTCGATCGCGTGCTGGCGGAAATGGGCCCGCAAAAACTGCGTGTACTGGATGCTGGCGGTGGAGAAGGGCAGACCGCAATCAAAATGGCCGAGCGCGGGCATCAGGTCATTTTATGCGATCTCTCTGCGCAGATGATCGACCGCGCAAAACAGGCGGCAGAAGCAAAAGGTGTGAGCGACAACATGCAATTTATACATTGCGCCGCTCAGGATGTTGCTTCACATTTGGAAACGCCCGTTGATCTGATATTGTTCCATGCGGTGCTGGAGTGGGTGGCCGATCCCCGCAGCGTATTGCAGACCCTGTGGTCAGTGTTGCGTCCAGGCGGCGTGTTGTCATTAATGTTCTACAATGCGCACGGCTTGCTGATGCATAACATGGTCGCCGGGAATTTTGATTACGTGCAGGCGGGAATGCCGAAAAAGAAAAAACGGACGCTTTCGCCAGATTATCCACGCGACCCGGCGCAGGTTTATCTGTGGCTGGAAGAAGCTGGTTGGCAAATTATGGGTAAGACAGGCGTTCGCGTGTTTCATGATTATCTGCGTGAAAAGCACCAACAGCGCGACAGCTATGAAGCATTACTTGAATTAGAAACGCGTTATTGCCGTCAGGAACCGTATATTAACCTGGGGCGTTATATTCATGTCACCGCGCACAAACCGCAGAGCAAGGATAAAGTATGAGTGAATTATCCCAGACAGTCCCCGAACTGGTTGCCTGGGCCAGAAAAAATGACTTCTCCATCTCGCTGCCGGTAGACCGACTCTCTTTTCTGCTGGCGGTTGCCACGCTGAATGGCGAGCGTCTTGATGGTGAGATGAGTGAAGGCGAGTTGGTGGATGCGTTCCGCCATGTGAGTGATGCGTTTGAGCAAACCAGCGAAACCATCGGCGTGCGCGCCAACAACGCGATCAACGATATGGTACGTCAACGTCTGCTGAACCGCTTTACCAGCGAGCAGGCGGAAGGGAATGCTATTTATCGCCTGACGCCGCTCGGCATCGGCATTACTGACTACTACATCCGTCAGCGCGAGTTTTCTACGTTGCGCCTTTCTATGCAGTTGTCGATTGTGGCGGGTGAGTTAAAACGTGCAGCCGATGCCGCCGAAGAGGGCGGTGATGAATTTCACTGGCACCGCAACGTCTATGCGCCGCTGAAATATTCGGTAGCGGAAATTTTCGACAGCATCGACCTGACGCAACGTCTGATGGACGAACAGCAGCAGCAGGTGAAGGACGATATCGCTCAGTTGCTGAATAAAGACTGGCGGGCGGCGATCTCCAGCTGTGAATTGTTGCTTTCGGAAACTTCCGGAACGCTGCGTGAATTGCAGGATACGCTGGAAGCGGCAGGCGACAAACTCCAGGCCAATCTGTTGCGCATTCAGGATGCGACGATGACCCATGACGACCTGCATTTTGTCGATCGTCTGGTGTTCGATCTGCAGAGCAAACTCGACCGTATTATCAGTTGGGGCCAGCAATCCATCGACTTGTGGATTGGCTACGATCGCCACGTACACAAATTTATTCGTACCGCTATCGATATGGATAAAAACCGCGTCTTTGCCCAGCGTTTACGCCAGTCGGTACAAACCTATTTTGATGAGCCGTGGGCGCTGACTTACGCCAATGCCGATCGTCTGCTGGATATGCGTGACGAAGAGATGGCACTGCGCGATGAAGAAGTGACCGGGGAACTTCCGCCAGATTTAGAGTACGAAGAGTTTAACGAGATCCGCGAACAACTCGCCGCGATTATCGAAGAGCAGCTCGCCGTCTATAAAACCAGACAAGTACCGCTGGATCTTGGTCTGGTGGTACGCGAATATCTGGCGCAGTATCCGCGTGCGCGTCACTTTGACGTCGCGCGTATTGTAATTGATCAGGCGGTACGCCTCGGCGTAGCGCAAGCAGACTTCACCGGACTGCCAGCGAAATGGCAGCCGATTAATGATTACGGAGCCAAGGTACAGGCGCATGTCATCGACAAATATTGAACAAGTGATGCCGGTTAAGCTGGCGCAGGCGCTGGCGAATCCGTTATTTCCGGCGCTGGATAGCGCCTTACGTTCAGGCCGCCATATTGGCCTCGACGAACTGGATAATCATGCTTTCCTGATGGATTTTCAGGAATATCTGGAAGAATTTTACGCGCGTTATAACGTGGAGTTAATCCGCGCGCCGGAAGGTTTCTTCTATTTACGTCCACGTTCCACCACCATCATCCCACGTTCCGTATTGTCTGAACTGGACATGATGGTCGGTAAAATCCTCTGTTATCTCTATCTCAGCCCGGAACGGCTGGCCAACGAGGGGATCTTTACCCAGCAGGAACTGTATGACGAACTGCTCACCCTGGCCGATGAAGCAAAATTGCTGAAACTGGTGAACAATCGTTCTACCGGTTCAGACGTTGACCGCCAGAAGTTGCAGGAAAAAGTACGCTCTTCGCTCAACCGTCTGCGTCGCTTAGGCATGGTGTGGTTTATGGGCCACGACAGCAGCAAGTTCCGCATTACCGAATCGGTGTTCCGCTTTGGTGCCGATGTGCGTGCGGGCGACGATCCGCGTGAAGCACAACGTCGACTGATTCGCGATGGTGAAGCAATGCCGATTGAAAATCACCTGCAACTCAATGACGAAACTGAAGAGAGTCAGCCAGATAGCGGAGAGGAAGAATAATGATTGAACGCGGTAAATTTCGCTCACTGACGCTGATTAACTGGAACGGCTTTTTTGCCCGAACTTTTGACCTGGATGAGCTGGTTACGACGCTTTCCGGCGGTAACGGGGCGGGTAAATCTACTACCATGGCGGCGTTTGTTACGGCGCTCATTCCCGACCTGACCCTGCTGCATTTCCGTAACACCACGGAAGCCGGGGCTACCAGTGGTTCGCGCGATAAAGGTCTGCACGGTAAGCTGAAAGCGGGTGTCTGTTATTCGATGCTCGACACCATTAACTCGCGCCACCAGCGCGTGGTGGTCGGTGTGCGTCTGCAACAGGTTGCCGGACGCGATCGTAAAGTGGATATCAAGCCGTTTGCCATTCAGGGACTGCCGATGTCGGTGCAGCCGACACAGCTGGTGACCGAATCCCTGAACGAACGTCAGGCGCGCGTGCTGCCGCTTAACGAGCTGAAAGACAAGCTCGAGGCGATGGAAGGCGTGCAGTTTAAACAGTTCAACTCCATTACCGATTACCACTCGCTGATGTTCGATCTGGGCATCATCGCGCGTCGTCTGCGCTCAGCGTCTGATCGTAGTAAATTCTATCGTCTGATCGAAGCCTCGCTGTATGGCGGGATCTCCAGCGCCATTACCCGTTCTCTGCGCGACTACCTGCTGCCGGAAAACAGCGGCGTGCGTAAAGCGTTCCAGGACATGGAAGCGGCGCTGCGCGAAAACCGCATGACGCTGGAAGCGATTCGCGTCACCCAGTCTGACCGTGACCTGTTTAAGCATCTGATCAGCGAAGCCACCAACTACGTGGCAGCGGACTACATGCGTCACGCCAACGAGCGCCGTGTTCATCTCGATAAGGCGCTGGAGTTTCGTCGCGAGCTACACACTTCGCGTCAGCAACTGGCGGCTGAGCAGTACAAACACGTCGATATGGCGCGTGAACTGGCAGAGCACAACGGTGCCGAGGGCGATCTGGAAGCGGATTATCAGGCGGCCAGCGATCACCTGAACCTGGTGCAAACCGCACTGCGTCAGCAGGAGAAGATCGAACGCTACGAAGCGGATCTCGATGAGCTGCAGATCCGTCTGGAAGAGCAAAACGAAGTGGTGGCAGAAGCCATCGAACGCCAGGAAGAGAACGAAGCGCGCGCAGAAGCCGCCGAACTGGAAGTGGACGAGCTGAAAAGCCAGCTTGCCGACTACCAGCAGGCGCTGGACGTCCAGCAACGCGCGCGATCCAGTACAACCAGGCGATTGCTGCGCTTAATCGTGCCAAAGAACTGTGCCATCTGCCAGACTTAACCGCCGACAGCGCCGCCGAATGGCTGGAAACCTTCCAGGCGAAAGAGCTGGAAGCGACTGAAAAAATGCTCTCTCTTGAGCAGAAAATGAGCATGGCGCAAACCGCGCACAGCCAGTTTGAGCAGGCTTATCAGCTGGTGGTTGCAATCAACGGTCCGCTGGCGCGTAACGAGGCGTGGGATGTCGCCCGCGAACTGCTGCGCGAAGGGGTCGATCAGCGTCACCTGGCAGAGCAGGTTCAGCCACTGCGGATGCGTTTAAGCGAACTGGAACAGCGTCTGCGCGAGCAGCAAGAAGCTGAGCGTCTGCTGGCAGATTTCTGCAAACGTCAGGGCAAGAATTTTGATATCGACGAACTGGAAGCCCTGCATCAGGAACTGGAAGCGCGTATTGCCTCTCTTTCTGACAGCGTTTCCAACGCCCGTGAAGAGCGTATGGCACTGCGTCAGGAACAGGAACAGCTGCAATCCCGTATTCAGAGCCTGATGCAGCGTGCGCCGGTTTGGCTGGCAGCGCAAAACAGCCTCAATCAGTTGAGCGAGCAGTGCGGTGAAGAGTTCACCTGCAGCCAGGACGTCACCGAATATCTGCAACAACTGCTGGAGCGTGAGCGCGAAGCGATTGTTGAACGTGATGAAGTGGGCGCGCGCAAAAACGCTGTCGATGAAGAGATCGAACGTTTAAGCCAGCCAGGCGGCTCCGAAGACCAGCGTCTGAATGCGCTGGCGGAACGCTTTGGCGGCGTGCTGCTGTCAGAAATTTATGACGACGTTAGCCTGGACGATGCGCCGTACTTCTCGGCGTTGTATGGCCCGTCTCGCCACGCCATTGTGGTGCCGGATCTGTCACAGGTGGCCGAACAGCTGGAAGGCTTAACCGATTGCCCGGAAGATCTCTACTTGATCGAGGGAGATCCGCAGTCGTTCGATGATAGCGTGTTCAACGTCGATGAGCTGGAAAAAGCGGTGGTGGTGAAAACCGCCGAGCGTCAGTGGCGTTATTCACGTTTCCCGGAAGTGCCGCTGTTTGGTCGCGCGGCGCGTGAAAGCCGGATCGAAAGCCTGCACGCCGAGCGCGAATTGCTCTCTGAACGCTTTGCTACGCTCTCCTTTGATGTTCAGAAAACCCAGCGACTGCATCAGGCATTCAGCCGCTTTATTGGCAGCCATCTGGCAGTGGCGTTTGAGTCTGATCCGGAAGCCGAAATTCGCCAACTGAACAGCCGTCGTGTCGAACTGGAGCGGGCGTTGAGTAATCATGAAAATGATAACCAGCAGCAGCGAATTCAGTTTGAGCAGGCGAAAGAGGGCGTTGCGGCACTGAACCGTATCCTGCCGCGTCTCAACCTGTTAGCGGATGACTCACTGGCGGATCGTGTCGATGAAATTCGCGAACGTCTTGATGAAGCTCAGGAAGCTGCGCGTTTTGTTCAGCAGTTTGGCAACCAACTGGCGAAACTGGAGCCGATCGTTTCTGTGTTGCAGAGCGACCCGGAACAGTTCGAACAGTTAAAAGAAGATTACGCGTATTCTCAGCAGATGCAGCGCGATGCCCGTCAACAGGCATTTGCCCTGACTGAAGTGGTGCAGCGTCGTGCGCACTTTAGCTACTCTGACTCGGCAGAAATGCTTAGTGGGAACAGCGATCTCAACGAAAAACTGCGCGAACGTCTGGAGCAGGCGGAAGCGGAGCGTACCCGCGCTCGTGAAGCGTTGCGCGGACACGCTGCGCAGTTGAGTCAGTACAACCAGGTACTGGCTTCGCTGAAAAGTTCTTACGACACCAAAAAAGAGCTGCTCAACGATCTGCAACGTGAACTGCAGGATATCGGCGTGCGCGCCGATAGCGGGGCAGAAGAGCGGGCGCGTATTCGTCGTGACGAATTGCATGCGCAACTGAGCAATAACCGTTCACGCCGCAATCAACTGGAAAAAGCGCTGACCTTCTGCGAAGCGGAGATGGACAACCTGACCCGCAAACTGCGCAAGCTGGAGCGTGATTACTTCGAGATGCGCGAGCAGGTAGTGACCGCCAAAGCGGGCTGGTGTGCAGTCATGCGCATGGTGAAAGATAATGGCGTTGAACGCCGCTTACACCGTCGTGAGTTGGCTTATCTCTCTGCCGATGATTTACGTTCCATGTCGGATAAGGCCTTAGGTGCGCTGCGTCTGGCGGTGGCGGATAACGAACATCTGCGCGACGTGCTGCGCATGTCGGAAGATCCAAAACGACCTGAGCGCAAAATCCAGTTCTTCGTGGCGGTTTATCAGCATCTGCGCGAACGTATTCGCCAGGATATTATTCGTACCGATGATCCGGTGGAAGCTATCGAGCAGATGGAAATCGAACTTAGCCGTCTGACCGAAGAGTTAACTTCTCGCGAACAGAAACTGGCGATCAGCTCCCGCAGTGTGGCGAACATCATTCGCAAAACCATTCAGCGCGAACAGAACCGTATCCGCATGCTCAACCAGGGCTTGCAGAGCGTATCGTTCGGTCAGGTGAACAGTGTGCGTCTGAACGTGAACGTGCGTGAAACCCACGCCATGCTGCTTGACGTGCTTTCAGAACAGCATGAGCAACATCAGGATCTGTTCAAGAGCAACCGTCTGACCTTCTCGGAAGCTCTGGCAAAACTGTATCAGCGACTTAACCCACAAATTGATATGGGCCAGCGCACGCCGCAGACCATTGGTGAAGAACTTCTGGATTACCGTAACTACCTGGAGATGGAAGTTGAGGTTAACCGTGGTTCCGATGGCTGGCTGCGCGCGGAGTCTGGCGCACTGTCGACCGGTGAGGCTATCGGTACGGGTATGTCGATTCTGGTGATGGTAGTACAGAGCTGGGAAGATGAATCTCGCCGCCTGCGCGGTAAAGATATCTCTCCTTGCCGTCTGCTATTCCTCGATGAAGCTGCGCGACTGGATGCCCGTTCCATCGCCACGCTGTTTGAATTGTGTGAGCGTTTGCAAATGCAGCTCATCATCGCGGCACCTGAAAATATCAGCCCGGAGAAAGGCACCACCTATAAACTGGTGCGTAAAGTCTTCCAGAATACCGAACACGTTCACGTAGTCGGCCTGCGAGGATTTGCGCCGCAACTCCCTGAAACGCTTCCAGGAACAGATGAAGCGCCTTCTCAGGCAAGTTAAGTTCAAGGCGGCAGCGATGCCGCCTTTTTTTTCGAAAAACTCCGTTTCTGCACTAAAAAAATACCGCATTATGGCGCGCTTTTCTTTAAACTTCTTTACATTAGGTTGTGTAAAAACGTACCGACGTTTATATACTGAAGGTAAGCTTGATAAGTAACAGGCTTGCTCGTCATACTTTCATGAGTATTGGCGTTGTAAAGGCAGTTAAGATAAAACAGCCTGGCTATTCAGAGTATGATAAAAACAGGGGGCAAGGGATGTTGCTTAACATGATGTGTGGTCGTCGGCTTTCGGCAATCAGTTTGTGCCTGGCCGTAACATTCGCTCCACTGTTCAGTGTGCAGGCTGATGAGCCTGAGGTTATCCCTGGTGACAGCCCGGTGGCTGTAAGTGAACAGGGAGATGTACTGCCGCAGGCGCAAGCCACGGCAATAATGGCGGGGATCCAACCGCTACCTGAAGGTGCGGCAGAAAAGGCCCGCACGCAAATTGAATCACAATTACCTGCAGGTTATAAGCCGGTTTATCTTAACCAGCTTCAACTCTTGTATGCAGCACGCGATATGCAGCCGATGTGGGAAAATCGTGATGCAGTTAAAGCTTTCCAGCAGCAGTTGGCGGAAGTGGCGATTGCCGGTTTTCAACCGCAGTTTAACAAATGGGTGGAGTTACTGACTGACCCTGGCGTTAACGGTATGGCGCGCGATGTGGTGCTATCGGATGCAATGATGGGGTATCTCCATTTCGTCGCAAACATTCCGGTCAAAGGTACCCGCTGGCTGTACAGCAGTAAACCTTATGCGCTCTCAACACCGCCGCTCTCGGTCATTAACCATTGGCAGGTGGCGCTGGATAACGGTCAATTGACCACGTTTGTCTCAGGGTTGGCACCACAGCATCCGCAATATTCAGCAATGCATGAATCTTTGCTGACCTTATTGAGTGATTCCAAACCGTGGCCGCAACTGACCGGTAAAGCAACGCTACGCCCTGGTCAATGGAGTAACGATGTCCCGGCGCTGCGCGAGATTTTGCAGCGTACAGGTATGCTCGAAGGTGGGCCGAAAATAGCACTGCCGGGCGATGAAACATCGACAGGCGCGGTAGTTAGTCCGTCTGCCGCTGCAATCGAAACAGCCGAAACTAAGCCGATGGATAAGCAAACTACAGCTCGCAGTAAATCTGCGCCAGCCGTCCGAGCTGCTTATGATAATGAGCTGGTGGAAGCCGTGAAACGTTTTCAGGCATGGCAAGGCTTAGGGGCAGATGGCTCTATTGGCCCGGCAACGCGAGACTGGTTAAACGTCACGCCTGCACAGCGAGCGGGCGTGCTGGCGCTCAATATCCAGCGATTGCGCTTGCTACCATCCGAGCTTTCTACTGGCATTATGGTTAACATTCCGGCCTATTCGCTGGTCTATTATCAGAACGGCAATCAAGTGCTGGATTCACGGGTCATTGTCGGTCGTCCCGATCGCAAAACGCCGATGATGAGCAGTGCCTTAAACAATGTGGTGGTAAACCCGCCGTGGAACGTACCACCGACGCTGGCACGCAAAGATATTCTGCCAAAGGTGCGTAACGATCCTGGTTATCTGGAAAGTCATGGCTATACGGTGATGCGCGGCTGGAACAGCAAAGATGCGCTTGACCCGTGGCAGATTGACTGGTCGACGATCACCGCATCGAATTTGCCGTTCCGCTTCCAGCAAGCTCCTGGTCCGCGAAATTCGCTAGGACGGTATAAATTTAATATGCCGAGTTCAGACGCTATCTATTTGCATGACACGCCGAATCACAATCTTTTCAAACGTGAAACACGCGCGTTGAGTTCTGGCTGTGTGCGGGTGAATAAGGCGTCGGATCTGGCAAATATGCTGCTGCAGGATGCTGGCTGGAATGACAAGCGTATCTCCGATGCTCTGAAGCGGGGTGATACCCGTTACGTTAATATTCGTCAATCGATACCGGTTAATCTTTACTATCTGACCGCCTTTGTTGGTGCAGATGGTCGTACCCAATATCGTACAGATATTTACAATTATGATCTGCCTGCACGATCCAGCTCGCAAATTGTCTCAAAAGCGGAACAATTAATCAGATAAATGAAGTAGTTCGGGAAAATCTGTTGTCGTAATAATTGGCATGTTCGGGGGCTATTCTCTGTAGCCCCCGTCGCTGCTGGGGGTGAGTCATCTTGACGTCAGCTTTATGGGCGGTTAAGGTGCCTCTTGTGCGCCAGAAGTGCATATAAACGATAACATTGACCTGTAGACTTGATTATCATGGACAAATTCGACGCTAATCGCCGCAAACTACTGGCGCTTGGTGGCGTTGCACTTGGTGCCGCCATCCTGCCGACGCCTTCATTTGCGACACTCTCTACCCCACGTCCGCGCATTTTGACACTTAACAATCTCCATACCGGAGAGTCAATTAAGGCGGAGTTTTTCGATGGCAGAGGCTATATTCAGGAAGAATTGGCAAAACTAAACCATTTTTTCCGCGATTTCCGCGCGAACAAAATAAGGTCCATCGACCCAGGATTATTCGACCAGTTATATCGCCTGCAAGGGTTGTTAGGCACTCGCAAGCCAGTACAGCTCATATCTGGCTACCGTTCGATTGACACCAATAACGAATTACGCGCCCACAGCCGTGGAGTAGCAAAGAAAAGCTATCACACTAAAGGGCAGGCGATGGACTTCCATATTGAAGGTATTGCGTTAAGCAATATACGCAAAGCAGCGTTATCTATGCGCGCAGGTGGTGTAGGATATTACCCACGCAGTAACTTTGTGCATATTGATACCGGGCCAGCGCGGCACTGGTAACAATCGCTTAACGAAACAGGGGCAGTATGAACTATCGTATTATTCCGGTCACCGCATTTTCCCAGAACTGTTCATTGATCTGGTGTGAGCAAACTCGCCTGGCCGCACTGGTTGATCCGGGCGGCGATGCGGAAAAAATCAAACAGGAAGTTGACGCCAGTGGCCTGACGCTAATGCAGATCCTGCTGACGCATGGTCATCTGGACCACGTTGGCGCAGCGGCGGAACTGGCACAACACTACGGCGTGCCAGTGCTTGGCCCGGAAAAAGAAGATGAGTTCTGGCTGCAAGACTTGCCTGCGCAGAGTCGCATGTTTGGCCTGGAAGAGTGTCAGCCATTAACGCCAGATCGCTGGCTGAATGAAGGCGACACTATCAGCATAGGGAATGTGACTTTACAGGTGTTACATTGCCCAGGGCATACGCCAGGCCATGTGGTTTTCTTTGATAATCAGGCAAAACTGTTGATTTCTGGCGACGTCCTTTTCAAAGGCGGAGTAGGGCGCAGTGACTTCCCACGAGGCGATCACAAACAACTGATTTCTTCAATCAAAGATAAATTGCTGCCATTGGGGGATGACGTGACATTTATTCCGGGTCACGGACCATTATCCACTCTTGGTTATGAGCGCCTGCATAATCCCTTCCTGCAAGACGAAATGCCCGTCTGGTAAAGGCGCATAAAAAAGCCCGCTTTTAATGCGGGCCTGGATTTCTGGCAAAGTGCGCTTTGTTTATGCCGAATGCGGCGCGAGCACCTTATCCAGCTTACAAAAATCGTGCAAATTCAAAATATTGCAGGGGACGCGTAGGCCTGATAAGCGTAGCGCATCAGGCAATGTTGCGTTTGTCATCAGTCTCAGCCCGCTTTCCGCGGGCTTCATTGGTTTTAACGCTTACAGCACAGCCACAATCGCTTCGCACAGCGGCGCCATGTTATCAGGCGTCATTCCGGCCACGTTCACTCGACCAGAAGCAACTGCGTACACGCCAAACTCTTCACGCAGACGCAGTACCTGTTCTTTTGTCAGGCCACTGAAAGAGAACATACCATTCTGTTTGATGATAAAGCTAAAGTCGCGGTTTGCGCCTTTCTCCTGCAGTGTATTAACAAATAACTGACGCATACGCTGAATACGCTGGCGCATATCGGTCAGCTCTTGTTCCCAGATCGCACGCAAAGCCTCGTTGCTCAGGATCGTGGCAACAACCGAAGCCCCGTGAGCCGGTGGGTTAGAATAGTTTGCGCGAATTACTGCTTTCATCTGGCTGAATGCACGATCGACAGTTTCACTGTCTGCGGCAACCAGAGTACAAGCGCCAACACGCTCGTTGTACAGGCCAAAGTTCTTAGAGTAGGAACTGGCGACGATCAGCTCTTTATGCAGAGCCGCGAAAGCGCGCAGACCTTCAGCATCCTCTTCCAGACCACGGGCGAAACCCTGGTAAGCAAAGTCAAATAGCGGCAGCCAGCCTTTCTCAACAGAAAGCTGTGCCAGTGTTTGCCATTGCTCCAGTGTAGGATCGATGCCGGTAGGGTTATGGCAGCAGCCGTGGAACAGGACAACGTCACCAGCCTGAGCTTCGTTCAGACTGTTAACTAAAGCGTCGAAGTCCAGAGTGTGATTTTCCGCATCGTAATAAGCGTATTCACGAACTTCCAGACCCGCAGAGTTAAATACGCTCTTATGGTTTGGCCAGCTTGGGTTGCTCACCCACACACGCTTAACGCTGGTATTTTTTGCCAGGAAATCGGCAGCTACACGTAATGCACCGGTACCACCTGGGGTCTGGGCTGTACGTGCGCGTTTGTCATTGATTAAGGCGCTACCTTTACCAAACAGCAGTTCCTGAGTACAACGACCAAATTCAGGAATACCGTCAATGCCGAGGTAGTTTTTGGTGGTTTCATTTTCGAGCAGATACTGTTCAGCCTTTTTAACGCTGGTCAATACTGGGGTTTTGCCCGTCTCATCTTTATAGACACCAATCCCGAGGTTAATTTTGCCGGGACGTTCATCGGCACGAAACAGATCGGCCAGGCCCAGAATCGGGTCGGCAGGAGCGGCGGTAATGTTCTCAAACATGACGAGGTTCCATTATGGTTACAGAAGGGAAGTCCGCTATCAGGGTAACGGGAGATTTACAAAATTCCAACTATTACTGATGAAAACGCAGGCTGTTTTTTCAAGACGTGAGATTGCTCTGGAAGGCATAAAAAAACAGGACCAAAGTCCTGTTTTTTCGGCATTTAACAAAGAGGTCTGCTATTAGAACTGGTAAACGATACCTACGGCAACGGTGTCGTCAGAACCTACGCCCAGTTTGTTGTCAGAATCGATCTGGTTGATGATGTAGTCAACATAGGTGGACATGTTTTTGTTGAAGTAGTAGGTTGCGCCCACTTCAACGTAGTTCACCAGATCAACATCACCGATGCCTTCTACGTCTTTCGCTTTAGATTTGGTGTAAGCGATGGACGGACGCAGGCCAAAGTCAAACTGGTATTGCGCAACTAACAGAACGTCTTGCGTTTTGTTGGCAAAGCCACCAGTGATCGGGGTAGCGTTACGGGTTTCACCGTAGTTTGCTGCCAGGTAGATGTTATTTGCATCATACTTCAGGCCAGTTGCCCACTGTTCAGCTTTTTTACCCTGGCCGAGAGGCTGAGCTTCTTGCAGGTCGGTGCGGTCAGCTGCACCATAAGCACCAACGATACCAAAGCCTTCGAATTCGTAGCTGATGGAACCGCCAACACCGTCGCCGTTAGAACGTCGTGCAGTATCACGCTCGTTTTTACCCAGGTACTGAACAGCGAAGTTCAGGCCGTCAACCAGACCAAAGAAGTTGGAGTTACGGTAAGTTGCAACGCCGCCAACACGACCAACGAAGAAGTCATCGCTGTATGCGGTATCACCACCGAACTCTGGCAGCATATCGGTGTAGCCCAGTGCGTCATAAACAACACCGTAATTACGACCGTAATCGAAAGAACCTACGTCAGCGTATTTCAGACCAGCGAATGCCAGACGGGTTTTGTTGCCAGTTTGAGCGTCAGCACCTTCAGAGTTGTTACCCTGGAAGTTGTATTCCCACTGACCGTAACCGGTCAGATCGGAATTGATTTGAGTTTCCCCTTTAAAACCAAGGCGGGCATAGGTCATGTCACCATTGCCACCGTAACTGTTTTCACCGTTATCCTTGGAAAAATAATGCAGACCGACAGCTTTACCGTACAGATCTACTTTGTTGCCATCTTTGTTATAGATTTCTGCAGCGTTTGCAGTACCTGCTACTAACAGAGCAGGGACAATCACTGCCAGAATATTGCGCTTCATCATTATTTATTACCCTCATGGTTTTTTTTATAACACCTGCCACTGCCGCCAATAAGTTCTGTCAATGAATCTTTACGGAACTATTGATGAGAGTTTGGTGTTTTATGTATCTGCAGGCATCTTTCCATTCAAACTAACGTTTCGCTACCGTGAAAGTGCTACAAAGATAAAGATATAGTTACAAAAAGCAAAAATGTGTAACCAATAGTAAAATTTAAGGAACTTTGTGAACGCCGTCATATTTCCATTGGACTTTAATGATATTTGCAGTGGATTTTATCTATTTATATGATTTCCTTATATTTAAATTAACTAAACGAAAATTTTCTTTCTGATCATTTATCCCCGCATTCACACTGAATCACGCTTTCAGGCGTCCAGAAAGCCAAAAATAAGTATAAAAATTGTGCTATCAGCTAAGAAATTGCTAATCCGCAATAAGACTGTGGGTTAATTTTTTGTTCGCAAATATTTCAGAGAAATATTCCGTAACAGGAAGAGGGGCCTTGAGGGGTTGCAAATAGATTGATTGACTTAACAAACAGATAACTTGACAGAAGGGGATAAAAAAAGAGCCAGCGTGCGCTGGCTCTTTCAGGAAGTGAATTAGAAGCTGGCGTTACGCGGGGTACGTGGGAAAGGAATCACGTCACGCACGTTCTGTACGCCGGTCACGTAGGCAATCAGGCGTTCAAAGCCAAGACCGAAACCGGAATGTGGAACAGTACCGTAGCGACGCAGATCGCGATACCACCAGTAATCTTCTTTGTTCAGGCCCATCTCCAGCATACGCTCATCCAGCACGTCCAGACGCTCTTCACGCTGCGAACCACCAATGATCTCACCAATACCCGGCGCCAGAACGTCCATTGCGGCAACGGTTTTACCGTCTTCGTTAAGACGCATATAGAACGCTTTAATGTCTTTCGGATAGTTTTTAACCACTACCGGTGCTTTAAAGTGTTCTTCCGCCAGATAACGCTCGTGCTCAGAAGAGAGATCTACACCCCAGTAAACCGGGTTTTCAAACTTCCTGCCGCAGTTTTCGAGAATGGTCACTGCGTCGGTGTAATCAACCTGGGCGAAGTCTGCTTCAATGAAGCGTTCCAGACGTGAAACGGCATCTTTATCTACGCGTTCAGCGAAGAATTTCATGTCGTCAGCGCGTTCATCGAGAACTGCTTTGAAGACATATTTCAGCATGGCTTCAGCCAGACCGGCGATATCGTTCAGGTTAGCAAACGCGACTTCTGGCTCCAGCATCCAGAATTCCGCCAGGTGACGGCTGGTGTTGGAGTTTTCAGCACGGAAGGTCGGGCCGAAGGTATAAATTTTCGACAGCGCACAGGCATAGGTTTCGCCGTTCAACTGACCAGATACGGTCAGGAAAGACTCTTTACCAAAGAAGTCTTTATCGAAATCGACTTTGCCCTGATCGTTACGCGGCAGGTTTTCCAGATCCAGCGTTGAAACGCGGAACATTTCGCCAGCGCCTTCGGTATCGGACGCGGTAATCAGCGGCGTAGAAACCCAGAAGAAGCCCTGCTCGTTAAAGAAGCGATGCAGCGCCTGTGCCAGCGTGTGGCGAACGCGCGCTACTGCGCCAATCAGGTTGGTACGCGGACGCAGGTGAGCGACTTCACGCAGATATTCGATGCTGTGGCGTTTTGCGGCCATCGGGTAAGTGTCTGGATCTTCAACCCAACCGGCAACTTCAACGTTGCTGGCCTGAATTTCAAATTGTTGCCCCTGGCCCGGCGATGCCACGACTTTACCCGTCACAATGACCGAGCAACCGGTGGTCAGACGCAGTACGTCTTCATTGTAATTGGGCAGAGAATTATTGATGACAGCCTGTACAGGATCAAAGCAGGAACCGT
Organism: Escherichia sp. E4702; assembly: GCF_963883545.1. Classification (NCBI taxonomy): domain Bacteria; kingdom Pseudomonadati; phylum Pseudomonadota; class Gammaproteobacteria; order Enterobacterales; family Enterobacteriaceae; genus Escherichia; species Escherichia sp. E4702. The sequence goes on along the minus strand of NZ_CAWORF010000017.1, from coordinate 441,506 downwards.
CATAAACGGCGAGGAAGGAGATGCCAGCTTTTGAATCTCGGCGGGTACGTACCCATCCGCGCACGGTGACTTCGCTGTCAACGGCTATGCGGCCCTGGAGTACGTCGGCTACAGGCACAACGCTCATAATATTCTCTCTGTTAATAGTCGGAAAAAATAAACACTTGTCCACCCGTCAATGGGGGGATACCTATGTTACCTGGCATCTGCAATCAGACAAGCAGAATTCGCAGATGGGACAAAAGATTTCGGAATAAAAGGTAAAAAAGGGAGCCGTTATGGCTCCCTGATGATATTAACTGGCTTTTTTAATGTGCGGAAGGTCGAATGCTTTACGTAGCGCGCGGACAAACGCTTTGTCATGGCAGATAGTTTTGCCAGGGCTGTCAGAAAGTTTCGCCACCGGTTTACCGTTACACTCCACCAGTTTAATCACGATATTCAGGGGTTTTACCTGAGGAATATCACAAGTCAGGCGTGTGCCAATGCCAAAACTTAATTGCACGCGAGAAGAGAAGTGGCGATAAAGCTCAACCGCTTTAGGTAAATCCAGATTGTCGGAGAAAACCAGTATTTTGCTTTGCGGATCAATCCCCAGTTTCTCATAATGTGCAATCGCTTTTTCGCCCCATTCTACCGGGTCGCCAGAGTCATGACGCAAGCCCTGATAGCGGCTGGCAAACTCCACGCCGAAATCACGTAAGAATGCATCCATCGTAATACAGTCGGTTAACGCAATCCCCAGTTGATCGGGATACTCTTCCAGCCAGGCAGCAAGTGCAGCTCGCTGGCTGTTGGCAAGGTCCGGGCTGATTTGCTGATGTGCCTGGAACCATTCGTGTGCCTGGGTTCCCATCGGCGTGAGGGAAAGTCGACGCGCCAGATCGTAGTTGCTGGTGCCAACGAACCACTTTTCCTGTTGTAGGCGTTTAACGATGGTTTCTTGTACTTCGCGAGAAAAACGGCGGCGAGTGCCAAAATCCATCAGATGGAAGCGCGACATATCAAGGTCGGCGGTTAACGCCGAGAAGTTGACTAATTTGCTTTCCAGTGTGTCGAGGGCTTGCGCAACGTCGGCCTGCGGTGAGCGATAGCGATGTACCAGTTCACTAATGACCGCCAGCAAAGGAACTTCCCATAGGATGACTTCACGCCACGGACCGCTTAAACGAATATCCAGCTTACCGTTATCGTTGCTAACAGTGACCTGTTCCGGATTAAAGCGAAATTCACGCAGCCAGTCGAGATAGTCGGCTTTAAAGAAAGGCAGGGCAGAGAGCCACTGATATTCATCATCCCGCAGGCACAAGTTTTCCATCGCCTGAACCTGTTCACGAATAGCATCGGCATAAATACCCAGCAGATCGTCACCACGGCAACGAAACTCCGCCGCGACATGCACATCATAGTAGTGATGAAACACGGCTTGCTGCATATGCAACTTATAAGCATCTGTATCCAGCAACGAGTGCAGAACAGGAGAAGCGAATTGTGTCATAGGTGCGCAGTAGCGTCCTCTTACGGGAGCGTTTAGTACAATAAACATCTTAGGAAACTGCTGGAGTATACCTTGTTTCGCAATTTATTGAACCCCGATCACACCATATGCCACCTTTATGGTCGATAGCGTTGCGCTGTGTATGTTATACAAATGTAGCAATAAAAGCGTTTGTACCTGAAAAGATGAAGATTCTGCGTAGCGAGATTTACGCAACAGGAATAGACTGAACACCAGACTCTATAAAAGATGCTAAAGGTTATTTATGACTCAACAGCCACAAGCCAAATACCGTCACGATTATCGTGCGCCGGATTACCAGATTACTGATATTGACTTGACCTTTGACCTGGACGCGCAAAAGACGGTAGTTACCGCAGTCAGCCAGGCTGTCCGTCACGGTGCATCAGATGCACCGCTTCGTCTTGATGGCGAAGATCTTAAACTGGTTTCTATTCATATTAATGATGAGCCGTGGACCGCCTGGAAAGAAGAAGAGGGCGCACTGGTCATCAGTAATTTACCGGAGTGTTTTACGCTCAAGATTGTTAATGAAATTAGTCCGGCAGCGAATACCGCGCTGGAAGGACTTTATCAGTCAGGCGATGCGCTTTGCACCCAGTGTGAAGCCGAAGGTTTCCGCCATATTACGTATTATCTTGACCGCCCGGACGTGCTGGCGCGTTTTACCACCAAAATTATTGCCGATAAAACCAAATATCCATTCCTGCTTTCCAACGGTAACCGCGTTGCGCAAGGCGAACTGGAAAACGGACGTCATTGGGTACAGTGGCAGGACCCGTTCCCGAAACCGTGCTACCTGTTTGCGCTGGTGGCAGGCGACTTTGATGTACTGCGCGACACCTTCACCACGCGTTCTGGTCGCGAAGTAGCGCTGGAGCTTTACGTCGATCGCGGTAACCTTGATCGCGCGCCGTGGGCGATGACCTCGCTGAAAAACTCCATGAAGTGGGATGAAGAACGCTTCGGCCTGGAGTATGACCTCGACATCTATATGATTGTTGCGGTGGATTTCTTCAATATGGGCGCAATGGAGAATAAAGGTCTGAATATCTTTAACTCCAAATATGTGCTGGCGCGCACCGACACCGCCACCGATAAAGATTACCTTGATATTGAGCGCGTTATTGGTCACGAATATTTCCATAACTGGACCGGTAACCGTGTGACCTGCCGCGACTGGTTCCAGCTCAGCCTGAAAGAAGGTTTAACCGTCTTCCGCGATCAGGAATTCAGCTCTGACCTTGGTTCCCGCGCGGTAAACCGTATCAATAATGTGCGCACCATGCGCGGATTGCAGTTTGCGGAAGATGCCAGCCCGATGGCGCACCCAATCCGCCCGGACATGGTTATTGAGATGAACAACTTCTACACCCTGACCGTTTACGAGAAGGGCGCGGAAGTGATTCGTATGATCCACACCCTGCTGGGCGAAGAAAACTTCCAGAAAGGGATGCAGCTCTATTTCGAGCGCCATGATGGTAGCGCAGCGACCTGTGACGACTTTGTTCAGGCAATGGAAGATGCGTCGAATGTCGATCTCTCCCATTTCCGCCGTTGGTACAGCCAGTCCGGCACGCCGATTGTGACCGTCAAAGACGACTACAATCCGGAAACTGAGCAGTACACCCTGACCATCAGCCAGCGCACGCCAGCCACACCGGATCAGGCAGAAAAACAGCCGCTGCATATTCCGTTTGCCATCGAACTGTATGATAACGAAGGCAAAGTGATCCCGTTGCAGAAAGGCGGTCATCCGGTCAATTCCGTGCTGAACGTCACTCAGGCAGAACAGACCTTTGTCTTTGATAATGTCTACTTCCAGCCGGTGCCTGCGCTGCTGTGCGAATTCTCTGCGCCAGTGAAACTGGAATATAAGTGGAGCGATCAGCAACTGACCTTCCTGATGCGTCATGCGCGTAATGATTTCTCCCGTTGGGATGCGGCGCAAAGTCTGCTGGCAACCTACATCAAGCTGAACGTCGCCCGTCATCAGCAAGGACAGCCGCTGTCTCTGCCGGTGCATGTGGCTGATGCTTTCCGCGCGGTGCTACTCGATGAGAAGATTGACCCGGCACTGGCGGCAGAAATCCTCACGCTGCCTTCCGTCAATGAAATGGCGGAACTGTTCGATATCATTGATCCGATTGCCATTGCCGAAGTGCGCGAAGCACTCACCCGTACTCTGGCGACTGAACTGGCGGATGAGCTGCTGGCAATCTATAACGCGAATTACCAGAGCGAGTATCGCGTTGAGCATGAAGATATTGCGAAACGCACTCTGCGTAATGCCTGCCTGCGCTTCCTCGCTTTTGGTGAAACGCATCTGGCTGATGTGCTGGTGAGCAAGCAGTTCCACGAAGCGAACAATATGACCGATGCGCTGGCGGCGCTCTCTGCGGCGGTTGCTGCGCAGTTGCCATGCCGTGACAAGTTGATGCAGGAATATGACGATAAGTGGCATCAGGACGGTCTGGTGATGGATAAATGGTTTATCCTGCAAGCTACCAGCCCGGCGGCGAATGTGCTGGAGACGGTGCGAGGCCTGTTGCAGCATCGCTCATTTACCATGAGTAACCCGAACCGTATTCGTTCGTTGATTGGCGCGTTTGCGGGCAGCAACCCGGCAGCGTTCCATGCCGAAGATGGCAGCGGTTACCAGTTCCTGGTGGAAATGCTTACTGACCTGAACAGCCGTAACCCGCAGGTGGCTTCACGTCTGATTGAGCCGTTGATTCGCCTGAAACGTTACGATGCCAAACGTCAGGAGAAAATGCGCGCGGCGCTGGAACAGTTGAAAGGGCTGGAAAATCTCTCTGGCGATCTGTACGAGAAGATAACTAAAGCTCTGGCTTGATACAAACATGCCTGATGCGACGCTGACGCGTCTTATCAGGCCTACAAACCCGTTGAAATTGCTGGTTTTGTAGGCCGGATAAGGCGTTCACGCCGCATCCGGCAACCGTGTCCAACTGCCTGATGCGACGCTGACGCGTCTTATCAGGCCTGCAAGCCCGTTGAAATTGCTGGTTTTGTGCGCCGCATCCGGCATATTAACCTTGACGCCGAATCGGTTGTTCAGAATTCCCACGATGCATCACCCGCTGCAACACTTCCGCTTCCAGCTCCGCTAATCGCACTGATCCTAACCGGCGCGGACGGGGGATATCCACCGTCAAATCCAGACCAATTTTTCCTTCTTCAATTAACAGCACCCGGTCAGCCATCGCCACCGCTTCGCTCACATCATGCGTCACCAACAGTACGGTAAAGCCGTGCTCCTGCCAAAGTGACACAATCAAATCCTGCATCTCGAGTCGCGTTAAGGCGTCCAGTGCCCCGAGCGGTTCATCAAGCAACAATAAACCCGGTCGATGAATCAACGCTCTTGCCAGCGCCACTCGCTGTTTCTGCCCGCCTGAAAGTGCGGCAGGCCATTCCCCGGCGCGATTCTCTAGTCCTACCGCAGCCAACGCCCGACGCGCGGCATCGCGCCACTGGCCTTTAAGGCCTAACCCAACGTTATCAATCACCGATTTCCACGGCAGCAGACGCGCATCCTGAAACATCATTCGCGTGTCTTCCTGAATTTCAGCCAGCGGTGTGGTGCCTGCCAACACATCGCCTGCGGTTGGCGTTTCCAGCCCGGCCAGCAGGCGCAGCAGGGTACTTTTGCCACCACCGCTGCGGCCCACCACCGCCACAAACTGACCTGCCGGAATATGTAAATCCAGTTGGTTCAGGACGATATTTTCCGCGTAATGTTTGCTTACTGCATTGAGCAACAATGGTGTGCCCTGGTTCAGACGAGCAGTATTCATACCGTGGCCTCCTTCAGATGATAAGCCGGGTTCCAGCGCAACCAGAGACGCTCTAACAGCTGCGCGCTGACGTCAGCAAGTTTGCCGAGCAGGGCGTAAAGAATAATAGCGACTACCACCACGTCCGTTTGCAAAAACTCCCGCGCATTCATCGCCAGATAACCAATACCGGAATTGGCAGAAATGGTTTCGGCAACAATCAGCGTCAGCCACATCAGGCCCAATGCAAAACGCACGCCGACCATAATTGAGGGTAGGGCGCCAGGCAGGATCACATGGATAAACAGCGGTAATCCGGATAAGCCATAGCTACGCGCCATTTCCACCAGCCCGCGATCGATATTACGGATGCCGTGCCAGGTATTGATATAAATGGGGAAAAGCGTGCCGAGCGCCACCAGAAAGATTTTCGCGGATTCATCAATGCCAAACCACAAAATCACCAGCGGGATCAGCGCCAGATGCGGCACGTTGCGCAACATCTGAATTGAGGTATCCAGCAGCCGTTCTCCCCAGCGAGATAGTCCGCTAATCAGCCCCAGAATCAACCCCAGCGATCCGCCAACTGAAAAGCCAATCAACGCCCGCCAGGAGCTGATCGCCAGATGCTGCCACAATTCGCCGCTGGCGGAGAGCGTCCAGAACGCCATCACCACTCCTTCCGGAGAGGGCAAAATACGCGTCGACAGCCAGCCAACTGAGGAGGCCAGTTGCCACACCGCCACGATGCCCACCGGTAAAAACCAGGGGGCAACGCGCAATAACCACTTCTTCACTGGCGTTGCCATCATCGTGTTCCTTAGCTTTGCGCGACTTTACGGGGGATAAAATCATTCGCCACCGCTTCGCCTTGCGGATTCAGCGGTTGTGGCTGGGGAATTTCCGGGATGGCGATATCCAGAAGCGGGAACAGCAACTCGCCAACCCGATACGCTTCTTCCAGATGTGGATAGCCCGAAAGCACAAAACTGTCGATGCCAAGCGCGGCGTATTCGTTGATTCGCGCAGCGACCGTCGGACCATCGCCCACCAGCGCCGTCCCGGCACCGCCGCGGACTAAGCCAACGCCCGCCCATAAATTAGGCTGATCTCCAGATTGTCGCGCTTGCCGTTATGTAACGCCGCCATTCGCTGTTGTCCTACGGAATCCGTCCGAGCGAATGCGGCCTGTGCTTTGGCGATAGTTTCATCATCAAGATGCGAGATTAACCGCTCGGCGGCCTGCCACGCTTCGTCGTTAGTTTCACGAACAATCACATGCAGACGAATACCGAAACGAATTTTGTGTCCATGCGCGGCAGCTTTCGCACGCACTTGTTCGATTTTCTCTTTAACCAGTTCCGGCGGTTCGCCCCAGGTGAGATAAAGATCAACCTGTTCGGCGGCCAGATCCTGGGCGATGTCTGACGATCCGCCAAAGTAAAGCGGGGGGTAGGGCTGTTGAATTGGTGGAAAGAGCAGTTTGGCTCCGCGTACATGAATATGTTTGCCGTTGAAATCCACCGTTTCGCCCAGCAATAAACGTCGCCAGACCTGGGTAAATTCCGCCGAAGCTTCGTAACGCTCGCTATGGTCGAGGAATACGCCGTCGCCTGCCAACTCTTGTGGATCGCTGCCTGTGACCAGGTTAAACAACGCGCGTCCGTTAGAGAGACGATCAAGCGTGGCGGCCTGGCGGGCGGCAACGGTAGGTGAGGTTACGCTGGGGCGCAGGGCGACAAGAAACTTCAGCCGCTGCGTCACCGGGATCATCGACGCCGCCACCAGCCACGCATCTTCACACGATCGCCCCGTTGGAATTAGCACACCGGTATAGCCCAGACGATCCGCCGCTTGCGCAATTTGTTGCAGATAACCATGATCAACCGGGCGTGAACCTTCTTCCGTTCCCAGATAATGCCCGTCACCGTGGGTCGGTAAAAACCAGAACATATTCAGACTCATAATTGTTTTCCTTCCAGTTGCGTGGGCTGCCAGATGCGCTGGCGAATATCGACTTTTTTCGGCACCAGACGGTTTTCATAAAACAGATCTGCCGTTTGCTGCTGTAAGGCGGCAACCTCGGCGTTAACCGGTTTGATGGTGGTGGGAGGACGATGATCCAGATACGAGGCAATTACCGGAGCCGGTAAGCCCATTGTTTTTGCCAGTAAAGCGATGCTTTGCTCGCGCTGGCTGCGGGTTAATGAATCGGCCTCACTAAAGGTTGTGAGCACACCCTGAATAAAGGTGCCGTTTTTTTCTGCATAGGGACGAGCTGCCAGATAAAACGATCCGGTTTGATTGAGACTAGTGCCATCTTTCAACACCCGCACGCCGCCCTGTAATAACGCGGCGGAGTAGTAGGGATCCCAGATAGCCCAGGCGTCGACGTTACCTTGCTGGAACGCGGCGCGGGCATCGGCGGGCGTCAGGTAAGTGGGCTGGATATCGGTGAATTTAAGCCCGGCCTGTTGCAGGGCGCGCAGTAAAAGGTTGTGCGAACTGGAACCTTTCTGAAAGGCAACTTTGTGGCCTTTAAGATCGGCTACGGTTTTGATCGGACTGTTTTCTGGAACCAGAATCACTTCGGCTTTTGGCTTCGGCGGCTCGACGCCCACGTATACCAAATCAGCCCCGGCGGCCTGAGCAAAGATGGGTGGAATATCCCCCGTACTGCCGAGATCAATACTGCCAACGTTTAACGCCTCCAGCATTTGCGGACCTGCGGGAAACTCCACCCACGAGATTTCTGTTTGCGGATAGCGTTTTTCCAGTAACTGGTGGCTTTTTGCCAGCACCATACCAATGCTACCTTTCTGGTAGCCAATATGTAACGCTTCTGGAGTCGACTCCGTAGCAACTGCAAGTGTTGAGACGCTAAGTAATCCCGCCAGCGCCAGTTTAATGATGTTACGCATGGGCATTACCTCGCAGAGAATGAAGGTCAGGAACCTGAACATCACGGCGGTGCAGCGCCTGCCAGAAGGTTTCCAGCGCGGTATCAAGACGGGTTTGCAGATTTGGCGTGAACAGGGGTTTGTGCTGGTAATCAATCACCTGCGAGTCATCGGCAAACACGCCGTGCAGGATCTCCTGGGCTTTCAGCGCGCTTAAAACTGGTTTAAGGGCGTAATCGACCGCCAGCAGATGAGCCACCGTGCCGCCCGTCGCCAGTGGCAGTACCACTTTGCTTTGCAAAGCGCGTTCTGGCAGTAGGTCGAGCAGGGTTTTCAGCGCGCCAGAATAGGCGGCTTTATACACAGGTGTAGCGACTATCAGTCCATCGGCCTGTTGCAGCTGTTCGGTGAAGGTCTTGAGTGCCGGACTATCGAAACGGGCATAGAGCAGATCTTCCGGGGCGAAGTTTTGCAGATTCCAGTGATAAACCTCAACATCCAGGCCATTCAGTTTTTCCCGCGCATATTCCAGTAAGGAACTGGAGCGAGAAGGAAAGCGAGGACTACCCGCCAGGGTGATGACACGCATACTCTCTCCTTATAACCAATCGTTCTTATTTTGTTAACATTGATAACAATTCGGTCAGTCTGACAGAGGGCGTTCGTGAGTCGAAATGATTTATCTGAAGAAGGAAAGCCAAAAAAAGCATAAAAAAGGCGCAACAAGAAAACGTTTGCTATTTATTGCCGCAGGTCAATTCCCTTTTGCTGCGAACTCGCACATAATACGCCCCCGGTTTGCACACCGGGAATCCAGGAGAGTTCATGTACTACCCCTTCGTTCGTAAAGCCCTTTTCCAGCTCGATCCAGAGCGCGCACACGAGTTTACTTTTCAGCAATTACGCCGCATCACCGGAACACCCTTTGAAGCGCTTGTTCGGCAAAATGTTCCAGCGAAGCCGGTTAACTGTATGGGACTGACCTTTAAAAACCCGCTTGGCCTGGCTGCCGGTCTTGATAAAGACGGGGAGTGTATTGATGCCCTTGGTGCAATGGGATTTGGATCGATCGAGATCGGTACTGTTACCCCGCGTCCACAACCAGGAAACGACAAACCGCGTCTTTTTCGCCTGGTCGATGCTGAAGGTTTAATAAACCGTATGGGCTTTAATAACCTCGGCGTTGATAACCTCGTAGAGAACGTTAAAAAAGCCCACTACGACGGTGTTCTGGGAATCAATATCGGCAAAAATAAAGATACGCCGGTTGAGCAAGGCAAAGATGACTATCTGATTTGTATGGAAAAAATCTACGCCTATGCAGGATATATTGCCATCAATATTTCATCACCAAATACCCCGGGATTACGCACTCTGCAATATGGCGAAGCTCTGGATGATTTATTAACGGCAATTAAAAATAAACAAAATGATCTGCAAGCGCACCACCACAAATATGTACCAATAGCAGTGAAGATCGCGCCGGATCTTTCTGAAGAAGAGTTGATCCAGGTTGCCGATAGTTTAGTTCGCCATAATATTGATGGCGTCATTGCAACTAATACGACACTCGATCGTTCTTTGGTTCAGGGGATGAAAAATTGTGATCAAACCGGTGGCTTAAGTGGTCGTCCCTTACAATTAAAAAGTACGGAAATTATTCGTCGCTTGTCGCAGGAATTAAACGGCCGCTTACCGATTATTGGTGTTGGTGGTATTGACTCGGTAATTGCTGCTCGCGAGAAGATTGCTGCAGGGGCTTCTTTGGTGCAAATTTATTCCGGTTTTATTTTTAAAGGTCCGCCGCTGATTAAAGAAATCGTTAACCATATCTAATTATTTCTTTCATTTTCTCTTTATAAGATAATCAGGGCTTTATTTTCAGCCCTGGTTGTTTTATATTCATTGCTGTTACTTATTTAGACATTTTGTACTTTTTTGTTGAGGTTATTAAGCGAAGCGACAATGGAATATGTTGCAGTGGATTTATAGGGTAGAGGAGAAGCATATGCGAATTAAACCAGACGATAATTGGCGTTGGTATTATGATGAAGAGCATGATCGAATGATGCTTGATCTAGCCAATGGCATGCTATTTCGCTCACGTTTTGCGCGCAAGATGTTGACACCAGATGCCTTTTCTCCAGCGGGATTCTGCGTTGATGACGCCGCGCTCTATTTCTCGTTTGAAGAAAAATGCCGCGACCTTAACTTATCAAAAGAACAAAAAGCTGAACTGGTGCTTAATGCGCTGGTGGCAGTTCGTTATCTCAAACCGCAAATGCCGAAAAGCTGGCATTTTGTTTCTCATGGTGAAATGTGGTCGCCAGTGCCGGGTGATGCAGCCTGTGTCTGGTTAAGCGATACCAATGAACAAGTCAGCCTTCTGGTTGTTGAATCTGGCGAAAATGCCGCGCTGTGTCTCCTTGCGCAGCCTTGTGTTGTCATCGCTGGTCGCGCCATGCAACTGGGTGACGCCATCAAAATTATGAATGACAGACTGAAACCTCATATGAGTTATGACAGCTTCAGCCTTGAACAGGCCGTTTAACCTTTCAGTTTCAATGCAGTCTTCGGTACACAACTACAGCAAAGAATTGTCCCGTCGTCGCTCATAGCTGATTTTTTCAGCGGGGTGACTTCGCCTTCCAGAAGCTGAACCCGACAACTTCCGCATATGCCCGCGCGGCAAGAATAGGGGATCCGAATCCCTTGATTTTCTAATTGCTCCAACAAAACCTGTTGATTATTACCGCGAAATGCCAGTCCTTGCCAGTCGATATCTACATTTGCATCCATTTGCTGCGTTGTCGGGAGAGTATCGTCTGCGGCTGCCGCGCCGTAGATTTTCGCCGGTGCAGTTGCAAGAATTTCCACTGCATCACCAACACGAACAACGCCACTATTGCGGGCAATTAAATTCTGACCAAAATCGACATCGCCATTATCCTGGGCAGTGCGGAATGATTGCAGCGTTTTTAACGGTTCGCCTGCCGGATGCTTTTGTCCTTTTTCCGGGCTGACAGTGGTGAAAATACAGCGGCTGCAGGGCTTTACCACGTCAAACACCACATCGCCAATGCGAATCACTTTCCAGGTATCTTCTTCCCAGGCTGCCGCGCCGGAAACCACCAGATTGGGGCGAAATTGCTCCATTTTTACACTTGCCGGGCAGCGTTGCTGCACATCACGCAGTGAGGCTTCATTAGCGAGCAGATACGGATAGCCATCAGCAAACGACAAGGGTACAGTGTTATGGCGTTTTACGCGCCGTGTCATCTGCGGTCCTACCCAGCGCAGTTGCACTTCACGGGAGAAAAAGCCGCTTAACCATTTGTTGATCTCATCTGGCGCAATGCGTGCAGTAAAATGGTTACCCCACACTTCGGTTGGCGCGTCCTGCATAGCGAAATCAGCAAAACGGATGTATGCGCTGCTGCCATCTGGCGCGGTGAGATGTAAGCCGTCATGCACGGGCGAAGGGGTAAACCGCACCATCTGCGGAAACTGGCGGGCAGTAATAAACCTACCGTCAGGTTCTGTGACCATGAAGATGCGATCGAAGGCCAGACCGCTGACATCAGCCAGAGCATGCGTCAGACCGATGCCGCGCATCGATTTAACAGGATGAATAAAAAGCCGGGTTAATGTCGTCACGGTGCGGTCCTCAAATGAAAATAAGCCCTCAACTTTATGACATGACGCGCTTATTAGCTATAATGCGCAACAATTTTCTTAGTGCCTATCCCGTTAGGCTATTTTATTTGTCAGTTTAGCCCTGGGCAGTGCTCGAAATCCTCACGTACTGGTGTACGTTCCGGTTTCTCCGTGCTGTCCATGTCCAAACTGACTGCAACAATTACGCCTACTGCGGTAGGCCTTAGAGTAAAAGTGACGATATGAATTCTCTGTTTGCCAGTACGGCCCGTGGGCTGGAAGAGCTGTTAAAAACTGAACTCGAAAACCTGGGGGCCGTTGAATGCCAGGTGGTTCAGGGTGGGGTCCATTTCAAGGGCGACACGCGGCTTGTTTACCAGAGCCTGATGTGGAGTCGCCTGGCCTCGCGTATTATGTTGCCGCTGGGCGAGTGTAAGGTTTACAGTGACTTAGACCTTTATCTCGGCGTTCAGGCGATCAACTGGACAGAGATGTTTAATCCTGGCGCGACCTTTGCTGTCCACTTCAGCGGTCTGAATGACACCATCCGCAACAGCCAGTACGGCGCGATGAAAGTCAAAGATGCGATCGTTGATGCTTTCACCCGTAAGAATCTGCCGCGTCCGAATGTCGATCGCGATGCGCCGGATATCCGCGTGAACGTCTGGCTAAATAAAGAAACCGCCAGCATCGCTCTCGATTTAAGTGGTGATGGTTTGCATCTGCGCGGCTATCGTGATCGTGCAGGTATTGCGCCGATCAAAGAAACTCTGGCGGCGGCAATTGTGATGCGTTCCGGTTGGCAGCCAGGAACACCGCTGCTCGATCCAATGTGTGGTTCTGGTACGTTGTTGATTGAAGCGGCGATGCTGGCGACCGACCGCGCACCGGGCTTGCACCGCGGGCGTTGGGGCTTTAGCGGCTGGGCGCAACATGATGAAGCTATCTGGCAAGAAGTAAAAGCGGAAGCGCAAACCCGCGCCCGTAAAGGTCTGGCTGAGTACAACTCTCATTTCTACGGTTCCGACAGCGATGCGCGGGTGATTCAACGTGCGCGCACTAACGCCCGTCTTGCGGGGATTGGCGAACTGATCACTTTTGAAGTGAAAGATGTCGCGCAACTGACCAATCCTCTGCCGAAAGGGCCGTACGGTACAGTGTTGAGCAACCCGCCATACGGCGAACGTCTGGACAGCGAACCGGCGCTGATTGCGCTGCATAGCCTGCTGGGCCGAATCATGAAAAATCAGTTCGGCGGCTGGAATCTCTCTTTATTCAGTGCCTCGCCGGATCTGTTAAGTTGCCTGCAGCTGCGTGCAGACAAACAGTACAAAGCGAAAAACGGTCCATTAGACTGCGTGCAGAAAAATTACCACGTTGCCGAAAGCACTCCAGACAGCAAACCGGCAATGGTGGCAGAAGACTACGCCAACCGTCTGCGTAAGAACCTCAAAAAATTCGAGAAGTGGGCGCGTCAGGAAGGCATTGAATGCTACCGCCTGTACGACGCCGATCTACCGGAATACAACGTTGCCGTTGACCGCTACGCCGATTGGGTGGTGGTGCAGGAGTATGCGCCACCAAAAACCATTGATGCGCACAAAGCGCGTCAACGTCTGTTCGATATTATCGCGGCGACCATTTCGGTACTCGGGATTGCGCCAAACAAACTGGTGCTGAAAACCCGTGAACGCCAGAAGGGCAAAAATCAGTACCAGAAACTGGGCGAGAAGGGCGAGTTTCTGGAAGTTACCGAATATAACGCTCACTTGTGGGTGAACCTGACGGATTATCTTGATACTGGTTTGTTCCTCGATCACCGTATCGCCCGTCGTATGCTCGGTCAGATGAGCAAAGGCAAAGATTTCCTCAACTTGTTCTCCTATACCGGTAGCGCCACCGTGCACGCGGGATTAGGCGGCGCGCGCAGCACCACTACGGTGGATATGTCGCGTACCTATCTGGAGTGGGCAGAACGAAACCTGCGCCTTAATGGCTTAACCGGTCGTGCGCATCGCCTCATTCAGGCCGACTGCCTGGCGTGGTTGCGTGAGGCTAATGAACAGTTCGATCTGATCTTTATCGATCCGCCAACCTTCTCTAACTCAAAACGAATGGAAGATGCGTTTGATGTTCAGCGCGATCATCTGGCGCTGATGAAAGATTTGAAACGTCTGCTGCGTGCAGGTGGGACGATCATGTTCTCGAACAACAAACGTGGTTTCCGTATGGATCTTGACGGACTGGCAAAACTGGGACTGAAAGCACAAGAAATTACGCAAAAAACGCTCTCCCAGGATTTCGCCCGTAACCGCCAGATCCACAACTGCTGGCTGATTACCGCAGCCTGAAAGGAATAGTAATGTCATTAATCAGTATGCATGGCGCATGGCTGTCGTTCAGCGACGCGCCGCTTCTCGATAACGCAGAACTGCATATCGAAGATAACGAACGTGTTTGTCTGGTGGGCCGTAACGGCGCAGGCAAATCGACGTTAATGAAAATCCTCAACCGTGAACAGGGGCTGGATGACGGTCGCATTATTTACGAGCAGGATCTGATCGTTGCGCGTTTGCAGCAGGATCCGCCGCGTAACGTTGAGGGTAGCGTTTATGATTTCGTTGCCGAAGGCATTGAAGAACAAGCGGAATACCTGAAACGCTATCACGATATTTCGCGCCTGGTGATGAACGACCCGAGCGAGAAGAATCTCAACGAACTGGCGAAGGTTCAGGAACAGTTGGATCACCACAACCTGTGGCAACTGGAAAACCGCATCAACGAAGTGCTGGCACAGCTGGGATTAGATCCTAACGTCGCGCTGTCGTCGCTTTCCGGCGGCTGGTTGCGTAAAGCCGCATTAGGGCGAGCGCTGGTGAGCAATCCGCGCGTGTTGCTGCTCGATGAACCGACTAACCACCTGGATATTGAAACCATCGACTGGCTGGAAGGTTTCCTGAAAACGTTCAACGGTACGATTATTTTCATCTCCCACGACCGTTCATTTATTCGCAATATGGCGACGCGTATTGTCGATCTCGATCGCGGCAAACTGGTCACCTATCCGGGTAATTACGACCAGTATTTGTTGGAAAAAGAAGAAGCCCTGCGCGTGGAAGAACTACAAAATGCCGAGTTCGATCGCAAACTGGCACAGGAAGAAGTGTGGATCCGTCAGGGGATCAAAGCGCGTCGTACCCGTAATGAAGGCCGCGTGCGTGCGCTGAAAGCAATGCGTCGTGAACGCGGTGAACGTCGCGAGGTAATGGGTACTGCAAAGATGCAGGTAGAAGAGGCCAGTCGCTCCGGTAAGATCGTTTTCGAAATGGAAGACGTTTGCTACCAGGTTGACGGTAAGCAACTGGTGAAAGATTTTTCTGCCCAGGTACTACGTGGCGATAAAATTGCCCTGATTGGCCCGAATGGCTGTGGCAAAACCACGCTGCTGAAACTGATGCTTGGTCAACTTCAGCCGGACAGCGGACGCATTCACGTCGGCACTAAACTGGAAGTCGCCTATTTTGACCAGCACCGTGCGGAACTCGATCCCGACAAAACGGTGATGGATAACCTTGCTGAAGGTAAGCAAGAGGTGATGGTTAATGGTAAACCGCGCCATGTACTGGGTTATTTACAGGACTTCCTGTTCCATCCGAAACGGGCGATGACGCCGGTGCGCGCGCTCTCTGGCGGGGAACGTAACCGTCTGCTTTTGGCGCGTCTGTTCCTGAAACCCAGTAACTTACTGATCCTCGACGAACCGACCAACGATCTCGATGTTGAAACGCTGGAACTGCTTGAAGAGCTGATCGACAGCTACCAGGGTACAGTATTGCTGGTTAGTCACGATCGTCAGTTTGTTGATAACACCGTAACAGAGTGCTGGATCTTCGAAGGTGGCGGCAAAATTGGCCGTTATGTCGGCGGTTATCACGACGCGCGCGGACAGCAAGAACAGTATGTGGTGTTAAAACAGCCTGCGGTGAAAAAAAACGAAGAAGTAGCTGCGCCGAAAGCAGAAACTGTAAAACGCAGCAGTAGCAAACTAAGCTATAAATTGCAGCGCGAATTAGAACAGCTACCGCAACTGCTTGAAGATTTGGAAGCAAAACTGGAAGCCTTACAGGCGCAGGTGGCAGATGCCTCTTTCTTCAGCCAGCCCCATGAGCATACGCAAAAAGTGCTCGCTGATCTGACTGCCGCTGAACAGGAACTGGAGCAGGCTTTTGAACGTTGGGAGTATCTTGAAGCATTAAAAAATGGTGGCTGATCGCTAATCAGTTAAGTGAAAAGAGAGACTGCTGACAACGGCCAAATTGTCTGATGCGCTACGCTTGTCTGGCCTGGGTGGAAACGTCAATTTATTGCGTTTCCACGAGCTCCCTGAGCGGATAATGCGGTAGTTCAGCATCCGGCAAGCGAGTGCTATGTCAGCATTCTGTAGAATAGCGCATCATTAAGGAGTACCAATGTGCGAACATCATCATGCCGCGAAGCACATCCTGTGTTCGCAGTGTGACATGCTGGTGGTTTTACCCCACCTTGAGCATGGTCAGAAGGCGGCATGTCCTCGGTGTGGCACAACGTTAACCGTTGCGTGGGATGCCCCTCGACAGCGTCCTACCGCTTATGCGTTGGCTGCACTGTTCATGCTGCTGCTGTCCAACCTGTTCCCTTTTGTCAATATGAACGTTGCAGGGGTAACCAGTGAGATTACGTTGCTGGAAATCCCGGGCGTACTGTTTTCCGAGGACTATGCCAGCCTCGGTACTTTTTTTCCTGTTGTTTGTACAACTGGTCCCCGCGTTTTGCCTGATTACTATTTTACTGTTGGTTAATCGCGCGGAAATACCAGTTCGTTTAAAAGAACAACTGGGGCGGGTACTTTTTCAGCTTAAAACCTGGGGAATGGCGGAGATTTTCCTTGCCGGTGTGTTGGTCAGTTTTGTCAAACTGATGGCTTACGGCAGCATTGGCGTGGGCAGTAGTTTCATTCCCTGGTGTTTATTTTGTGTGCTGCAATTACGCGCCTTTCAGTGCGTTGATCGCCGCTGGTTATGGGATGATATTGCCCCGATGCCAGAGCTTCACCAGACGCTGAAACCGGGCATAACGGGAATACGCCAGGGGCTGCGCTCTTGCTCATGCTGTACGGCAATTCTTCCTGCCGATGATCCAGTGTGTCCGCGCTGTGGCACCAAAGGATATGTTCGACGCAAAAACAGTCTGCAATGGACGCTGGCACTGCTTTTTACGTCGATCATGTTATATCTCCCGGCGAACATCTTACCCATTATGGTGACCGATTTTTTAGGCTCTAAGATGCCGTCGACCATTCTCGCCGGGGTTATCTTATTATGGAGCGAAGGCTCTTATCCGGTTGCCGCCGTCATCTTTTTAGCCAGTATCATGGTGCCAACTTTAAAGATGATCGCCATAGCCTGGCTGTGCTGGGATGCGAAAGGGCACGGCAAGCGTGATAGTGAAAGAATGCATTTGATTTACGAAGTTGTTGAGTTTGTAGGCCGCTGGTCAATGATTGACGTTTTCGTGATAGCGGTGCTCTCGGCGCTGGTGCGTATGGGAGGCTTAATGAGTATTTATCCGGCAATGGGTGCATTAATGTTTGCTTTAGTCGTCATTATGACAATGTTTTCTGCGATGACGTTTGATCCACGTTTGTCGTGGGATCGTCAACCTGAACCAGAGCATGAGGAGTCCTGACAGTATGGAATCTAATAGTGGGGAAGCCAAAATCCAGAAAGTGAAGAACTGGTCCCCTGTGTGGATATTTCCCATCGTTACGGCACTCATCGGGGCTTGGGTACTTTTTTATCATTACAGTCATCAAGGGCCGGAAGTTACCCTGATCACTGCTAATGCGGAAGGAATAGAAGGCGGCAAGACTACCATTAAAAGTCGTAGCGTGGACGTCGGTGTGGTCGAAAGTGCCACGCTGGCTGATGATTTAACGCATGTTGAAATCAAAGCGCGTCTCAACGCCGGTATGGAAAAACTGCTGCACAAAGATACGGTCTTTTGGGTAGTGAAACCACAAATTGGTCGTGAAGGCATTAGTGGCCTTGGTACGTTGCTTTCCGGTGTGTATATCGAGTTGCAACCGGGGGCTGCAGGCAGCAAGCAAACAAAATATGATTTGCTTGATTCTCCACCGTTGGCCCCACCAGATGCCAAAGGGATCCGTGTCATTCTTGACAGCAACAAAGCTGGGCAACTCACGGCGGGAGATCCCGTGCTGTTTCGTGGTTATCGCGTAGGGTCGGTTGAAACCAGCACCTTCGATACCCAGAAGCGTAATATCAGCTATCAACTGTTCATCAATGCGCCTTATGACCGCCTGGTAACGAGCAACGTTCGCTTCTGGAAAGATAGCGGCATAGCAGTGGATCTGACCTCGGCGGGGATGCGCGTAGAGATGGGGTCATTGACGACGTTGCTAAGTGGTGGTGTCAGCTTTGACGTGCCTGAAGGGTTGGATTTGGGACAGCCGGTTGCGCCAAAAACGTCATTCGTTTTGTATGATGATCAGAAGAGTATCCAGGATTCACTGTACACAGATCACATTGATTATCTGATGTTCTTTAAAGATTCGGTACGCGGTCTGCAACCTGGCGCGCCAGTGGAATTCCGCGGTATTCGTCTCGGTACGGTAAGCAAAGTGCCATTCTTTGCGCCGAATATGCGTCAGGTCTTTAACGATGATTATCGCATTCCAGTCATGGTGCGTATTGAACCAGAACGACTGAAAATGCAGTTAGGTGAAAATGCTGATGTGGTA
The DNA here is from genome assembly GCF_963883545.1 of Escherichia sp. E4702. Classification (NCBI taxonomy): domain Bacteria; kingdom Pseudomonadati; phylum Pseudomonadota; class Gammaproteobacteria; order Enterobacterales; family Enterobacteriaceae; genus Escherichia; species Escherichia sp. E4702. The sequence continues at coordinate 422,831 of NZ_CAWORF010000017.1, read as the reverse complement.
GAACACCTGGCCGAATTGCTGAAGCGCGGTTTACGCGGTTCACTGAAAACCGGGAATCTGGTCACGGGAGCGCTGTACGTCGATCTGGACTTCTATCCAAATGCTCCGGCAATTACCGGTGTGCGTGAGTTTAATGGCTATCAAATAATCCCGACCGTTAGCGGTGGTCTGGCGCAAATCCAGCAACGTCTGATGGAAGCGTTGGATAAGATTAACAAACTGCCGTTGAATCCGATGATTGAACAGGCGACCAGTACGTTGTCGGAAAGTCAGCGCACGATGAAAAACCTGCAGACTACGCTGGATAGTATGAACAAGATCCTTGCCAGCCAGTCGATGCAACAGTTGCCGACGGATATGCAGTCGACACTGCGCGAATTGAATCGCAGCATGCAGGGCTTCCAGCCGGGTTCCGCAGCTTATAACAAGATGGTGGCGGATATGCAGCGTCTTGATCAGGTATTGCGTGAACTGCAACCGGTTCTGAAAACGCTCAACGAGAAGAGCAACGCGCTGGTATTTGAAGCGAAGGATAAAAAAGATCCAGAGCCGAAGAGGGCGAAACAATGAAAAAGTGGCTAGTGACGATAGCGGCACTGTGGCTGGCCGGATGCAGCTCCGGTGAAATTAACAAAAACTATTACCAATTACCTGTGGTGCAGAGCGGTACGCAAAGTACCGCCAGCCAGGGTAACCGCCTGCTATGGGTAGAGCAGGTCGTTGTTCCTGATTATCTGGCGGGGAATGGTGTGGTTTATCAAACCAGTGATGTGAAGTATGTGATTGCCAATAACAACCTGTGGGCCAGCCCGCTGGATCAACAGTTGCGCAATACTTTGGTCGCTAACCTGAGTGCGCAACTGCCCGGTTGGGTCGTAGCTTCCCAGCCTTTGGGAAGCACCCAGGACACGCTTAATGTGACTGTGACGGAGTTTAACGGCCGTTACGATGGTAAGGTGATTGTGAGCGGCGAGTGGCTACTAAACCATCAGGGACAACTGATAAAACGTCCGTTCCGTGTGGAAGGGGTGCAGAATCAGGATGGCTACGATGAAATGGTGAAAGTACTGGCCAGTGTCTGGAGTCAGGAAGCCGCTACTATTGCGCAAGAGATAAAGCGTCTACCTTAATTATAAAGATTTGTAAATATAACCGTCTCCGGCATGTAGCCTGAGGCGGTTTTTTTGTTTATAAGCCATGGGAAAACTTGTTCCGCTTCACATTTTTTGTACAACCGACATGCCCGTGTAGCTCACAAATATGGCAGTGGCGTGAATTTTGCGCATTGACGGCAGTTATGATTCGCGGTATTGCTTAACTGTGATTGCACATTTAGTAATCACTGTTTTCTTTTCCACCAGAAACCAGTATGAGGGAAACGAGGCATGAAGAGACAAAAACGAGATCGCCTGGAACGGGCACATCAACGTGGTTATCAGGCCGGCATCGCCGGACGCTCAAAAGAAATGTGTCCCTATCAGACGCTGAATCAAAGGTCACAATGGCTGGGAGGCTGGCGAGAAGCCATGGCGGACAGGGTAGTAATGGCCTGATTCTGTCTCTTTAAAAAGAAACCTCCGCATTGCGGAGGTTTCGCCTTTATATACTCTGTCTGATTAAAATCAGAATGCAGACGTATCCTGGAACAGACCCACTTTCAGGTCGTTGGCGGTATAGATCAAACGACCATCAACCAGCACTTCGCCATCCGCCAGGCCCATAATCAGACGACGGTTAACAATGCGTTTAAAGTGAATACGATAGGTCACTTTTTTCGCCGTCGGCAGCACCTGGCCTGTGAATTTCACTTCGCCAACGCCCAGGGCGCGGCCTTTACCTTCGCCGCCCAGCCAGCCGAGGTAGAATCCTACCAGCTGCCACATCGCGTCCAGGCCTAGGCAGCCCGGCATTACCGGATCGCCGATGAAGTGGCAACCGAAGAACCACAGGTCCGGATTAATATCCAGCTCTGCTTCTACATACCCTTTGTCGAAGTTACCGCCCGTTTCAGTCATTTTGACCACACGGTCCATCATCAGCATGTTCGGTGCTGGCAATTGTGGGCCTTTAGCACCAAACAGTTCACCGCGACCAGAGGCAAGAAGGTCTTCTTTTGTATAGGATTCGCGTTTATCTACCATGTTCTCTGTAAGCCTTATTTTATTGAAGCACGCAGGATAGCTAACACGTGTACGCTGAACAAGTCCGATCAGTTCGGAATAAACCAGTTCAGCCAACGTAGTGGCCACGGAAAACGGTGACGCCCTTCCTGTTGCGATGCTTGCGCGATACGTTCCTGGATAGTTTGCATCAGCGTCGTCTGGCCTTCGCCATCCCACACCAGATTTAATAATAACGGCAGTGCATCAGTCACATCGTCCACTGCCCAGATGGTGAATTTGCCTTCCTCTACTGCCTTCACCAGTTCACTGTGAAGACTTAAATGGCGAACGTTAGCGCTGGGGATAATCACACCTTGCTTCCCACTTAACTCACGCTGCTGGCAGATAGCAAAGAAGCCTTCGATTTTCTCATTCAGACCGCCCACAGGCTGGGCGCGACCAAACTGATCCACTGAACCTGTAATGGCGATACTCTGATTCACCGGGACATCAGCAAGGGCGCTGATCAGAGCGCAGAGCTCGGCCATTGATGCGCTGTCACCATCCACTTCACTGTATGATTGCTCAAAGGTCAGTGACGCCGAGAAAGGGATCTGTTGCTCAAGCTGAAGTTCCGACATCAAAAACGCCTGCATGATCATCATCCCTTTAGCGTGAATGTTGCCGCCAAGCTCCGCTTTCCGTTCGATGTCGGTGAATTCACCATCGCCAATATGCACAACGCAGCTAATGCGAGAAGGTTCGCCAAATGCGCGTGGATGGCCTGGAAATTCAATGACCGAAAGGGCGTTAATTTGCCCGATGCGTTCACCTTCGGTTTCAATCAGGATCTGCTCCTGAAGGATTTCATCCTGCATGCGCTCGGCGAGGAAACCTTCGCGCCATTCCCGCTGCTGTAGCATTAAGTTTAGCTGCTCGCCAGAGAAGGTATCACCTTCGCACAATGAAGCGACCTCTTTACACTGGCGGAGGATCCACTGCGGACTAAGTGGCAGCGTTTCTTGCTCACCGGTATAGCGTACTGCTTCGCGGATAAGTACCGGCCAGGCGTCGGCATCTGGCGCTGGCAAGTGGTTAAGTCTGGCGATAAAAGTCACCCAGCGACACCACTGGCTTACGGATTCGGCATCGACTATCTGCAGAGTATCTTCAAATTCGCTATAGATCGCTTGTTCAGACAGTTCTGGCTCCATCTCCTGGAAATCGGCCAATGAATCGCGTTCGCCTACCAGAATGACTTTCAGCTTCAATGGCATTGAAGGTACAGAGACGGGGAGAGGGCGCGACTCATCAAATGCTACCCAATCGAAGCGTTCGCGGTTGACGATGTTCTTCAGACGCATCCACAGCAATGGCTGGGCCAGCAGTGTACGCAAGGAGATAATCAAAATGCCGCCATTGGCCTGATGTACCAGTCCTGGCTGCAAGGTAATGTCGCCATTAAACTGGCGCAAACAGCCAAAAAGCTGTTCGGCTTCAGCCCAGTCAGCAGTAACAACCTGGGTTAAGGTCGCAAAATTATCGTCAGTGCTAACTGCGTTCCGTAAGCGTATGGTGTGGCCGGAAATCTCATAGTGAGCGCCCATCAGTTGGCCTGCATCGCTTTGTAGCGTGCGTGCAGCATCGGCTATAAGATTCAGATAATCGGATTCTTCCGGCGCTTTTGCCAGTATAAAAGAGGATGATGCCCGCGCGTGCAGCAACTGCTCAAGCGCAAATTGCAGTCGCGGTTGAGTATCACTGAATAAAGGATCGTTTTCGTCAATCAAATGTGGCTGTGCGAATACTTCCTGATAGCTTTCGGTATCAGGAATCAGGTCACGCCATGCAAGTTTCGTAATGGTCAAAGTCGATGTTTTTTAGTCTGTTGTCAAAGGCGCGATTATACCGTAACCGGCACTGCAGCACACGTAGAAAGCACCGACAAAAGTCCCGGCATGGGCGTTAAAGCTCACAGGACAGAGATTCTTTTCATCAAGCAGGTAAAAAGCTGATATTCTGTAAAGAGTTACACGGTAACATTGAGATCGCTATGAAATATCAACAACTTGAAAATCTTGAAAGTGGTTGGAAATGGAAATATCTGGTGAAGAAGCACCGTGAAGGTGAGTTGATCACCCGTTACATAGAGGCCAGTGCCGCCCAGGAAGCCGTCGATGTGTTGCTATCGCTGGAGAACGAACCTGTACTCGTAAATGGCTGGATTGAAAAACATATGAATCCAGAGCTGCTTAATCGCATGAAACAGACGATTCGGGCCAGACGAAAACGGCACTTTAATGCGGAGCATCAGCATACGCGCAAGAAATCTATCGATCTGGAATTTATTGTCTGGCAAAGGTTAGCAGGGCTTGCGCAACGTCGTGGTAAAACGCTATCCGAAACGATTGTCCAGCTGATTGAAGATGCGGAACACAAAGAGAAGTATGCGAATAAAATGTCTTCTTTGAAGCAGGATTTGCAGGCATTACTTGGTAAGGAATAACTGGCGAAGGTCATTTACTTTACTACAGATGAAAAAAAACCCCGCAGTAGCGGGGTTTTTTATTAGACGAGAACTTAAGCTTGCGGCTGAGTTACAACGTCTTTGATGCCTTTAACTTCGATCTCTACGCGACGATCCGGAGCCAGGCAGTCGATCAGAGCAGCACGCTGTTTCACGTTGTCACAGGTGTTGCCAGTAACCGGGTTGGATTCGCCCATACCACGTGCGGAGATCTTGTCAGACGGGATACCTTTGGAGATCAGGTAATCAACGACGGACTGAGCACGACGCTCGGACAGACCCTGGTTGTAAGCGTCAGAACCGATGCGGTCAGTGTAACCCAGAACAACTACGGAACCGTCTTTCGGATCCAGGTTGCTCAGCTGGCTGTACAGCTGATCCAGAGCAGCCTGACCTTCCGGTTTCAGGGTTGCTTTGTTAAAGTTGAACAGAACGTCAGACTTCAGAGTGAAGTGCTTGGTCTGTACTTCTGGAGCCGGAGCCGGAGCCGGAGCAACTACTGGAGCTGCTTCGCCCTGACCGAAACGGTAGGAAACACCCAGGCTCAGCAGACCGTTGTCCGGACGAGTACCGATGGTGTTAGCGTCACCGATGTTGTTGGTCCACTGATATTCCAGACGGGTAGCGATTTCTGGAGTGATCGCGTACTCAACACCACCTGCGAATACCGGAGAAACGCCGGTGTCGTGGTCTTTAAAGGATGGGCCACCAGGTACGTTAGCCTTGGTGTCTGCGCGCCATACCATACCACCCAGACGAGTGTAGATGTCCAGATCGTCAGTGATTGGGTAACCCAGTTTAGCGGTCAGTTGAACGCCCTGAGCTTTGTATGCGCCGTTGATGTTGTCGCCTTTGTACGGCATACGACCTAACCAGTCGTAACCCATTTCAAAGCCAACATACGGGTTAACCTGGTAACCACCAAAAGCACCTGCACCCAGTTGGTTTTCGTGGGTCGGACCATTGTTAGGAATGAAACCAGTGTCATGGTACTGGGACCAGCCCAGTTTAGCACCAGTGTACCAGGTGTTATCTTTCGGAGCGGCCTGCGCTACGGTAGCGAAACCAGCCAGTGCCACTGCAATCGCGATAGCTGTCTTTTTCATTTTTTGCGCCTCGTTATCATCCAAAATACGCCATGAATATCTCCAACGAGATAACACGGTTAAATCCTTCACCGGGGGATCTGCTCAATTGTAACTCTGCCGATAAATTCGGCTTATGCCGAGCACCCCTGGCGATGTAAAGTCTACAACGTAGTTGAAAACTTACAAGTGTGAACTCCGTCAGGCATATGAAAAAAAAGACTTGTATAAGGTACGTTTAACCTTTTTTGTTAACGATACTTTACAGGATAAAATCGCGGAAACCGCTTCAGACAAGCCTCCACAAGTAAAATTAGTGACAAGTGAAAGCGTCTACGGGTTAACAAAAAAAGTTCCAGGATTAATCCTAAATTTACTTAATGATACAAATTTGAGTGAATTTTTAGCCCAGAAAGTTGTCTCGTGGCGTGAGAGTGTGTGCTTACTGGACGCATAATAAACCCCATTGCGTTACCTTCATTGGCGGCATCGACAAGATCAGCATGCTCTTCTTCTGTCAGATCGTCTGCCAACCAACCGATCACTACGCTGTAATTTCCCGTACGCAAAGCACGAACCATCGATTCCACGGTGTGACAAGGGGAAAGCTGGCTTATCTGCATCACCTTAGTTAAGGGTAGTCCCGCTGCCTGAACCCATTCACGACTTAGTTTTTGTTGTGGCGTTAACCAAAGTTGCCAACGCGATTGTTGGCCGAGTTGCTGTAATAATGGCAAAAGCAGGAGTTGCGTCATCATGGGCTGATCTTCGCGATAGACAACTTCACTAATTAGCCCGGCTGTAGTGTTTTCCGTAGAGACACGCGCAATTTTGCTTGCTGTGGAGGAGAACATCGAAGAACGATTTGCGTAGCCTGAAGTGTACATAATCAATCCAGCCCTGTGAGTTACTGTATGAATATACAGTACATCCAGTGACAACAAAGATCAACACAAATTTCGGAAAGAGCCTCGCAATTTTTGTCGTTGGTGACCTGAAAACTTAAATTAATCTTGCCCCTTGAGAATAAGTTGCCTATTTTCGTATTTAACGGATCCGTTAATGTGAATTATTCTTTTATATTATGATTTTAAAAGGAATTTTATGAAAAGCCTCTCCTACAAGCGGATCTATAAGTCACAAGAATATCTATCGATGTTAGGCACTATTGAATATCGATCGTTGTTTGGCAGTTACAGTCTGACCGTTGACGATACAGTGTTTGCGATGGTTTCTGATGGTGAGTTGTATCTTCGGGCTTGTGAGCAAAGCGCACAGTACTGTGTAAAACATCCGCCAGTCTGGCTGACATACAAAAAGTGTGGCCGCCCCGTTACTCTCAATTACTACCGGGTTGATGAAAGCTTATGGCGGAATCAACAGAAGTTGGTGCGGCTGTCGAAATATTCGCTGGACGCTGCGCTTAAAGAGAAAAGTACGCGCGACACCCAGCAACGGCTGAAAGATTTGCCCAATATGTCTTATCACCTGGAAGCGATTCTCGGGGAAGTGGGGATTAAGGATGTTCGGGCGCTACGTATACTTGGGGCGAAAATGTGCTGGTTGCGACTACGGCAGCATAACAGTCTGGTGACAGAAAAGATTCTGTTCATGCTTGAAGGCGCAATTATCGGTATTCATGAAGCTGCGCTCCCGGTGGCACGCCGCCAGGAGCTTGCAGAATGGGCAGATTCTATTACACCGAAACAGGAGTTTCCTGAGGAACTTGAGTAATCCGACGTTGCAGACGGCCAATTTCTGGCAGTAATGCAATCAGTAACCCGATTTGCTGTACGACCAGAGGTTCTTTGCTGTCTGCCCGCGGTTCAAGTTGTTGCATCCGCTGTTTCAGGCCAGCTAATGCCTGATTGACGCGTTCTTCATCGGCAGGTTGATGATGTAGCGCGTCATCAACATAGCAAACTGCGTCATCAAGAAACGCCAGAATTTCAGGGTTGGTTAACTGTTCGCGGTGTGCGCCGAGGGCAGAAATATAGCTGGTAAACGTATGGTTAAGGCACAGTAAACGGAATGCGTCATCGCGAATTTGCGGTGTGACGTTCGGTTCACTGGACATATTCGACACCACCGACGCCAGTTCAGCATCACGGTTGTGAGCATCGCGACGGGCAATACGATACGCCAGACGGTTGTCACGCCCCTGATGATATTGCTCAAGAATGGCATCGAGATAACGGCAGTTAGCATCCGTCGCGCGTTCAAGCATTCGCGGCAGATTGCGAAACCGCCAGTCGGGCCAGATGTAGCTCACCGCCGCCCATGCTATTGCACAGCCGATCAGTGTATCGATTACGCGAGGCAGCGCGACTTCAAAACCTTCACCCAGCAAGTTGAAGCACAGTAACACCAGAAGCGTAATGAACATCGTTGCATGAGCGTATTGCACGTTACGGAAGGCAAAAAAGAGCACGCCGGTAATCACCAGCAGCACCAGTTGTCCTTCCAGTGACGGAACAAACCACAGCACAGGAATACCAATCGCAATACCCACCAACGTACCAATAATCCTTAACTTCAGACGGTGGCGCGTGGCGTTATAGTTTGGCTGGCAGACAAACAGACTTGTCAGCAGGATCCAATATCCGTGATGCATTCCGGTTATCTGAATGATGGCGTAACCAACACACAATACCAGCGACATTCTCACTGCATGGCGGAAGAGTGCAGACTCCGGCGTTAAGTTACGTTTAAGACGCAGCCAGATATCGCTAAACCCGCGAGGGCTGTCGTCGGCGAGTTCATTTTCGTCTGCATTGTGGGGCAGCGCCTGGGCTTGTTCTGATTCAATAGTCGCCAGTTGGGCATCTATGGCACGTAAATTGTTCAGCAGGAATCCCAGTATTTTTAGTAGATCGGCGGGCGCACCGTTTTCGCGCATCCGCTCAAGTGCGGCGTCAATATGCGTAAAAGCGCGTTCAAAATGTGGATCGTGCTGATAAGGCTGACGCAGCAAAATACAGCGTGACAATTGTTGGCAAGCTTGTCCCTGCATCGACATCAGGCGCTGGAAGCGGAACAGCACATCGCTGTGGCGAAAATGTTCTCGCAGCGTTTGATACTGAATATGTGAAGAGCTTGCCCGCTCGTGGATATCCTGCGCTACAAAATAGTAATGTAGTGTACGACGCGTTCCCCGCTGACCGCGGTCGCCGCGTAAGCGGGTCAGCAACGAGATTTTCGTCTGGTTCAGCGTCACCATAAGTTGCCCGTTGGCGAGCGCCAAATCATACAGCGGTGCCTGGCTTTCATCCTCAATATCAGGATCAAACATACGTGATTTGAGTTCCAGATACCGCGCCAGTTGTTCATAAGAACGTGCCAGGTTGTCCTGCAACGGGCGGACAGGGAACAGCAAATGACCAATAAGCGTCAGGATGTTGTACCAAACCGCACCAGCAAGCAGATAGATAGGCTGCTGATACCAGTGCTCATACAGGGAGGTTCCCAACATCGTGTAAATGGCAATCAGCAATGCACCGAAAGCGATGGTCGCATAGCGTTGACCCAGGCCGCCGAGCAAAATGAAGCCGCTGGTGGAGAGCGTTAAACCAATGGCGAACAGCCAGGGCCACGGAAATAACAGCTCTACTGAAGCCGAGGCAATAAAAAAACAGAACAGCGTAATAATGAGATTACGCAGACGTCCCGCCAGTCGGTCGTCGAGATCGGTCAGTGCTGCCGCCACCATTCCGAGAGTCAGCGGAATCGTAAGTTTTACATCACCCAGCCACCACGGAAACGCAGTAGTGCCGCAAAGTGCGATAAAAATGCGCACGTAATACAGCCAGGTGCTGTTCCAGGTATAGCGTTTGAGCAAAGGACTTAGCATAAAGGCCATAATGTTGGATTATTGGAAACGGCGACGTGCATTGGCTTCACGCGCAGCTTGAGCTGTTTCTACCGATACCACGCGGCGTCCGACCGGCCACAGTGCAATAGCGGCAATTTTAAAGTTCGCAATACCAACCGGAATACCAATGATGGAAATGCATTGCGCGATACCTGTTGCGATATGCATCAGACATAGCCACCAGCCGAAGAAAACCAGCCAGAAAATATTCAGCACCGTACCGCCAGTGTTAAGCAGCACATTTTTGCCTGCCGGGTTTAGTTCATCGACATGAATAGCTTCATTGCCATAAGGCAGCAGAGACAGTTTGGTTATCTCCCAGCAGGATCGTGTCAGCGGTAAGGTAAAAATCAGCACAATACTGACCAGGGTCGCTAACAGCCAGCCAAGAGTGGTGGCGAATCCGCCAAGCACAAAGTTCAGAATGTTCAAAACGGTACGCATAAAACCTCGCTTTACTGTGGTTTTCAGTAATGGGCGGCAATTGTAACGTTTTTTTGGGCTGGAGCACGTTTTCTCTGGCGGTTACACTGATAAGAAATGACATCGTGTGGATCTACAGAGACATGGAACTGAAAGCGACAACTCTTGGCAAACGTCTGGCACAGCACCCTTACGATCGGGCGGTGATCCTCAATGCCGGGATAAAAGTTTCCGGCGATCGCCACGAATACCTTATTCCTTTCAATCAATTACTGGCTATTCACTGCAAACGTGGTTTGGTATGGGGTGAGCTGGAATTTGTATTGCCTGATGAAAAAGTCGTGCGTCTGCATGGCACTGAATGGGCAGAGACGCAGCGTTTTCACCATCATCTTGATGCTCACTGGCGGCGCTGGAGCGAGGAAATGAGCGAAATTGCCGCTGGCGTATTGCAGCAACAACTGGATCTTATTGCTGCCCGCACTGGAGAAAATAAATGGCTGACGCGGGAGCAAACCACTGGGGTACAGCAACAAATTCGTCAGGCTTTGTCAGCGTTGCCATTACCGGTTAATCGCCTGGAGGAATTTGATAACTGTCGTGAGGCGTGGCGCAAATGTCAGGCCTGGCTGAAAGATATTGAAGGCAGTCGGTTGCAGCATAATCAGGCGTATACCGAAACCATGCTTAACGAATATGCGGATTTTTTCCGTCAGGTTGAGTCTTCACCGCTTAATCCGGCGCAGGCCCGGGCGGTGGTTAATGGTGAGCATTCCCTGTTAGTGCTGGCTGGCGCAGGAAGCGGAAAAACGTCTGTGCTGGTGGCGCGCGCAGGCTGGTTACTGGCGCGTGGTGAAGCATCTCCCGAGCAAATTTTATTGCTGGCGTTTGGCCGAAAAGCGGCGGAAGAGATGGACGAGCGGATCCGCGAACGGCTGCATACCGAAGAGATTACCGCGCGCACGTTTCATTCTCTGGCCCTGCATATTATTCAGCAAGGCAGCAAAAAAGTACCGACAGTCAGCAACCTGGAAAATGACACCGCAGCCCGCCATGAACTCTTTATTGCTGAGTGGCGCAAGCAGTGTAGTGAAAAGAAAGCACAGGCGAAGGGCTGGCGACAATGGTTGATGGAAGAACTGCAGTGGTCAGTGCCAGAAGGCAACTTCTGGGATGATGAAAAATTGCAGCGTCGTCTCGCATCTCGCCTCGATCGCTGGGTCAGTCTGATGCGGATGCACGGTGGCGCGCAGGCTGAAATGATTGCCAGTGCGCCAGAAGAGATTCGGGATCTGTTCAGTAAACGAATCAAATTGATGGCACCGTTGCTGAAAGCCTGGAAAGGTGCGCTGAAAGCGGAAAATGCCGTCGATTTTTCAGGTCTGATTCATCAGGCGATTGCTATCCTTGAGAAAGGGCGGTTTATCAGCCCGTGGAAACATATTCTGGTTGATGAATTCCAGGACATCTCCCCACAGCGAGCGGCCTTGCTGGCAGCATTGCGTAAACAAAATAGTCAGACAACGTTGTTTGCCGTTGGCGATGACTGGCAGGCTATTTACCGCTTCAGCGGCGCGCAAATGTCGCTCACCACGGCCTTCCATGAAAACTTTGGTGAAGGCGATCGCTGTGATTTAGACACGACTTACCGTTTCAATAGCCGTATCGGAGAGGTGGCAAACCGTTTTATTCAGCAGAACCCTAATCAGTTGAAAAAACCGCTGAATAGCTTAACGAATGGTGACAAAAAAGCCGTCACCTTGTTGGATGAGAGTCAGCTTGACGCTTTACTGGACAAGCTATCTGGTTATGTCAAACCCGAAGAGCGCATTCTGGTACTGGCGCGTTACCACCATCTGAAGCCCGTTACTCTGGATAAAGCCACGACGCGCTGGCCGAAGCTGCAAATCGACTTTATGACCATTCATGCCAGCAAAGGGCAACAGGCCGACTACGTCATCATCGTTGGTTTGCAGAAGGGGAGTGATGGCTTCCCGGCTGTGGCGCGTGAGTCCATTATGGAAGAGGCGCTACTGCCACCGGTAGAGGACTACCCGGACGCCGAAGAACGGCGATTGATGTACGTTGCGCTCACTCGCGCACGGCATCGGGTTTGGGTACTGTTCAGCAAAGAGAATCCTTCTCCCTTTGTGGACGACCTGAAAAAACTGGATGTACCGGTAGCAAGGAAACCGTAAGAAGCAGGCGGCGAGTGCCGCCTGTGCGAACTTACTTCAGGCGTTCTGCGAGATAACGCTGATAATCCGGGATCAGAATATCTACAGCGTCGTTGAAATGTGGTGACTGGATGATGAAATCAGCCGTTGCCACGTTGGTGGCGACCGGAATGTTCCACACCGTCGCCAGACGCAGCAACGCTTTCACGTCGGGGTCGTGTGGTACAGCATTCAGCGGGTCCCAGAAGAAAATCAGCACATCAATTTTCCCTTCTGAGATCAATGCGCCAACCTGCTGATCGCCGCCCATCGGGCCGCTCAGCATCGCGTTGACGTTCATTCCTGTCGCGCGGGAAATTAAGTTACCCGTGGTGCCCGTTGCATAAAGTTCGTGCTGCTCCAGAAGCGGCTGATGCCGTTCCACCCAGCTCATGAGCATTTGCTTGCAGTGATCATGTGCCACCAGCGCAATATGTTTACGCGCCGCCATTGTGCGAGTTGTCAGTTCCATAATTTACATCCGTAGTTAACTTTCCTACAGACTACTGTAAGCACTTATCGCTGCAAGATAAAGACTGAAAAAGCCTGCGCACAGGCACAAAAATCTCAGGAAGAAGGTTGTTTTTCCGCCCATTGCAGAAAGTTATTACGCGTTTGTGGGTCAGCCAGTTTAAACCAATACTTCAGCCGTTGTTCAGTGAGCACCTGTGACTGCGGAGGAATTGCATCCAGTTCCGAAACGCCGGAGAGCAGTGTACTGTCGTCCGCCATCATAGTGGCAAATTGCGGTAGCGAAGCGCGTTTCGCGGATTTGTTATAGCGTTCGACTTCCAGCTCATAATCGATTGTTTTCCCGGCAGAGGTAATGGCGAGAATATCCAGCTTCACCGGAATCGGCGTCGCATCGCCATCTAACAATTCAAGGTTCGGCGCTGCGTCAAAATGGTTCGCTTCTCGTTCATTCTCCAGGCGAGGGAGACGAAAATTCACCTGACTAATGAGCTGGGTATTAAAGCTAACGACCAGCGGCGGGGAGATATAAAGTCGCTCTTCGTTACTGGAAAGATGGATTGTCTTTTCAACGCGAAACACTAACTGATGTGGTCCATTATCCAGTTCGATGCTATCAGCACCGCGAAGCAGAGAACTGGAAACCTTTTTACCGTCGAGTATCAGGAGATCAACATCGCTGGATAGCCGCAGTGTGGTGGCAAAAACGGATACCGGCAAACACAGTGCAATCAAGGTGGTCATAATGCCGGTTTTCATAGGTAGCTCCTGTCCAAAGACCGCCCGACTAATAATGTATCAAAATTTTTCTTTAATCATACTTACTAACATATAGACATGTTTTCTGCTTTTGCTCTCATACATTCGTAGTAGCTACATGGTTGGCATGTCGGGATTGTCGTACACTTTGGTAAATAGTCTGGAGGAAATGATGAAAGAAACCGATATTGCAGGCATTTTAACGTCCACTCGCACCATTGCGCTTGTGGGAGCAAGTGACAAACCCGATCGTCCAAGTTATCGCGTAATGAAGTATCTGCTCGATCAGGGCTATCACGTTATTCCCGTCTCGCCAAAGGTCGCCGGTAAAACGCTGTTAGGCCAGCAAGGTTACGGCACGCTGGCGGAGGTTCCGGAAAAAGTGGATATGGTCGATGTTTTCCGTAATTCAGAAGCAGCATGGGGCGTGGCGCAGGAGGCGATCGCTATTGGTGCGAAAACCTTATGGATGCAGCTGGGTGTTATAAATGAACAGGCGGCAGTGCTGGCGCGTGATGCAGGGCTAAACGTGGTGATGGATCGCTGCCCGGCGATTGAGATCCCTCGTCTGGGCCTGGCGAAATAAAAAAATACCCGGAAGGCGAAAACCTTCCGGGCATGTTTATGAGGATTAGTTACGCAGACGCGGCGCCTGGAGTTGTTTGCGGATAGTCTGCGCTAGCTCATCCATTGACGGTTGCTCTGGATGTTCATCCTGCAATTCGCTACTTAGCTGGGCTTCAGCCAGGTAGGTATGAACCGGTAGGCCGTTGTCATCCTCCATCACCACGTGATACCACGGAGCGGCACGAAGCTCGTCATTCACCGCCAGCTCATCAGGCGACGGTTCAGAGAGCGAGTAAACCGGGTCGATATCCACGACCACTCCGAGATAACCTAACAGGGAATGGCGGACCTGCTGGCCGATACCGAATTTGCTGGCAATCATAGTCACCTCCCGGGAAATCTTTACCTTTGATATATGGGCAAAATTTCACTTTTCAAGTTACATGACGCGACAGGCAAACCCTTTCAGATATAGCCCTTCCGGGTAGGTAGCGATCACCGGGTGATCGGCGGCCTGACGGAACTGCTCTATAAATTGTACATCACGACCGGCATCAATTGCGGCGTCAGCGATGATTTTCTGAAATAAATCGCTGGTCATCAGGCCAGAACATGAGAAAGTCAGGAGAACTCCGCCTTCATTCAACAGCTGAATGGCCAGCATGTTGATGTCTTTATAGCCACGGCATGCGCCCATCAACTGGCTTTTATTCTCAACAAACTTCGGCGGGTCCATCACGATAACGTCAAATTTTTCACCGCGATCGCGATAGGTACGCAGCAATTTAAAAACGTCATCACGGACAAACTCAGCCTTGCTCAGATCCAGCTTGTTCAGCTCAACGTTCTGCCGCGCGATATCCAGGGCTTCCTGCGAAGTATCGACACTGACTACCTGGCTGCATCCACCCATTAATGCCGAGACGGCGAAACCACCGGTATAGGAGAAACAGTTGAGTACGCGTTTATTTTCAACGTAGCGGCGGGTAGCCAGGCGGCTGTCACGCTGGTCCAGGTAGTAGCCCGTTTTGTGGCCGTGTTGAATGTCCACCAGCAGCTTCATACCGTGTTCTTCAATCGGCAGCAGGGCAGGCGGCAGCTCGCCGGTAACGGGACCCTGGGTCAGCTCCATACCTTCTTTTTTACGTACAGCGACGTCGCTGCGGTCGTAAATTGCGCACTCCGGATAGAGCGTTTGCAGGGCGCTAATTAATGCCGCGCGCTGATACTCTGCGCCAGCACTCAGCAGTTGCAGCACCAGAAAATTGCCGAAGCGGTCGATAGTAATGCCAGGCAGGCCATCAGATTCGCCAGCGATTAAACGATAGCTATCGAGGCCATCTTTTTTCGCCAGCCAGTCGCGCCACTTTTGCGCCTGTTGTAAACGGCGAGTAAAAAAGGCAATGTCGATGGATTCGGACGGGTCAAACGTCCAGACGCGCGCACGGATTTGCGATGCTGGCGAATAAGCGCCGCGTGCTAACCATTTTCCCTGATGATCAACAATATCGATGGTTTCTCCGAGGCTGGCTTTACCTTCCATCCGGGCAACGGCGCCGGAAAAAACCCACGGATGGCGACGAAGTAATGATTTTTCGCGCCCTTTGGCTAACACTAAACGTACACTCATAATTAACTATTCTGTCGATGCAAAGAAATGGGCGCCATTGTCCGGAGTTTTCCATGGATTTGCAACGCGTCCATTAAGGATAAGGGGAGCAGTCATGTCGAAAGTCTGCATAATTGCCTGGGTATACGGCCGGGTTCAGGGCGTAGGGTTTCGCTATACCACCCAGTACGAAGCGAAAAGATTGGGATTAACTGGTTACGCCAAAAATCTTGACGATGGCAGCGTGGAAGTCGTTGCCTGCGGTGAAGAAGGGCAGGTGGAAAAATTAATGCAGTGGTTAAAAAGCGGCGGCCCGCGTTCAGCGCGTGTGGAACGGGTGCTTAGCGAGCCGCATCATCCCTCCGGGGAGTTAACGGATTTCCGTATTCGTTAAATGCATTTTACCGGTTTAGGCAGGCCAGCAATTTTGGTGGCTTGCTTTGCCGGGCCTTTCGGGAACAGTCGGTACAGATAGCGGCTATTGCCTTTCTCTTCACCAAATTTATTCGCCATCGCTTTAACCAGCATACGAATTGCCGGAGATGTATTAAATTCCAGGTAGAAGTCACGCACAAAACGCACCACCTCCCAGTGTTCTGGCGACAGTGTAATACCTTCGTTCTCTGCAATGACCACCGCCAGTGGTTCGCTCCACTGGCTACTCTCTTTGAGATAGCCTTCGGTATCGGTTTCTATCTCTTTACCTTCGAAGATCAGCATAATTATTTACTACCTTAGTCAGACTGGCGGCAGTGTAACAAAAAACAAAGCCCCGCATAAAGCGAGGCTCAGAAAGAGATAGCGGGCGAGATTAATCGCGGCTGGCGAAGCCCAGAATGCTCAACAGGCTAACGAAGATGTTATACAGCGACACATACAGGCTCACAGTGGCACGAATGTAGTTCGTTTCACCGCCGTGGATGATGTTGCTGGTTTCAAACAGAATTGCGCCAGAGGAGATCAGAATGAACACCGCGCTGATCGCCAGATGCAGAGCAGGCAGTTGCAGGAAGATATTCGCCACCATCCCGATCAGGACAACAACAATACCCGCCATCAGCATACCGCCGAGGAACGACATATCTTTGCGAGTGGTCAGCACATACGCAGAGCAGCAGAAGAACACTAATGCCGTACCGCCCAACGCCATGGCAATTACGTCACCCATTCCGGCTGACAGATAGGTGTTCAGAATTGGCCCGAGGATATAACCCAGAAAACCGGTAAACGCGAACGCGGAGATAATCCCGGTCGGCTTATTCGCCGTTTTATAGGTCAGGAACATCAAACCATACATACCCACCAGCGTCAGAATCAGCCCCGGAGATGGCAGCATCAGAACCGTACTGGCCGTCGCGGTAATCGCCGAAAAGGCCAGTGTCAGGCTCAGGAGAAAATAGGTATTACGCAGCACCTTATGGGTGCTAAGCAGCGATGTACGGTCATGTGAAGAACTAACAATACGATCCATTGAGTCACTCTCTATGACAGATGTAATTAATGAAGCAGCATAATGATAATGCCGAAAGCTACCCAGAGGTTTTACCCATCTTTACGCATTTGATCTGGAACAGGTTTAGCAGAGGATGGTTAAGCCACTGAGTGTGGTATAGCATTTTGACAGGCAAAAGAAAAAGGGGTTAGCATTTAGCTAACCCCTTATCTTATTTGGCGGAAGCGCAGAGATTCGAACTCTGGAACCCTTTCGGGTCGCCGGTTTTCAAGACCGGTGCCTTCAACCGCTCGGCCACACTTCCGGAATGACGCGAACTATAAACATCCCGATGCGTCGTGTAAACCCCCAATTTGTTTGTTTGCTTGAAAAACAGACAAATGCGTGTCGATAGCTTGAAATAACAGCAATTTGGACATTCTGTCGCCATAAAAATGGGCTCGTAATTCTTCTGCGCCAAACCTTAAGGAAAATAAGGTCCATTTTTATCGCTAAAAGACAAATCCACACTGTTTGTATTGTTTTGTGCAAAAGTTTCACTACGATTTATTAACAATACTTTCTGGCGACGTGCGCCAGTGCATAAGGATGAGCTTTCGTTTTCAGCATCTCACGTAAAACGATGGTTTGCCTTGCTACAGGGACGTCGCTTGCCGACCCATAAGCGCCCGGCGTCCTGCTGGTGTCGCAAGGAGAAGAGACGTGCGATATGAATAACGAGGAGACATTTTACCAGGCCATGCGGCGTCAGGGAGTCACCCGGCGCAGCTTTCTCAAATATTGCAGTCTGGCTGCAACCTCGCTGGGATTAGGCGCGGGAATGGCACCAAAGATTGCCTGGGCGCTGGAAAATAAACCGCGCATTCCGGTGGTGTGGATCCACGGTCTGGAATGCACCTGCTGTACCGAATCTTTTATCCGCTCCGCTCACCCACTGGCGAAGGATGTCATTCTTTCCCTTATTTCTCTCGACTACGACGATACTCTGATGGCTGCCGCCGGAACTCAGGCGGAAGAAGTCTTTGAAGACATCATCACACAATACAATGGCAAATATATCCTTGCGGTAGAGGGCAATCCGCCGCTGGGCGAGCAGGGGATGTTCTGTATCAGCAGCGGTCGACCGTTTATTGAGAAACTCAAACGTGCCGCTGCCGGGGCCAGTGCGATTATCGCCTGGGGAACCTGCGCGTCCTGGGGCTGCGTGCAGGCCGCGCGACCTAATCCGACGCAGGCAACGCCTATCGACAAAGTCATCACCGACAAACCCATTATCAAAGTGCCTGGCTGCCCGCCGATCCCGGATGTGATGAGCGCCATCATTACTTACATGGTGACGTTCGATCGCCTGCCGGATGTCGACAGAATGGGGCGTCCGCTGATGTTCTATGGTCAGCGTATTCACGATAAATGCTATCGCCGCGCCCACTTCGACGCCGGAGAGTTCGTCCAGAGTTGGGATGATGACGCGGCGCGTAAAGGTTACTGCCTGTACAAAATGGGCTGCAAAGGGCCAACTACGTATAACGCCTGTTCCTCTACCCGCTGGAACGATGGCGTTTCCTTCCCGATCCAGTCTGGTCACGGTTGTCTTGGCTGTTCTGAAAATGGCTTCTGGGATCGCGGCTCGTTCTACAGCCGCGTGGTCGATATTCCGCAAATGGGGACTCACTCCACCGCCGATACCGTCGGCTTAACCGCGCTTGGCGTGGTGGCTGCGGCGGTTGGCGTACATGCAGTCGCCAGCGCCGTTGACCAGCGCAGACGTCATAACCAGCAACTTGCAGAAGCAGAACAACAGCCGGGCAACGAGGATAAACAGGCATGAGCACTCAGTACGAAACTCAGGGATACACCATCAACAATGCCGGGCGCCGCCTGGTGGTCGACCCGATCACGCGCATCGAAGGCCATATGCGCTGCGAAGTAAACATCAACGATCAGAATGTGATAACCAATGCCGTCTCCTGCGGCACGATGTTTCGCGGACTGGAGATCATCCTGCAAGGGCGCGATCCGCGCGATGCGTGGGCGTTCGTTGAACGTATTTGCGGCGTTTGCACCGGTGTACACGCCCTGGCTTCGGTTTACGCCATCGAAGATGCCATCGGTATTAAAGTGCCGGACAACGCCAATATCATCCGCAATATTATGCTGGCAACGCTCTGGTGCCACGATCACCTGGTGCATTTCTATCAGCTCGCCGGGATGGACTGGATCGATGTGTTAGATGCGCTGAAAGCCGATCCGCGTAAAACCTCCGAACTGGCGCAAAGCCTCTCCTCGTGGCCGAAATCGTCTCCTGGATATTTCTTCGATGTGCAAAACCGACTGAAGAAATTTGTTGAAGGCGGGCAGTTGGGGATCTTCCGCAACGGCTACTGGGGCCATCCGCAATATAAACTGCCGCCAGAAGCCAACCTGATGGGCTTTGCCCACTATCTCGAAGCTCTCGATTTCCAGCGTGAAATTGTCAAAATCCACGCGGTCTTTGGCGGTAAAAACCCGCATCCAAACTGGATTGTCGGCGGGATGCCTTGCGCCATTAACATTGACGAAAGCGGCGCGGTCGGGGCGGTCAATATGGAACGCCTGAACCTGGTGCAGTCGATCATTACCCGTACGGCGGACTTCATTAATAACGTGATGATCCCCGACGCTTTAGCCATCGGCCAGTTCAACAAACCGTGGAGCGAGATCGGCACGGGCCTTTCGGATCAATGCGTCCTCAGCTACGGTGCGTTCCCCGATATCGCCAACGACTTTGGTGAGAAAAGTTTGTTGATGCCTGGCGGCGCAGTAATTAACGGCGACTTCAAAAACGTGTTGCCAGTAGATTTAGTGGATCCGCAGCAGGTGCAGGAGTTTGTCGATCACGCCTGGTATCGTTATCCCGACGATCGGGTTGGACGTCATCCTTTCGATGGTATTACCGATCCGTGGTACAACCCCGGCGATGTCAAAGGCAGTGACACCAACATTCAGCAGCTGAATGAACAGGAACGCTACTCGTGGATCAAAGCGCCACGCTGGCGCGGCCATGCGATGGAAGTGGGGCCACTGGCGCGCACGTTAATCGCTTACCACAAAGGCGATGCTGCGACCGTTGAGTCGGTCGATCGCATGATGTCGGCGCTGAACCTGCCGCTTTCCGGCATCCAGTCGACTTTAGGCCGCATTCTGTGCCGCGCGCACGAAGCGCAGTGGGCCGCAGGTAAGTTGCAGTACTTCTTCGACAAGCTGATGACCAACCTGAAAAACGGCAATCTCGCCACTGCCTCTACCGAAAAATGGGAGCCTGCGACCTGGCCGAAAGAGTGCCGGGGCGTCGGTTTTACCGAAGCGCCGCGCGGGGCGTTAGGCCACTGGGCCGCCATTCGCGATGGCAAGATTGATCTCTATCAGTGCGTGGTGCCGACCACCTGGAACGCCAGCCCGCGCGATCCCAAAGGGCAAATTGGTGCGTATGAAGCGGCGCTGATGAACACCAAAATGGCTATTCCTGAACAGCCGCTGGAAATCCTGCGTACTTTGCACAGCTTCGACCCGTGCCTCGCCTGTTCAACTCACGTGCTGGGCAACGACGGTAGCGAGCTTATCTCCGTGCAGGTGCGTTAACAGCGAAGGAGAATCATCATGCAACAGAAAAGCGACAACGTTGTCAGCCACTATGTCTTTGAAGCGCCCGTGCGGATCTGGCACTGGCTGACGGTGCTGTGCATGGCAGTGTTGATGGTTACTGGCTACTTTATTGGCAAACCGCTGCCTTCGGTCAGCGGCGAGGCGACTTATCTGTTCTACATGGGGTACATCCGGTTAATTCACTTCAGCGCCGGGATGATTTTTACCGTGGTATTACTGATGCGGATCTAC
This sequence comes from Escherichia sp. E4702, assembly GCF_963883545.1. Lineage (NCBI taxonomy): Bacteria > Pseudomonadati > Pseudomonadota > Gammaproteobacteria > Enterobacterales > Enterobacteriaceae > Escherichia > Escherichia sp. E4702. The sequence goes on along the minus strand of NZ_CAWORF010000017.1, from coordinate 401,875 downwards.
TGGGCATTTGTTGGTAATCGCTACTCCCGCGAGCTGTTTATCGTGCCAGTGTGGCGTAAAAGCTGGTGGCTGGGCGTGTGGTATGAAATTCGCTGGTATCTGTTTCTGGCAAAACGCCCGAGTGCTGATATTGGTCATAATCCCATCGCCCAGGCCGCGATGTTCGGCTATTTCCTGATGTCCGTTTTTATGATCATCACCGGTTTTGCGCTGTTCAGCGAACACAGTCAGTACGCCATCTTCACACCGTTCCGTTACGTGGTGGAATTTTTCTACTGGACGGGCGGCAACTCAATGGACATTCACAGCTGGCATCGGCTGGGGATGTGGCTGATTGGCGCGTTTGTGATCGGTCATGTGTACATGGCGTTGCGTGAAGACATTATGTCTGACGACACGGTGATCTCCACCATGGTGAACGGCTACCGCAGCCACAAATTTTTTAAAGTCAAAAGCAACAAGGAGCGTTCATGAGCGAGCAACGCGTGGTGGTAATGGGGCTGGGCAACCTGCTGTGGGCCGATGAAGGCTTCGGCGTGCGGGTGGCAGAACGGCTGTATGCCCATTATCACTGGCCCGAGGAAGTGGAGATTGTTGATGGCGGCACTCAGGGGCTGAACTTGCTGGGCTATGTCGAAAGCGCCAGCCACTTGTTGATTCTCGATGCCATTGATTATGGGCTGGAGCCAGGAACGCTACAAACCTATGCCGGAGAACGTATTCCGGCCTATCTCAGCGCGAAGAAAATGAGCCTGCACCAGAACAGTTTCTCCGAAGTGCTGGCGCTGGCAGATATCCGCGGACATCTGCCAGCACACATTGCCCTCGTCGGCCTGCAACCCGCGATGCTCGACGACTACGGCGGCAGCCTGAGCGAACTGGCGCGGGAGCAACTGCCCGCTGCGGAACAGGCGGCGCTGGTCCAGCTGGCTGAGTGGGGAGTTGTACCGCAACCGACTGAGGAGTCTCGTTGTCTCAATTATGACTGTCTGTCGATGGAAAATTACGAAGGCGTTCGTTTGCGCCAGTACCGGATGACGCTGGAGGAGCAGGGATGAGCAACGACACACCATTTGATGCGTTGTGGCAACGAATGCTGGCGCGCGGCTGGACGCCGGTCAGTGAATCCCATCTTGATGACTGGCTTACGCAAACGCCAGACAGTGTGGTGTTGTTAAGCTGTGACCCAAAACGGACGCCTGAAGTCAGCGACAATCCGGTAATGATCGGCGAGCTACTGCGCGAGTTTCCAGACTATGCGTGGAAGGTGGCGATTGCCGATCTTGCGCAAAGCGAAGCCATTGGCGATCGCTTTGGTGTTTTTCGCTTTCCCGCCACCCTGGTGTTTACCGGCGGTCGCTATCGCGGCGTGTTGAACGGCATTCACCCGTGGGCGGAGCTGATAAACCTGATGCGTGGGCTTGTCGAACCGCAACAGGAGCGAGCCTCATGAGCGACACTTTCTTCCATCTGCTGGGACCGGGAACACAACCTGGCGACGACAGTTTCAGTATGAATCCACTGCCGATTACCTGTCAGGTGAATGATGAACCAAGTATGGCGGCACTGGAGCAATGTGTGCATAGCCCGCAGGTGATTGCGCTGTTAAACGAGTTACAACATCAACTAAGTGAACGCCAGCCGCCGCTGGGTGAGGTGCTGGCAGTCGATCTGTTAAATCTCAACGCCGACGATCGTCATTTCATCAATACGCTGCTTGGGGAAGGGGAAGTGTCAGTGCGCATCCAGCACGCTGACGGCAGTGAAAGTGAAATTCAGGAGGCGATCTTCTGTGGATTATGGCGTGTACGCAGACGTCGCGGCGAACAGTTGCTGGAGGACAAACTGGAGGCTGGTTGCGCGCCGCTGGCGTTGTGGCAGGCGGCAACGCAAAACGCGCTGCCGACAGATTCGCTATTACCGCCCCCCATCGTTGGCCTGATGAATGGCTTACCGCTGGCCCATGAGTTGCTGGCGCATGTGCGAAACCCCGACGCGCAGCCGCACAGTATTAACCTGACGCAGTTACCCATCAGCGAAGCTGACCGGCTTTTTCTCTCACGTCTCTGTGGGTCGGGCAATATTCAGATTCGCACCATTGGCTATGGCGAGAGCTATATCAACGCTACGGGATTACGCCATGTCTGGCATTTACGCTGTATGGACACCTTAAAAGGCCCGCTGCTTGAGAGTTATGAAATCTGCCCGATACCCGAAGTTGTGCTGGCTGCGTCGGAAGATCTGGCGGACTCTGCGCAGCGTCTTGGCGAGGTTTGTCAGTGGCTGGCGGAAAGCGCACAACAGTAAAAACGGTGGCAAATATCGCTTTCGGTCCTGTGAATATCGCAATTAGCGAATACAACTACCTACAAACTGTAAGGATAAAAAGAGGGATCTACTATTAAAGGGTTATTACCCTCTCTTCGCCTACAGGAGTTAGCATGTGGGATGTTATTGACTTATCGCGCTGGCAGTTTGCGCTGACCGCGCTGTATCACTTTTTATTTGTGCCCCTTACCCTGGGGCTGATTTTTTTGCTGGCCATCATGGAAACTATTTACGTGGTTACCGGCAAAACAATCTACCGCGATATGACGCGTTTCTGGGGTAAGCTCTTCGGTATCAACTTTGCTCTCGGCGTGGCCACTGGCCTGACGATGGAGTTTCAGTTTGGTACTAACTGGTCATTCTATTCCAACTATGTAGGCGACATTTTCGGCGCACCGCTGGCGATGGAAGCATTAATGGCCTTCTTCCTCGAATCCACTTTTGTCGGTCTGTTCTTCTTCGGCTGGCAACGCCTGAATAAATACCAACACCTGTTGGTCACCTGGTTGGTGGCATTCGGTTCAAATATCTCCGCATTGTGGATCTTGAATGCCAATGGCTGGATGCAGTTCCCGACCGGGGCGCATTTCGATATCGATACCCTGCGTATGGAGATGACCAGCTTCAGCGATCTGGTCTTTAACCCTGTCAGCCAGGTGAAATTTGTGCACACGGTGATGGCAGGTTATGTGACCGGGGCAATGTTCATTATGGCGATCAGCGCGTGGTATTTGCTGCGTGGGCGGGAGCGCGACGTTGCACTCCGCTCGTTTGCCATCGGTTCTGTCTTCGGGACCCTGGCAATAATCGGCGCGCTGCAACTCGGAGACAGCTCTGCATATGAAGTCGCACGAGTACAGCCGGTAAAACTGGCGGCGATGGAAGGGGAGTGGCAAACCGAACCTGCACCCGCGCCGTTCCATCTCGTTGCCTGGCCGGAACAAGATCAAGAACGCAACGCTTTTGCCATTAAAATCCCGGCCCTGTTAGGGATCCTCGCCACTCATTCATTGGATAAACCTGTTCCCGGGCTGAAAAATTTGATGGCCGAAACCTACCCACGGCTGCAACGGGGACGCATAGCCTGGCTGTTAATGCAGGAGATATCGCAGGGCAACCGCGAGCCGCATGTATTACAGGCGTTTCGCGAGTTAGAAGGCGATCTCGGTTACGGCATGCTGCTCTCCCGCTATGCACCGGATATGAATCATGTCACTGCTGCGCAGTACCAGGCGGCGATGCGTGGCGCAATCCCGCAAGTTGCGCCGGTATTCTGGAGTTTCCGCATCATGGTTGGCTGCGGTTCGCTGCTGTTACTGGTGATGCTGATTGCGATCGTCCAGACGCTGCGCGGCAAAATCGATCAACATCGCTGGGTGCTGAAAATGGCGCTCTGGAGTTTGCCACTGCCGTGGATTGCCATTGAAGCCGGGTGGTTTATGACCGAGTTTGGTCGTCAGCCGTGGGCGATTCAGGACATCTTACCGACATACTCCGCGCACTCTGCATTAACCACGGGCCAACTGGCCTTCTCTCTGATCATGATCGTAGGGCTTTACACCCTGTTCTTAATCGCCGAAGTCTACCTGATGCAGAAATATGCCCGCCTGGGGCCGAGTGCGATGCAGAGTGAACAACCAGCGCAGCAACAGGGGTAAAGGAGAGAGTCATGTTTGATTATGAAACATTACGGTTCATCTGGTGGCTGCTGATGGGCGTCATTCTGGTGGTCTTTATGGTCACCGACGGATTTGACATGGGGATCGGTTGTCTGCTGCCACTGGTGGCGCGTGACGATGATGAACGCCGGATAGTGATCAACAGCGTTGGCGCTCACTGGGAGGGTAACCAGGTCTGGCTGATCCTCGCAGGTGGGGCATTATTTGCCGCCTGGCCCAGAGTCTATGCAGCGGCGTTTTCTGGCTTTTATGTGGCGATGATCCTGGTGCTGTGCTCGCTGTTCTTCCGCCCGTTAGCTTTTGATTATCGCAGCAAAATAGCGGATGCCCGCTGGCGCAAAATGTGGGATGCCGGTCTGGTCATTGGTAGTCTGGTCCCGCCAGTGGTCTTTGGTATCGCCTTCGGCAACTTGTTGCTCGGCGTGCCGTTTGCCTTCACACCGCAATTACGCGTGGATTATCTCGGTAGCTTCTGGCAGTTGCTGACGCCATTCCCTTTGCTGTGCGGCTTGCTCAGTCTGGGTATGGTGATTTTGCAAGGGGGCGTCTGGTTGCAGCTGAAAACCGTTGGCGCTATTCATCTGCGTTCACAACTGGCGACCAAACATGCTGCGCTGCTGGTGATGCTCTGCTTCCTGCTGGCGGGTTACTGGCTGTGGGTCGGTATTGATGGCTTTGTGTTACTCGCTCAGGATGTCAACGGTCCGTCCAATCCACTGATGAAAATGGTGACGGTACTGCCAGGCGCCTGGATGAATAACTTCATCGAATCGCCAGTTTTGTGGATCTTCCCACTGCTCGGCTTCTTCTGCCCGTTACTGACGGCGATGGCAATTTACCGTGGTCGCCCCGGTTGGGGATTTCTGATGGCGTCATTGATGCAATTTGGTGTGATTTTCACCGCTGGCGTTACGTTATTTCCCTTTGTTATGCCTTCGAGTATCAGTCCGATATCCAGCCTGACCGTATGGGACAGTACCTCCAGCCAACTGACACTTAGCATTATGTTAGTAATTGTACTGATATTTTTGCCAATAGTGTTGCTCTACACTTTATGGAGCTACTACAAAATGTGGGGTCGTATGACGACTGAAACGCTGCGCCGTCACGATCATGAGCTGTACTAAGGAGCAAGAACAATGTGGTATCTATTGTGGTTCGTCGGCATTTTGTTGATGTGTTCGCTTTCTACCGTCGTGTTGGTATGGCTGGATCCGCGTCTGAAGGGATGACTGGCGTACAACGAACTTAGGCCTGATACGACGCGTCGCATCAGGCAGTCATGTCGGATATGAAAAACGGAAACATATCGATGAAAGCGATTTTGATCCCATTTTTATCTCTTCTGATTCCGTTAACCTCGCCACCAGCATTCGCTCAGAGTGAGCCGGAACTGAAGCTGGAGCGGGTGGTGATTGTCAGCCGTCATGGCGTGCGTGCGCCCACCAAAGCCACGCCACTCATGCAGGATGTCACTCCAGACACATGGCCCGAGTGGCCGGTGAAATTGGGCTGGTTGACCCCGCGTGGCGGCGAACTGGTCACTTATCTTGGGCATTATCAACGCCAACGCCTGGTCGCTGACGGTTTACTGGCAAAAAATGGCTGCCCGAAACCTGATCAGGTTGCGATTATTGCGGATGTCGATGAACGTACGCGTAAAACAGGTGAAGCCTTTGCTGCCGGGCTGGCACCCAACTGTACGATTACAGTACATACCCAGCCAGATACTTCCCTGCCCGATCCCCTGTTTAATCCCCTTAAAACTGGCGTTTGCCAACTGGATAAGCCGAACGTTACCGCGACTATTCTCAGTAGAGCAGGGGGATCGATAGCGGAGTTTACCGAGCATCGGCAAACCGCATTTCGCGAACTGGAGCAGGTTCTCAATTTCCAGCAATCAAATCTGTGCCTTAAACGAGACAATCAGGACGAAAGTTGTACGTTGACTCAGGCATTGCCGTCCGAACTCAAAGTGAGTGATGACAATGTATCCCTGACCGGTGCGGCAAGCCTGGCTTCAATGCTGACGGAGATATTTCTCCTGCAGCAGGCACAGGGAATGCCGGAGCCTGGCTGGGGACGAATTACTGATTCACACCAGTGGAACACCTTGCTAAGTCTGCATAACGCGCAGTTTTATTTGCTGCAACGGACACCAGATGTTGCCCGTAGTCGTGCCACGCCGTTGCTGGATTTAGTGCTGACGGCGCTGACGCCAAATAACACGCAACAACAGGTTTATGGCGTGACATTACCCACTTCACTGCTATTTATTGCCGGACACGACACTAATCTGGCGAATCTGGGGGGCGCGTTAGAGCTTAACTGGACGCTACCAGGCCAGCCGGATAATACCCCACCGGGGGGCGAACTGGTTTTTGAACGCTGGCGGCGACTTAGTGATAACAGCCAGTGGATTCATGTATCGCTGGTATTCCAGACCCTACAGCAGATGCGTGACAAAACTCCGTTGTCGCTAAAAACGCCGCCAGGCAAAGTGGCGTTAACGTTGGCTGAGTGTGGCGAAAGAAACGCGCAGGGCATGTGTTCGTTGGCGGATTTTACGCAAATCGTGAATGAAGCACGCATTCCGGCATGCACTCTCCATCAGGACAAATAAACGTTTGCCGCTGAGGGGCCACGCAGGCCATTGACGCGGCAAAATTCCACGCGTAACCCTGGGGTGAGCACTTCTGCGTCGCGGGGGGTGAATGCGGAAATATGGACCTGGACTTCTTTACGACCGTCGGAGGGGATGATGAATCCTTTGCCGCTTTTGCGATCAAAGGTTTTGACAATTCCTGTCATTTTACGGGACAAACAAATTCCTTACTGATAAATCTGCGCTGCACTATACGGTCTAAATAAAATAAAGCCAGTTTTATTTAAGACCGCTGGACGGCCAAAATAAAGTTTGCTTAATCTTATTTATCATGCGTTAATAGCTGCGTCGGTTTGAAAGACAGACATCATACAAAGTAGTTTACTAAAGCAGTTCTCATTATCAGGCATTATCCCCTTCTTTTGAGTCTCTCTCCTGAACACTAAGTAGTTTCTGTATTAAAGCCCTGTTTGCCGAAAGGCCCAAAATGAAGGAAGTAAAAATATGTCTAATAAAATGACTGGTTTAGTAAAATGGTTTAACGCAGATAAAGGTTTCGGCTTTATCACTCCTGATGATGGCAGCAAGGACGTTTTCGTCCATTTCACCGCCATCCAGAGCAATGAATTCCGCACGCTGAACGAAAATCAGAAAGTCGAATTTTCTATTGAGCAGGGGCAACGTGGTCCCTCGGCAGCGAACGTTGTTACGCTCTAAGGTTGCCGCTATTACTCAGCATCTCCATTTCCGCTGTCCATGTTGTCATGGTTCACAGTACCGCACATCGGCATTCGATGTGACGGAGCGAAACCCTTTAGGTGCAAAGTGTATTTTCTGCAAGTCGATGATGATCACCTTTGATAACATCGCATTGCAAATACGCACTGACCAGACACCACTGGATTTCACCAAATAATATCAGGCTCCCTCGTGGAGCCTTTTTTATATCTGGCTTATTTTTCCTCAACTCTGTATGTATAATAAGCGATAACCTGTTGATTATTGAATCTTTCAGGGAGATAGCTTATAACATTTCTTACCTGACCAGGTACCGGGAACCAACACCTTACTGGCGTGTTGCTGTCTTTTAAGACCAGAAGAGGTTAACAGTGAATATTGAAGAGCTAAAAAAACAAGCCGAAACGGAAATCTCAGATTTTATCGCGCAAAAAATCGCCGAATTTAACAAGAACACAGGGAAAGAAGTCTCTGAAATTCGCTTCACCGCGCGGGAGAAAATGACCGGGCTTGAAAGTTATGATGTCAAAATCAAAATAATGTGATTTTGTGAACATCACCCCGTGCGAGGTGATGTTCCGCTTGTTGCTAATTTAGTGACCAATCATTGGCGCTTGTGGAATTAAGCGTCGGTACAACTCCTCCGGCACCGGGCTTTGCCATACTCCCGCATACATCGCATAAGCAATCACCGCGAACATAATTCCTGATACCAGTAGTGCCATGAGCCAGCCAGACAAGGCAAAGACCTTTTTATTTGCCGCAGGTTTTTGCAGCGAAAAGGTCAATGTTGAGGCCACCGGGCATGACTCCACGCAGGTCATACAACCGGTACATTCCACCGTTCTGACCTGAATTAATTTATCGACCGGGATCCGTGATGGGCAATTTTTCGCACATTTACCGCAGTCGATACAGCTTTCGACATTGCGACGAATCTTAAACGGCGATAATAGCGAAACCAGTCCCATCAGCGCGCCATATGGGCAAAGATAACGACACCAGGCATGGCGAATAAACAGGCTGGCAATCAGCAAAACCGTCACGCTGATTAATGTCGCTTTCCCCATATGGCGAAAGAAATCGAGCATTTTAACGTCCATCACCACGCTATAAGGCGATAGCATAAAATAGTGAATCGCCTGGGCGGGCATGAATAACGCGATATAAAGAAAAAAGCTTAATAGCAAGTATTTCACCGCGCGTAGAGGAATATCCAGCCAGCGTGGAGGGGCGAATTGTCGACCAAACACTTTTTTTCCGAGATCGCCAATTAATTCAGAGAGCGTACCAACAGGGCATAGCCACGAACAAAAGGCTTTTTTCAGCAGTAAGCTGATAATGATAAAAGCGACCAATAACAGCATCGCGGCGGCGTGCACGGAAGGTAACTGACCTGTTGCAAGGCTGTATTTCAGATTCATCAGACCAGCAATCGGCAGCCAACCTTCAATGCCACCCGGTCTGGCGACAAATGCCGTATTACCTGCTGTTTCGTAATAGCGCACCCAGTACCAAAAGGTGACGGCAATATAAATATTGATTGCCAACAGTAATAATTGCGTCGCTTTACGCCAGGTCGTGGCATTGCGCCAGTCATTCCACGGTAATTTACCGCCCGTCGTGCCTGGCCGTCGCTGCCAGCGGATTCTTTTTTTCTCTGTCATAATTTTGCCCGCCCGTTAAGTTGCATACCAAATGCCACTATTCTAAGTTTTCTTAACGGGATGATATTGATTCACATCGGGTTCGGGGCTTTCTTATTCAGCCACAGTTCCAGGGCCGCGATGCTACGCGTAATTTCTTCACGCGGCAGGACCGCGGTTAATGGTTCCTGCTCAAGTTGTCCGCACAACTGACTGGCACTGCGCATGCCCAGACTGGCACAGCTGCTTTTCAACTGATGCGCGGCACGTTTGATTTTGTCGCTGTCGTGTATGGCGCGAGCAGTGTCCATTTCATCGAGAAGGGGCAGGGCATGTTGTTTAAATAATGTCAGCCATTCGTGGATTTTCTCCACCCCCATTAACTGCGCATCTTCATTGAGCTGCGATACATCCAGTGGTTGATGGTTATGTGTTTGCAGGTGCAGATAGTGCGCCAGTAACTGACCAAGCACTTCACGCGACACCGGTTTAGGGATAATTCCGCGAAATAGCGAACTGGTACGCTGGCGCAGCGTTTCGTCGATGACATGGGCGCTAAAGCCAATCAAAACCAGCGACGGATATTGCAGCGAAAGTTGCCGGGCAAGTGTAATGCCGTCGATATCCGGCAGATCAAAATCCACCAGTGCGGCAGCAAACGGTTCACTATTTTGCAGCGTCTCTAAAGCCTGCGCGGCATTTCCTACGGCTGCGACCTGAGCGCCACTGGTGTTAAGTATCTCGATGGTAATACGCTGCGTTAGCGGGTTATCTTCAATCAACAGTAATCGTAAACCGTCCAGACGCACCGCCTGATTGACTGTTTTTGGTGCAGGCGCAGTGGCAACACGTAACGGTAACCGTAAGCCAAAACAGCTTCCTACTCCCGGCCTGCTGGTGGCGGTCAGTTCGCCGCCCATCGCCTGAGCCAGACTGGTACTGATAGTCAGTCCCAGTCCACTGCCGCCGCGCTTGCCGCTCACCTGAACAAATGGCTGAAAGATATCAGCCAGTTTCGCGGGATCAATACCACAGCCGCTGTCTTCCACTTCGACCAGCCATTGCTCGCCATCAATGCGGCTGCGTAGGATAATCTGCCCCTCATCGGTGAAACGCAGGGCATTACTCAACAAATTGGTAATAACCTGGCGAATACGGCGCGGATCGCCCATTAACGCGGTTGGGAGATCGTCGGCAATTTCCGTTACCAGTCGAATCGGACGACCTTTAACCCGTCCGCTCATTAATTGCAGGGTACTTTCCAGCAGTGGGCGCGGTTCAAAGGGCTCATCGCTGACCGAAACATTCTTGCCACCAGCTTCGATAGCCGAATAATCGAGAATATCGTTGAGGATGGTCAGTAATGATTCGCCAGAGTCAGTAATCGCCCGCAAATCATCACGCTGGGCGTTAAGCGCCGGGTTATCTGCCAGCAACTGCGCGGTGCCGAGAATTCCGTACAGCGGAGTGCGGATCTCATGGCTCATCGCAGCCAGAAACGCCGATTTTGCCTGGCTGGCTTTTTCTGCTTCCGCCCGTGCCTGTCGGTGTTCTATCACCAGTTCCTGCAATTCAGCTGTACGCGCTTTGACCTGCGCCGCCAGCTGTTCGCGGTGGCGATTAAGCGCATGAACACTGCTGCGAAAAGCATCCATCAGCCGCCCGATGGTGTCCAGCTCCCGCACGCCAGCGGTTTCCGGGAAAGGGGAGTCGATATCACCATCCAGCAAGCGTTGCAGAGCCTGCGTTTGTTCGGCAAGTGGACGCGTGACTGAGCGATAAACCACGCGCCAGAGGATCAGAATCAGTGCGCAAAGAGAAACTATTCCCAGCAATAACAGGCTATATTGCCCGCGTGCACTGGCTTTTTCCAGATGCGCCAGCCCGTGCTGATTACGCAGCTCAATGGTGTCGACCAGCTGACTGACTTCGCTACTAAACTGTGCGAACTGGGCAATGTTATTTTGGGCGAGAGTTTGCAGGCGATTGCTGATTTCGCTGTCCTGCTGATACAGCGCCAGCAAATCGCTATATTGGCTAACGGTAGTTAACGTTGTTGCGACCTGAGCACGAACTCCCGGATCTTCAATGCGTATTTGCCGACGTTGCAGAATTTTCACCGCATTATTGAGCTGCTTTTCCAGCGTTGGCGCATTTTTCTGGATCTGTTCCAGCCCCAGATTCATCACCATTTGCTGCACCCGCAGGGCGCTAAGGCGCAGTTCATTCATCTGGTTAACGTACTCAAGATCGATATCAATTAGCCGATCGAGTGCGCTTTCTGCGGCCTGACGCTGATGTTGTTCGATCAAATCGTAAATCCCGGCCTGGGTCGCTCCGGCGGAGGTTGCCGCATTATTCGCCTGACCTTGCGCCAGGCGTGCGATCTCATCGGCGGCGGCGACTATCTGCTGACTGAGTCGCTGTTGTTGCTGGCGCAGTTGCAAACGCTGCCCCACCAGTTCCCCTTGTTGACGTAACGAACGGGAGATCTCCTGCTCCTGTTGTTCAATAGCGGAGGTGTCAAAACCTTGTTCCCGTAACGCTTGCAGCAACGCATTAATCTTCAGGCTTTGTGCGGTGAGCATTCGCCCCTGTGCCTGCCACATCTTTTCGTTATCGGCACTGGTCAGGTTCTGCGCGGCGAAAAGTTCCCAGGCGCTGGCTTCGCTCAACTGGCGCGCCATATTCATGGTAGGAATCAATGCCTGAGTGTTGTCTTTTTCCACCTGGCTGATAAAACGCAGGTTGTACCATCCCACCAGGGTACTGGTCAGGGTTAACAGCGCCATCAGGGCAAAGCCCATCCAGAGTCTTCGGGTCAGGGTTAAATTCACGGTCAGTGTACTTAAGGTGAAAAAGGTTGAGTCGCAAAGCGGAATGCATCTAGCATAAAGCCTTATTATTGATGAGGCTATCATGCGCGTACTGCTATTTTTACTTCTTTCCCTTTTCATGTTGTCGGCATTTTCGGCTGATAATCTGCTGCGCTGGCATGATGCGCAGCATTTCACGGTGCAACCTGTTATGCCGTTAAAGGCAAATCGTCCCTGGAAGTTGTGTGCGCTTTACCCCAGCCTGAAAGATTCATACTGGTTATCGTTGAACTATGGTATGCAGGAGGCTGCTCGCCGCTACGGTGTGGATTTAAAAGTGCTGGAGGCAGGCGGCTACAGCCAGTTGGCTACCCAGCAAGCACAAATCGACCAGTGTAAACAGTGGGGCGCAGAGGCCATTTTGCTCGGTAGTAGCACGACGTCATTTCCCGACCTGCAAACGCAGGTAGCAAGTCTGCCGGTGATCGAACTGGTAAATGCTATTGATGCTCCCCAGGTGAAAAGCCGCGTTGGCGTGCCCTGGTTTCAGATGGGCTATCAACCAGGGCGATATCTGGTGCAATGGAGCCACGGAAAACCATTGAACGTGCTGTTGATGCCCGGCCCCGATAACGCCGGGGGCAGTAAGGAGATGGTAGAGGGTTTTCGCGCAGCCATAGCCGGAAGCCCGGTGCGTATTGTCGATATTGCGCTCGGCGATAACGATATTGAAATCCAGCGTAACCTGTTGCAGGAGATGCTGGAACGCCATCCAGAAATCGACGTCGTTGCCGGAACGGCCATTGCGGCAGAGGCGGCAATGGGTGAAGGGCGCAACCTGAAAACGCCGCTTACTGTGGTGTCGTTTTATCTTTCACATCAGGTGTATCGCGGGCTGAAGCGGGGAAGAGTGATTATGGCTGCCAGCGATCAAATGGTCTGGCAGGGGGAACTGGCGGTTGAGCAGGCCATCAGGCAATTACAGGGGCAATCGGTGTCTGATAATGTCAGCCCACCGATTTTAGTCCTGACGCCGAAAAATGCCGACCGCGAACATATCCGCCGCTCGCTGTCGCCAGGGGGATTTCGTCCGGTCTATTTTTATCAGCACACATCAGCGGCTAAGAAATAACCTTCGCCATGTTGTGTCACCAGTAAATCCGCGCTGAGTTTATGACGTAAACGACGAATTAACACATCGACAGTGCGCAGGTCAGGGTTTTCCACCCGACGGGCAGAGAGCATACGCAGCAGACGTTCGCGGCTGAGAATTTCGCCGGGATTGGTCACAAACGCCACCAGCATTTCATACTCTGCGCGGGTCAGTTTAATCGGTTCGCCATCCAAATCCAGCGTATGGCGCGACACATTCAGGCAATAACCGGCAAAGCGATAGCAGTTGTCCTGAGTGAGCGGTTGAGCTTGTCGCGCGAGGTCGATTCGCCAGAGCAGATTTTTCACCCGTACTACCAGTTCGCGCAGTTCCAGCGGTTTGGTGACGTAATCGTCTGCGCCCATTTCCAGCCCAACAATCCGGTCAATCCGATCGCTGCGTCCGGTAACCAGAATAATCCCCACCGTTGAGCGTTCTCGCAGGGCGCGGGTTAACATCAGGCCATTTTCATCGGGCAAATTGATATCCAGCAGAATTAAATCCACTGATTGATTTTGCATAATTTCCCGTAGCCCGGCACCGCTCGCCGTAACGGAAACGGTATACCCCTCCTGAGTGAAGTAGGTTTGTAATCGCGCCTGGGTAACCGGCTCATCTTCAACAATAACAATGTGATGTGGCATCAGAGGGTTTTTCTCATTCTGTTCATATCTGTTCATATTCTGCCGTAAGCCGTTCATCCTGACCAGTGCCGCTGTTCATATTTGCTCATTAAGATCGCTTCACTAAACCATAATTTTACAGGGGCTATTATGCGGAAACTCTGGAACGTGCTACGCCGACCCAGTGCTCGTTGGTCGGTACTGGCGCTGGTCGCTATTGGGATTGTGATTGGCATTGCGCTGATTGTATTGCCACACGTTGGGATCAAAGTCACCAGCACAACCGAATTTTGTGTCAGTTGCCACAGTATGCAACCGGTGTATGAAGAATATAAACAGTCGGTGCATTTCCAGAACGCCTCCGGCGTGCGAGCTGAATGCCATGACTGTCATATCCCGCCGGATATTCCAGGCATGGTGAAGCGCAAACTGGAAGCGAGCAACGATATCTACCAGACCTTTATTGCCCACTCCATTGATACACCTGAGAAATTCGAAGCCAAACGCGCGGAACTTGCCGAGCGTGAATGGGCGCGAATGAAAGAAAACAACTCGGCAACCTGCCGCTCCTGCCATAACTACGATGCGATGGATCATGCGAAGCAGCATCCTGAAGCGGCACGTCAGATGAAGGTGGCAGCGAAAGATAATCAATCCTGCATTGACTGTCATAAAGGTATTGCCCACCAGTTACCGGATATGAGTAGCGGCTTCCGTAAGCAGTTCGATGAGCTGCGCGCCAGTGCTAATGATAGTGGTGACACACTGTACTCCATTGATATTAAGCCGATTTATGCGGCGAAAGGCGATAAAGAAGCGTCTGGTTCTCTGCTGCCCGCCTCGGAAGTGAAAGTCCTTAAACGTGACGGCGACTGGCTGCAAATTGAAATTACCGGCTGGACGGAAAGCGCCGGACGTCAGCGTGTACTCACCCAATTCCCAGGTAAACGTATCTTTGTTGCCTCGATTCGTGGCGATGTGCAGCAGCAGGTGAAAACGCTGGAGAAAACCACCGTTGCCGACACCAATACCGAGTGGAGCAAGTTGCAGGCCACCGCGTGGATGAAGAAAGGCGATATGGTGAACGATATCAAACCGATCTGGGCTTATGCGGATTCGCTGTACAACGGCACCTGTAACCAGTGCCACGGCGCACCGGAAATATCCCACTTTGACGCTAACGGTTGGATCGGCACGCTCAACGGCATGATTGGCTTTACCAGCCTCGATAAACGTGAAGAACGCACCTTGTTGAAATATCTGCAAATGAATGCGTCTGACACCGCAGGTAAGGCTCACGGCGATAAGAAGGAAGAAAAATAATGAACAATAACGATCTCTTTCAGGCATCACGTCGGCGTTTTCTGGCACAACTCGGCGGCTTAACTGTCGCCGGGATGCTGGGGCCGTCATTGTTAACGCCGCGCCGTGCGACTGCGGCGCAAGCGGCGACTGAGGCCGTCACCTCGAAAGAGGGCATTCTTACCGGCTCGCACTGGGGGGCTATCCGCGCGACGGTGAAGGAGGGGCGCTTTGTGGCGGCAAAACCGTTCGAACTGGATAAATATCCGTCGAAAATGATCGCCGGATTGCCTGACCACGTACACAACGCGGCGCGTATTCGTTATCCGATGGTACGCGTGGACTGGCTGCGTAAGCGCCATCTGAGCGACACCTCCCAGCGCGGTGATAACCGTTTTGTGCGCGTGAGCTGGGATGAAGCCCTCGACATGTTCTATGAAGAACTGGAACGCGTACAGAAAACTCACGGGCCGAGTGCCTTGCTGACCGCCAGCGGTTGGCAATCGACGGGGATGTTCCATAACGCTTCGGGGATGCTGGCGAAAGCTATTGCCTTGCATGGTAATAGCGTTGGTACCGGCGGGGATTACTCCACCGGTGCTGCGCAGGTGATCCTGCCGCGTGTCGTTGGCTCCATGGAAGTGTATGAACAGCAAACCTCCTGGCCACTGGTCTTGCAGAACAGCAAAACCATTGTGCTGTGGGGCTCCGATTTGCTGAAAAACCAGCAGGCAAACTGGTGGTGCCCGGATCACGATGTTTATGAATATTACGAGCAGCTAAAAGCGAAAGTCGCAGCCGGTGAAATTGAGGTCATCAGCATCGATCCGGTTGTCACATCCACCCATGAGTATCTGGGGCGCGAGCATGTGAAGCACATTGCGGTTAACCCGCAAACTGACGTGCCGCTGCAACTGGCGCTGGCGCATACGTTGTACAGCGAAAACCTGTACGACAAAAACTTCCTCGCTAACTACTGCGTGGGCTTTGAGCAGTTTCTGCCCTATCTGTTGGGCGAGAAAGACGGTCAGCCGAAAGATGCCGCATGGGCTGAAAAACTGACTGGCATTGATGCCGAAACCATTCGCGGGCTGGCGCGGCAGATGGCGGCCAACAGAACGCAGATTATTGCTGGCTGGTGCGTACAGCGTATGCAGCACGGTGAACAGTGGGCGTGGATGGTTGTGGTTCTGGCGGCGATGCTGGGACAAATTGGCCTGCCGGGCGGTGGCTTTGGTTTTGGCTGGCACTATAACGGTGCAGGCACGCCGGGGCGTAAAGGCGTCATTCTGAGCGGTTTCTCCGGCTCAACGTCGATTCCGCCTGTCCACGACAACAGCGACTACAAAGGCTACAGCAGTACCATTCCGATTGCCCGTTTTGTCGATGCGATCCTCGAACCGGGGAAAGTAATCAACTGGAATGGTAAATCGGTAAAACTGCCGCCGCTGAAAATGTGTATTTTTGCCGGAACTAACCCGTTCCATCGCCATCAGCAGATCAATCGCATTATTGAAGGCTGGCGCAAGCTGGAAACGGTTATCGCCATAGATAACCAGTGGACCTCAACCTGCCGCTTTGCCGATATCGTGCTGCCTGCGACCACGCAGTTTGAGCGTAACGATCTCGACCAGTACGGCAACCACTCCAACCGTGGCATTATCGCCATGAAACAGGCCGTGCCGCCGCAGTTCGAGGCGCGTAACGACTTTGATATTTTCCGCGAGCTGTGCCGTCGCTTTAATCGCGAAGAAGCCTTTACCGAAGGGCTGGACGAAATGGGCTGGCTGAAACGCATCTGGCAGGAAGGTGTACAACAAGGCAAAGGACGCGGCGTTCATCTGCCAGCGTTTGATGACTTCTGGAATAACAAAGAGTACGTCGAGTTTGACCATCCGCAGATGTTTGTTCGCCACCAGGCATTCCGCGAAGATCCGGATCTCGAACCGCTGGGCACGCCGAGTGGCCTGATTGAGATCTACTCGAAAACCATTGCCGACATGAACTATGACGATTGTCAGGGACATCCGATGTGGTTTGAGAAAATCGAACGCTCCCACGGTGGGCCCGGCTCGCAGAAATATCCGTTGCATCTGCAATCTGTGCATCCGGATTTCCGACTTCACTCGCAGTTATGTGAGTCGGAAACGCTGCGTCAGCAATATATGGTAGCAGGTAAAGAGCCAGTGTTCATTAACCCGCAGGATGCCAGCGCGCGCGGCATTCGTAACGGTGATGTGGTACGCGTCTTTAACGCTCGCGGTCAGGTGTTGGCAGGGGCAGTAGTTTCTGACCGCTATGCACCCGGTGTGGCGCGAATTCATGAAGGGGCATGGTACGATCCAGATAAAGGCGGCGAGCCTGGTGCGCTGTGTAAATACGGTAACCCCAACGTGTTGACCATCGACATCGGTACTTCGCAGCTAGCGCAGGCGACCAGTGCGCACACTACGCTGGTGGAAATTGAGAAGTACAGCGGAACAGTGGAGCAGGTGACGGCGTTTGATGGTCCCGTAGAGATGGTGGCGCAGTGCGAATATGTTCCGGCGTCACAGGTGAAATCATGACTATCCTTACGCCACAACAGATTGCCTGTGTTTACGCTTGGCTGGCGCAGTTGTTCTCCCGTGAACTGGATGATGAACAACTGACGCAAATCGCCAGTGTGCAGATGGCTGAATGGTTTTCTTTGCTGAAAAGCGAACCGCCGCTGGCTGCGGCGGTGAACGAACTGGAAGCTAAAATCGCCGCCTTGACGGTACGTGACGATGCCCGTCTGGAACTGGCCGCTGACTTTTGCGGCCTGTTTCTGATGACCGACAAACAAGCGGCGCTGCCGTATGCTTCGGCCTATAAACAGGACGAGCAAGAGATTAAACGCTTGTTAGCTGAGGCAGGTATGGAAACCAGTGGCAATTTTAACGAACCGGCAGATCATCTGGCGATCTATCTGGAGTTGTTGAGTCATCTGTATTTTTCGCTCGGAGAGGGAACCGTTCCTGCGCGAAGAATCGACAATCTGCGGCAAAAAACACTGACGGCGCTGCGGCAATGGTTACCAGAGTTTGCTGTGCGTTGCCATCAGTATGACAGCTTTGGTTTTTACGCGGCACTAAGCCAGTTATTGCTTGCGATAACCAATAGAGATAATGCCGATTGGTAGGCCTGATAAGACGCGTTAAGCGTCGCATCAGGCATTATGGCACAACCGCCGGATGCGGCGTGAACGCCTTATCCGGCCTACGGGAACGGTGATTTTTGTAGGTCTGATAAGACGCGTTAAGCGTCGCATCAGGCATTATGGCAGCGCCGCCGAATGCGGCGTGAACGCCTTATCCGGCCTACGGGAACGGTGATCTTTGTAGACCGGCTAAGATGCGTCATCGCATCCGGCAGCCACACTCACGGGTGAGCCACAAACCGGGAAAGCCGCTGGCGTAACAGACGGTTTTCCTGTTTCAGATGTGCAATATCATCCATTAACGTCAGCGCCACCGCGATCCCAGGCCAGTCCAGCGCCAGTTCTTGACGCAGACGTACCGCGCGTTGCACCACAATGGCGGCATGGTCATCAAATACCCAGGTTGTTTCCTGGATCTCTCTCGGTTCAACCACCCCCAAACCGACAATTTCATTCAAATCCTCTTCAGAAATGCCGGTATGCAGGCAAAATTCGGTAATGGTAAAAGTCACCGTAACATGAGCCATTATGCTTTCCCCCAATCTTTACGTGGATCAAAAGACGACTGGGCGTCTGCCAGTTGTTGCCACAGCGCGGCAGTATTTTCATCCGGTTTCGGCGGCATGACGATTTTCAGTACCGCATACAAGTCACCAGTCTGTTTTTTGCTTACCAGACCTTTGCCTTTAATGCGCAATCGTTGCCCGGCCTGACTGCCTGGCGGAATGGTCAACAAAATGCTTTCTTTCAGGGTTGGTACAGTGACTTTGCTACCCAGAGCCGCTTCCCACGGGCTAACCGGCACCACAATTTCCAGATCCTGACCGACAATATCAAACAACGGATGCGGGGCTATATGAATCACCAGCCACAGGTCGCCATTTGGACCACCGTTTTCGCCTGGCGTCCCCTGGCCTTTCAGGCGGATACGTTGGCCATTGCCGACGCCCGCCGGGATCTTCACATTCAGCGTTTTCGGGATTTCCTGTTCGATCATGCCAAAGGCGTTATAAACCGGCAGGTTATAGCTGATGGTACGTTTGTGCTCAGTAAGCGTTTCTTCCAGGAATACCGCAACTTCAATTTCAATATCGTGGCCACGTGTGGCGGGGCGTTGACGGCTCTGGCGGGCATGTTGACCGAAAATTGACGAGAAGATATCGTCAAAATCTTCGGCATTGAAACTCTGACCGTCGCCATGCTGGAACTGGCGGTTGAATTGCGGATCGTTGCGATGCTGCCACATCTGATCATATTCAGCGCGACGCTGTTCATCACTTAACACTTCCCAGGCTTCAGCGACCTCTTTGAAGCGGGCTTCGGCATCGGGCTCTTTGCTGACATCTGGATGGTATTTGCGGGCCAGTCGACGATAGGCGGTCTTGATTGTCTTGAGATCGTCCGTCGGTTTCACACCCATGATGGCGTAATAATCCTTTAATTCCATAGCGTTATCTCGCGTAAATCAATACAGACAAAGGGAAACCCCTGACAAGGTATCAGAGTTAAGTGTAGGGGAAATCAGAAAAAATCGTAGGCCAGTGATAAAAACATAACTAAAAATGATATTTTCAGCCTGAATTTTGGCAGGTAAAAGAGGGGGTGTTTAAGCCCCATGACGACGTTGTCAGGGGGCGGAAAATGGTGAATTATCCGGCTTTTACCGCAGTGACCATCACTTCAACCAGAATCTCCGGGCGGGCCATCTCAGCCTGCACGGCAGCACGTGCCGGGCTATATCCTTCTGGCAGCCAGTTAACCCATACGTCGTTGAAATCGGCAAAATCGCGGCTGATATCTTTCAGCCATACCTGAGCGGACAAGAGATGAAATTTATCACTGCCAGCTTCAGCAAGTAATGCGTCGATTTTCTCCAGCACTTCGCGCGTTTGTTGCGCGATGTAAGGCGTATTGCTCTTCGGTGTCTGACCGGAGAGAAATACAAGATTGCCATATTCCACACTGGCGGCAAGACGAGGTTGTGGGTTATTACGTTTGATATTCAAGCTGATTGGCTCCATGTCAGTCCATCAAGGGAAATTGTAGGATCTTCGCCCGACAGCAGCGCGCCTAACACCACGGCACTACCCGCCGCCAGCGTAAAGCCCAGACTGCCCTGACCAAGATTCATCCACAGATTTTGATACTTCGCCCGTCCTAATAGTGGCGGACCCGCAGGGGTGGATGGACGCATACCTGTCCATAATTCAGCATCATCGATACCTTGCAGTTGCGGAAAACTGTTAGCTACGATCTGCTTTAAGGCATTGATTCGTTCAGGGCGCAATTCATTTCCGTCATAGCCAATATCGACCATGGCGGCGATACGCAACCGCTCACCGAGGCGGGCATAGACAATTTTATGACCATAGTCGGTGACACTGATTTGCGGTGCGATCCCCATTTCTTGTGGGAAGGGGAGCGTCAGACTGTAACCTTTCAGACCGCAGAGCGGTACGTGAGTCCCGGTTTCGGCAAGTAAATGCTTACTGCCATTACCCGCGGCAACGACATAATCATCAGCAACCAGTGTTCCTGTGCTGGTGGTGATGGAATCAATGCGCTCGCCTTTTTTATTCAACTGCAAAACTTCACAATCGGTTTGTAGCGAAAAATTTGCGCTGGCATTAAGTTTGGCAAGTAATGCCTGGCAGAACTTATAGCAGTCCGCCGTTTCATCGCCGGGGGAGTAAATACCGCCACACAATGAATGACCAATATGTTTTAGTGCTGGTTCAAGATGAACGCACTCTTCGCGTGACAAAGCCTGTTGAAATTGCGGATTAATGCCTTTTGCCGCTTTGGCTAAATCTTGCGGGCGGCGATGAATAATCAGTTTGCCAGAACGGCGCCAGTGAAAATCATCAAGATTATCTTCCAGCAGCCACTCTTCCATGACCTGACGGCTTAACAGTGATAAGCGTAAAATATGGTCGCCATTGAGTTTATTTGTCCGGCTATTGCAGGCCAGTAAAAATTCCAGCAACCAGCGCCACTGGCTAAATGACATGCGCAAACGCATATTGAGGGGGGAGTCGCTTTTCCCCATCCATTTAATTCCCTGCATCGGTACGCCTTTATCCGCCAGAGGAGCAACGTAGCGATAACTGAGTTGCCCACCATTAGCGAAACTGGTGGCGACGCCTGCCTGGCTGTTGCGTTCTAACAATTGCACCTGATGGCCCTGTTTTACCAGCACCCATGCTGTTGCCAGACCAATTACCCCGCCGCCAATAATTACAATGCGTTTTTTCATCACCTGAGATATCCACCGCTAATAAATGCGTTGGGGTTATGTCAAAGCATTTAGACCTGAGGGGCAATTGACTTTTTATTTTCAGGGTATAACTCAAGGTTAATGGCTCGCAGCTGGAGACGTAATTGCTGACAGAGGAAATCGACAAATTTTTGTGTAATGGGGCTAAGTGAAACGTCGGCGCGGCGTAGCAAGCAAAGGTCAATTTTCATTGGCGGGGCGATGGGGTGAATCGTCTCTGCCGGGAGGTTATGACGGGCAGAGAAAATATCGGTAATACTGCATCCCATTCCGCGTTTTACAAATTCCGTGGCCATGTAATAGGTCTGGACATTCAGGCGCGTCGTCAAAAAATCACGTCGTTTAGCTATTGCATCGGAAAGGGAATGAGGGCCGGGAGAAATCCAGCGTTGTTGGTCAATCTTGTCTATTTCTACTGCGCCCTGGCGATAGTCCCGGTCGATATAAACCAGCGGAACTTCGGCGATCAGCGTCGTCATAATTTCCCCCTGTTGAATCGGCTGTAGCGTCAGGGCCAGATCAATCTCACGCAGATCAAGTTTTTTAACCAGCGTTTCAGTGTGCTCTGTCGTCAGTGTCATGACCAGATTCGCATTCTGCTGGTAAAACGCCGTGACTATTTCCGGCACCAGACTTAATCCCAGGCTTGGCAGGCATCCCAGGGCTATTCTGGCTCGCGGATCTCGCGTCAGGTTATCGGCCAGCAGTCGCAGGTTGTCGAGTTCGTGATAAATCGACTGCGCTTTTTCAAAAAGTGTGATCGCTTCGCTGGTTGGAAGAAGCTTGCCACGAACTCGCTGAAAGAGCTGAAAACCGAGTTTTTGCTCAGCGTTTTTTAACGCTTTACTGGCGGCCGGCTGGGAAATATTCAGCGATTCCGCTGCCCGTGAAAGTGTCCCGCATGTCATCACAGCATAGAAGATTTCCAGGTGGCGCAGTTTCATTAAGAGTTAACCCAGAGTTATAGACGATAGATAAAAAGTCATTTCATGGTAACACTAAGTTAACATAAATTTAATGCGTAACGCCTGTTCTGGTAACAATGCGTTATTTGCCCACCTAAAGGGGTTAATTACGAACTCAGAATAATACCTGTAGTACCCGGACAAACCCTCAGTGCATTTTGCTAACAATAATAACGAGGGGGGATATTTTCTGAGCTGTCCAAATATATCGGCTGATATTGAAAGTCGATTCGATGGGGTTAAGGAGTTATATGAGTGACTCAATGCTCGCTGGTGGTTCACTAACCAGACAAAATATCACCAAAAAGAATGTCATTATTGGCTTGTTATTGATTGCATTTTTACTGATAGCGTTCTGGTGCCAGGGGCGTCCAGGTAATGAACTCGGACTGCTTGGTTTTACACCACTGGTGGCGTTAGCGGTGCTCTCGTTGATAGGCGTCGATATTGTTCTGGCGGTTATTTCATCGATTATTATTGCGATGATAATGACTTCCACCGGCTTACCTGAAATGGGCGCCATGCTGGCAAAATCGACGGGATCGTTTATCGCCACTGTTGGTTTGATCATTATGCTTGGCGCAGGCGTAGGTGAAGTGGCAACACGTACCGGAGCCGCCGTTGAACTGGTCAAATTTGTGGTGCATCGTATCGGGCTTTCCAGCCAGACACGGGTCAAATTTGGTATCGTCGTCTCATCCATTCTCATCTGTGGCGCGCTGGGTACTATGGCAGGCGGCAACGCCATTATTGTTGCGGTGATTATTCCCGTGGCGGCGGCAGTACGGCTGACACCGCCTACAGTGGCTGCACTGATGATGACGGCGGGGTCAGTGGGATTGTTTACCGGGCCATTTACTCCCAGTACCGTGACGATTTTACAACTCGGCGGCCTGACTTATCCGCAATACCTGATGTACGTCGGGCTGCCAATGAGCGCCGTGACGTTATTTGCTGGCTGGATAATGGCCGGGCGAATTCAGAAGATGACGGAAGGAAAATTACACTACGAAGTGGATCTCTCAGAGAAAACTCAGGAAGAAGAGGATCCTGCCCGCGATCGTCGTCGCAAACTCAGCGCCCTGGCATTTGCTGCAACCATTATTGTGATGGCGGTAATCGGTGTAGTGATAAAAGCAGGTTTTAGTTTTGCCATTATCGTTATGCTGTTGGTGGCGTTGATCACCGGGCTGGTGGGCGGATTAAGCCCAACCGGGATCCTGCAAGCGCTGTATAAAGGCTGTGGCAGACTGGTGTGGATGTTTCTGCTCTACTGGCTGTATAACCCGATTCTGGAACTTATGGATAGCCTGCAGGCGTATCAGGGATTGCTCGAATACACACAACCACTGTTAACCGGGATATCTCCGGCATGGCTTTGCTTCTGCATTTTTGCCTTTAACATTATCGGTCATGTGCCAGGTGCTGCTGTTGCTCAGATGACCTTCACGCATAAAATATTTGGTCCGATGTTGATGGCTGCGGGAGTGCCGCCACAGGGTACAACGGCAGTATTATTAGCCTCATCGCAAGTGGACTGGTTTGGGCCTTTCCCTTCATCGGATATGTTCGGTCAAATGGGGCTGGCACAATCAACTCACCTGAAATATATGCTTTATAACGGTTGGGCCATTGTCATTGCCAATATCATTCTTTTTGCCTTGCTGTTTCAGATATTAGTTTAACGATACAAACCAGGCGATAGCGCGACTATTGTCCGTTATCGCCTGACGGTTTCCCGCCTCGTCATCTGCTAAATTGCGAACCTGTTCCCGGAAAAATGCCATATTTCTGTCACACTCTTAATTGATTGATAACTAAAGAGGTGATGGGAATGAAAAAAAACGCTAATCGCTGCGGCCGTGGCTGGGATGGTTTTACTCTCTTCGAATGCTCAGGCACAGACCGTGCCGGAAGGCTATCAATTACAGCAAGTGCTACTCATGAGCCGTCATAACTTACGTGCGCCTCTGGCAAATAATGGCAGTGTGCTTGAGCAGTCGACGCCGAATAAATGGCCGGAGTGGGATGTTCCCGGTGGACAACTCACGACCAAAGGCGGCGTGCTGGAAGTGTATATGGGCCATTACATGCGTGAGTGGCTGGCAGAGCAGGGAATAGTGAAAACGGGTGAATGCCCGCCGCCGGACACCGTTTATGCCTATGCCAATAGTCTGCAACGAACCGTTGCGACCGCACAGTTCTTTATTACCGGCGCATTCCCTGGGTGTGATATTCCTGTTCATCACCAGGAAAAAATGGGCACTATGGACCCAACCTTTAACCCGGTGATCACCGATGATTCCGCCGCATTCAGTGAGCAGGCGGTAGCGGCAATGGAAAAAGAGCTCGGCAAACTTCAGCTTACCGACAGCTACCAGTTACTGGAAAAAATCGTTAACTATAAAGATTCACCAGCCTGCAAAGAGAAACAGCAGTGTTCGCTGGTGGACGGTAAAAATATCTTTAGCGCGAAGTATCAACAAGAACCAGGCGTTTCCGGGCCGCTAAAAGTGGGCAACTCGCTGGTGGACGCGTTCACCCTGCAATACTACGAAGGTTTCCCGATGGATCAGGTGGCCTGGGGGGAAATCAAATCAGATCAACAATGGAAAGTGTTGTCGAAACTGAAAAACGGTTACCAGGATAGCCTGTTTACTTCACCGGAAGTGGCGCGTAATGTCGCGAAACCGCTGGTCAGTTATATCGACAAAGCCCTGGTTACCGATCGTGCCAGTGCGCCGAAAATCACAGTGCTGGTTGGGCACGACTCAAACATTGCCTCTCTGTTAACGGCGCTGGATTTCAAACCGTATCAGTTGCATGACCAGAACGAACGCACGCCGATTGGCGGCAAAATCGTTTTCCAGCGTTGGCATGACAGCAAAGCTAATCGCGATTTGATGAAAATCGAGTATGTGTACCAGAGTTCGGAACAGTTGCGTAATGCCGATGCGTTAACGTTGCAGGCCCCTGCGCAGCGTGTGACGCTGGAATTAACCGGCTGCCCGATAGATGCCAACGGTTTTTGCCCAATGGATAAGTTTGATAGCGTGTTGAATGAAGCGGTGAAATAACAGAAAGCTCCCCCGCGAGAAGCGGGGGAATATGAGATTGATGACAAACGTGAGATTGCCTGATGCGCTACGCTTATCAGGCCTACCCGAGAATTGCACTATATCGAATTTGCACGATCATGTAGGCCGGATAAGGCGTTCACGCCGCATCCGGCATGAACAAAGCGCACGTTGTCAACAATTTGAAAGTTCCCCCGCGAGAAGCGGGGGAGTCGCTGATTAAACGTTTTTACGTTCGATGGTCTGTTCGCCCCAAAAAAGCGAATCTTTATCGGTTTTAGCAAAGGCTTTGACTAACACTTCATCGCTACCTTCTTCCCAAATCTTTTCCGCCATTTTTTCGTCGTACCCGGCGACTTCGAAAATGGCCTCGGCTATTTCCGGCGACGTATTGCGCAGAGATGCCCATTCACCCACGTGATGAGCTTTCGCTTCTTGAGTTGGCATGCGTATCCTCCTGTTGAAGATTAGCCGTTGAGTTTAACTGCCAGACCAGCGACATATTCCCCCTGATAACGTGCGATAGACAACTCTTCCTGGCTGGGTTGGCGTGAACCGTCACCGCCTGCAATGGTGGTTGCGCCGTACGGCGTTCCGCCGCGAACCTGCGAGACGTCAAAAAGTTCCTGCGCTGCGTAGCCAATAGGGACAATCACCATGCCGTGGTGCGCAAGTGTCGTCCAGGTGGATGTGATGGTTTGTTCCTGACCGCCGCCAGTGCCGGTAGAGCTAAAGACGCTCGCCAGTTTTCCGTACAATGCGCCAGAAGCCCACAGGCCGCCCGTCTGGTCGAGGAAGGTACGCATTTGCCCGGACATATTGCCGAAGCGGGTTGGCGTACCAAAAATAATGGCGTCGTAATCGGCCAGTTCTTGCGGAGTTGCAACGGGTGCAGTTTGCGTTTTACCGCCTGCTTTTTCGAATAATTGCGGCTGCATGGTTTCCGGTACACGCTTAACAACAACTTCTGCGCCATCGACTTTGCTTGCGCCTTCAGCGACTGCGCGCGCCATCGTTTCGATATGTCCGTACATGGAATAATAAAGCACCAGAACTTTAGCCATTTCTAACCACTCCTCGTGTTATCTCTATTCCGTAGCGATTCGCTACCACTCTTTTAAAGATAAGACGTCCTTTTCAGAGTGCAAATTTCACAACCACTTATTTGATTTATAACAACTTTCACAAGCGCGTAAATTTGTCGCAAAATGATACATTTTTATCCCATAGCGTTTTTTTTAATCATAAGAGAGGCTTATGGATAATTATTGGAAATGATATCTATTCTCGCGCAGAACCTGTTGCAGGATATTACCAAACGCGGGTCCACCCGCGTCAGTTCACTAAGCTTAGTCCCACGTAGCGAAAATATGGCACCGCCATACGCCGCGTTAATTCTATGCAATGCAATATGATGTCTACATCAAGACGGAGGTCAGTAATGGCAAACCATCGAGGCGGTTCAGGTAATTTTGCAGAAGACCGCGAAAGAGCATCAGAAGCAGGTAAAAAAGGTGGACAGCACAGCGGGGGGAATTTCAAAAATGACCCGCAGCGCGCATCTGAAGCAGGTAAAAAAGGTGGCAAAAGCAGCCACGGCAAAAGCGACAACTAGCCGGGCTAATCAATGACGAATGCATTTTTGTCTGTACCTCGTCAAAAAGCCATCGCCGCCGGTTACCCGGCGGTTGATACTGATGACAAATGTAAGCTTGCCCGATGCGCGATGCTTATCAGGCCTAACAGAAGATTGCAATATATTGAATTTGCACTGTTTTGTAGGCCGGATAAGGCGTTTACGCCGCATCCGGCATGAACAATGCGTACGTTGTCAACAATCTGCACCGCCGGTAATCCCGGCGGTTTTCTGTTCATGGCTCCTGATGAACAACTTCTGGCGGTGGAACGTCAACCAACTTTCTGCTTAACAACGCATTGAGTAAAATCGCGCCAAAAGTTGCCGTGCCGATCCCTCCCAACGTGAAGCCGCCCAGCGTGAGAGCAAAATCACCCGCGCCCAGCACTAACGTTACCGCGACCATTATCAAATTGCCGTTCTGGCTTAAATCCACACGGTTTTGTACCCAGATCCGCGCGCCTGCGACGGCAATTAGCCCGAACACAACAATTGATGCACCACCAATCACCGCTGCAGGAATGGTATGAATCAGCGCGCCAAATTTCGGTGAAAAGCCCAACAGCATGGCGATGACGGCAGCAGCAACAAACACCAGCGTTGAGTAGACTTTCGTCACGGCCATCACACCGATATTTTCAGCATAGGTGGTCACGCCGCTACCGCCGACAGAGCCGGAAAGCATCGTTGCCAGCCCATCACCGACGAATGCCCGCCCCATATACGGGTCCATATTGCGTCCGGTCATCCCGGCGACTGCCTTGAGATGACCTAAGTTTTCCGCCACCAGAATCACCGCCACGGGCGCAATCAGCATCATTGCCTGACCATTAAAAGCAGGAGTGGAAAAATGTGGCAGACCGAACCAGGCAGCATGACTGACGAGAGTAAAATCGACGGCTTTTCCCAGCCCTAAAACGTTGGTCATCACGCCATACAGCAGACAGGCGACAATTAACCCTACGAGAATCAACAACCGCTGGATCATGCCACGGGTAAACACCGCCACCAGCCCAATACACAGCACCGTCATTACCGCCATCCAGCTATCAAAGCCCGAAGCCGATACACTTTTTACCGCGATAGGCGCTAAGTTCAGGCCAATCGCCATCACCACCGCGCCCGTCACTACGGGCGGCATCAGGCGTTCAATCCAGCGCGTACCGATCTTCATCACCACCAGGCCAATGACGGTATAAACCAGCCCACAGGCGATAATCCCGCCCAGCGCAATGCTGATATTCGGGTTAATGCCCTGGCCGTTAAAGCCCGTTGCAGCAATCACCACACCAACAAAAGCCGCGCTGGAACCGAGATAACTGGGAACGCGTCCTCCGGTAATAAAGAAAAACAGTAACGTGCCGATCCCCGACATTAAAATGGAAAGATTGGGATCCAGCCCCATCAGGATAGGCATTAACACCGTCGCGCCAAACATCGCCACCGCGTGTTGAACGCCCATTACTGCCGTCTGAGCAAACGGCAATCGTTCATCCGGCGCGACCACGCCGCTCTCTGTAGAGGTCGATTTTAACTGCCAGTGAGGAAAACCGAACATTGCCATCAGCTGTCTCCTTAAGGAGGTTAACAAGCAGGGCGCATCAGCGCGTGATAACTGCGATCGAACCACACCAGCCGTAGGGGGTGGCGTGACGATGAATCGCCTCGATGGCGCAAAACAGAATGTCGTGGGTGCCGATGCTCACCACCTGGCTGATACGGCAGTCAAACGAAACCAGCGCCTCTTCCAGTTGCGGGCATCCGGTCACACCCGTCTGCCAGCGGGCGGCGGCAAAGCGGTGTTCCATGGGCGTTTTGCCGCCAAAAAGGTTTGAAAGCGGCTCCTGCCCGGCGCTAAGTGTATTTACACACAGCGTTCGATTTTCATTGAATACCGGCCAGACGGACGCCCCACGATTCAGGTACACCAGTAATGTGGGCGGCGTGTCGGTCACGCTGCAGACGGCGCTGGCGGTGAACCCGGCGCGCCCGGCTGGACCGTCCGTGGTGATGATATTGACCGCCGCGCCCATACAGGACATCGCATCGCGAAAAGTTTGTTGATCGACAATGTTCATAGTTTGCTCCTTACAACAGCCCGCAGGCTTCTTCAAAGGACAGACGTGGCAGGCGCGCAAAAAGTTTGCTGCTATCGCCATAGCCGATATTAATCAGCAGATTGCTTTTCAGCGTGCTGCCCGCAAAAAGGCGTCGTCCACGTGTTGACGGTCGAAACCCGACATCGGGCCGGTATCCAGCCCCAGCGCACGGCAGGCAACGATCAGATAGGCCGCCTGCATGGAGCTGTTGCGAAACGCTGTTTCTTCGGCAAGTTGCGGGCTGGAAGTAAACCAACTGCGGGCATCGCCGTGAGGAAACAGTTGCGGTAACCGTTCATAAAATTCACTGTCCCAGGCGACGATAGCGGTGACGGGCGCGGTCAGGGTTTTTTGCAGATTGCCGCTGGAAAGCGCCGGGCGCAGACGTTCTTTTCCTTCTGCCGTGCGGATAAACACGATCCGTGCCGGAGAACAGTTAGCTGATGTCGGCCCCCATTTCATCAGGGCATAAATCTCCCGTAGCGTCTCATCGCTGACGGGTGTCTCCCGCCAGCCGTTGTGAGTGCGGGCATCGGTGAACAGGGTGCTAAGCGCACCAGGGCTAACGGCTTCGTTCATAGCAATTCCTTACAGGGCGGCTTCACGGTGATGTAACAGGCTGGCAAGCCCGTTGAGTAACAGAGCATTAAACGTTTCGGGATCGGTCACGTTGCAGGCGTGTCCGCCATAGCGCATCACCATTTTCTGGCTATCGGGCAGGGCGGCATGAAGCTCACTGGAACATGCTGATGGCACCAGCAGATCATCACTGGCGCAGATGATTTGCACCGGGCAGCGGATGCGATCCGCATGGTGACTAAAGTCAGCGCGTTTGAGGGCGTTAAGTCGACGCAGTAAATTATTCTTGCCCTGAAAATGCGCCAGTGCCAGCGCGTCTTCTGCCTCCAGGCGAGGTGCGCGGGCCGCCATCCAGTCGGCGGGATAGAGGAACAACGGCTGCGCTTCCACCCATGCCTGTGCGCCGCCGCTATACAGTAATCGTTCGCGAACCTGAAAACAGCGGCGCGTATGGGCGTTTATTCGTAGCCAGCCGTTAACGCTGACCAGCACAGTTACCGACGTGGGATAATCCAGCGCCAGCTGCATTCCCACCAGCGCACCGAGCGCATGGCCGACCACCGCGTAACGCTCAATCCCTGCGGCTACCAGCGCCTGATGCAGTTCCGCTGCCATCTGGGCGATACTGTAATCTTCTGCCAGCGTGTCGGGATTATTGCCGGTGCCGCGCTGGTCGTAACAGACTACCTGATACTCCTGATCCAGCACCGCCAGTTGCGGTAACCAGTAACTGCCGCTACCGCCAAGACCTGAAATCAACACCACTACGGGCGCATCAGCATAAGGGGGAGGTGAGAGTGAAAGTTTCATCGCGGCCTCACTTGGCGATATGCGCAATTGTGGCGATTTCCACCAGCGCGTCAGGTTTTACCAGTCCGCACTGAATGCAGAATCGCGCCGGTTTATCACCCGGAAAAAACTCGGCGTAGATTTCGTTAATCGCGGCGTAATTTTTCCAGTCGGTAATAAAGATGCTGTTGAAGGTCACGTCCGCCATCGTGCCGCCCGCAGTTTCGATAACCTTGCGGATGGTTTCCAGAACGTGGCGGGTTTGCGCCTTTGGGTCATCGGCAAACAGCACGTTATTATGTTGATCAAAAGCCAGCGTACCGGAGACATACACCACGCCATCAGCCAGCGTGCCGGGAACGAAGGGGGCCAGCGGTGCGCTGCTGCCAGCGGGAATAATTACGGATTTCGGCATAAGTAAGTTCCTCAGGCAATACGGGCAAGAGACGTGGGCGAAAGCGCGTCGCAGAACGTTTCGACGTCGCTGACCCAGCCAAAAAAGGTTTCGATATTGAACAACGCAGCTTTCTGCGCAAATTCCGGCCCCGCCTGGTGAGTTGCGTCTTCCAGCACCACGCCGAAATACTCCAGAAAAAAGCCGTCGCGTAGCGTCGATTCGACGCAGACGTTGGTAGCGATACCGGTGAAAACCAGATGGCGTATTCCGCGGCTGCGCAAAATGCTGTCCAGCGGCGTATTGAAGAAACCGCTGTAGCGCGGCTTCGGCAGCACAATATCGCCAGGCTGCGGCACCAGTTCATCCACCAGTTGATAATCCCAGGAGCCTTTCGCCAGCAATTTCCCCTGCAGCTGCGGCTGCTTACGCATGGTTTTCAGGGCGTTCGATTTATGAAAATTCGGTGAGCCGGGGCCGCCAGCCTCGACATACTGTTCATCCCAGCCATTTTGAAACCAGATGATCAACATCCCTGCCGCTCGCGCTGCGGTCACGGCGGTTTGAATGTTGGCAATGACCGGGCGAGTGGTTGAGACATCAAACCCGGCGAGATCTAAGTAGCCGCCTGGCGTGGCATAAGCGTTTTGCATATCCACCACGATCAGCGCACTTTGCTGCGGATCGAAGGTAATGGCTTCCGGTCGAGCGGTTAAGGTTGTCATCATGCCACCTCCTGAGTCAGCGCAGGGAGATGGGCGCGGCACTGCATCAGTGGTTGAATGCGCTCGCCGAAGGTTTCGATTCCCGACAGAAAATCATCGAAGGTCAACAGCACGCCTTCGGCACCAGGCACGCTTGCGACTTCATCTAACATGCGCGCGACACTGGCGTAAGAACCGACTAACGTCCCCATATTGATGTTTACCGCCGAAGTGGGATCGGCCATCTGACGGACGTTGGTGTCAGTACCGGAGCGGGTATCTTTCTGACTTTGTTCGGTTAGCCAGCTTAACGCCTCTTCATCCGCGCCCGCTTTGTAGTGTTCCCATTTGGCGCGAGCGGCATCGTCGGTTTCGTCGGCAATCACCATAAACAACACATAAGAGCCAACGTCGCGCCCGGTTTGCTCTGCGGCCTGTTTCATCCGCGCAGCGGTCGGGGCGAAAGCCGTAGGGGTATTTACGCCTTTGCCGAAACAGAAGTTGAAATCGGCATACTGAGCGGAGAACGCCATGCCAGCGTCGCTTTGCCCGGCGCAGATCACTTTCATGGGGACACTCGGTTGCGGACTGACGCGACAATCATTCATGGTGAAAAAATCGCCTTTAAAATCGCTTTTCCCCGTGCCCCACAGGTCGCGCAGCACCTGAACATATTCGGTGAGATAGTCGTAACGACGGGAGAAATAGTCATCGCCAGGCCAGATACCCATCTGCTCATACTCGGGCTTTTGCCAGCCAGTCACGAGGTTGACGCCAAAACGCCCGCCAGAGATGGAGTCAATGGTTGCGGCCATACGGGCGACGATTGCCGGAGGTAACGTTAAGGTGGCAGCAGTGGCGTAAATCTGAATGCGCGAGGTCACGGCCGCCAACCCCGCCATCAAGGTGAACGACTCAAGGTTGTGATCCCAGAACTCAGTTTTGCCGCCAAAGCCACGCAGTTTGATCATCGACAGGGCGAAATCGAAATGGTAGTGCTCCGCTTTTTGCACGATGCTTTATTCAGTTCAAAGGTCGGCATGTACTGCGGCGCGTGGGTCGAAATGAGCCAGCCGTTGTTGCCAATAGGTACGAATACGCCAATTTTCATCATCAACCTCTCTTCGTCTCGTAAAGTGAAAGTCAGACGGGGCGCTGCATCCTGCATATCCTTTTCAGCCGCGTATTGGCTTGTTTGCAAAGCGGATGCCAGTTTTTAAAAGTTCAATGTTATTAATGCGTTAATGTTTGGTTGTTGAAAATGACTGGTAAAAAGTGGACTAAACGGTCAAAACAGTTGCACATAAAACATGCGTTCGTGCGCGATGAGAGTGCAGAAGGTCGAGGCCGGGCGGGGGTTTTGCTATCCTGTTGCCAATCTACAAGAGGGGAGAGCGCATGACGCAAGGCGCAGTGAAAACAACGGGTAAACGTTCGCGCGCAGTAAGCGCGAAGAAAAAAGCGATTCTTAGCGCGGCACTGGACACTTTTTCGCAATTCGGTTTTCACGGCACACGGCTGGAGCAAATTGCAGAGTTGGCGGGTGTTTCAAAAACCAATCTGCTGTATTACTTCCCGTCAAAAGAGGCGCTGTATATTGCCGTGCTGCGGCAAATTCTCGATATCTGGCTGGCACCGTTAAAAGCGTTTCGTGAAGATTTCGCCCCGCTGGCGGCGATCAAAGAGTACATCCGTCTGAAGCTGGAAGTCTCCCGCGATTATCCGCAGGCTTCGCGCCTGTTCTGTATGGAGATGCTGGCAGGCGCGCCGTTGTTAATGGATGAACTGACGGGCGATTTGAAGGCATTAATTGATGAAAAATCGGCGCTGATTGCCGGTTGGGTCAAAAGCGGCAAACTCGCGCCGATTGATCCGCAGCATTTGATTTTTATGATTTGGGCTTCCACTCAACATTACGCCGATTTTGCCCCTCAGGTGGAGGCGGTGACAGGCGCGACGTTGCGCGATGAGGTGTTTTTCAATCAAACGGTTGAAAACGTGCAGCGGATTATTATTGAGGGGATTCGACCACGTTAAAGATGCCGGAGGAGGTTGTAACATCCTCCGGCTACCTGTTTAACCGATCGTCATTAAACTGGCGTTACCGCCAGCGGCAGCGGTATTCACACTCAGCGAACGTTCGATATACAGCCGTTCCAGCAGGATATTGCTTTCGCCACGGGCAAAACCCTGAACCGAAACAATTGCGCCATCCCGTGCGGCAACCGCTTCACACAA
Source organism: Escherichia sp. E4702 (assembly GCF_963883545.1). NCBI lineage: Bacteria > Pseudomonadati > Pseudomonadota > Gammaproteobacteria > Enterobacterales > Enterobacteriaceae > Escherichia > Escherichia sp. E4702. The sequence continues at coordinate 368,046 of NZ_CAWORF010000017.1, read as the reverse complement.
TGCGCGAAGCTGATCCGAATCACCGTGGAAGATCACCGCATCAAACGGTTGAGCGGTTATATTTTCCGCTTTCGCCAGTTGAATACGTTCGCTGACTGCCGATGGCAATGCCTTCACTAACTGACGATGCAGCGCGTCATCCGCCCACAGCACCTGGCTGCCTACCGCCAGCACGGCGGCGAGCTGAGTCATCGCATCCTGCTCATCATCCGCAATACACAACACGCGCTCACGCGGCAGCAGCGTCCAGGTGTTACGTTCACCCGTCGGCCCTGGTAGCAATCGTTGTGTTCCTGCCTGCGCCAGCTCGCCATATTGCGTACATAACGCCTGCAATTCTGGACGATTTGCTGCCCATTCCCGCAGTGCATTTAGCGGCTGAGTCAATGCGGCTTTCAACTGCGCATCGACCGGATACTCTGCATCCTGACGCGCGAGCGTCACCGCCAGCGCACTTTCCGGGCGATTCGCCAGCAGACGGTAGAGATAGAGCGGACCGCCTGCTTTCGGCCCGGTACCGGACAACCCTTCGCCGCCGAACGGCTGCACACCAACCACTGCACCCACCATATTACGGTTAACATACAGGTTACCAACATGGGCCGAGCCAGTGACCTGGGCGATGGTTTCATCAATACGTGTATGGACGCCAAGCGTCAGACCATAACCGGAAGCGTTAATCTGCTCGATCAGCTCCGGCAGCTGGTTACGGTTGTAACGCACCACATGTAGCACCGGACCAAAGACCTCTTTTTGCAATTCGGCAAAGTCATCCAGTTCGATCAGCGTCGGGGCGACAAAGGTGCCGCTTTGCCATTCACGGGCATCTTCACTGTTTTCCCGCACCGCCTGGAACACCGGACGGCCTTTGCTACGCATGGTCTGAATATGGCGCTCAATATTGGCTTTCGCTTCGCTATCAATCACCGGACCGATATCGGTGGTCAGGCGACCCGGATTACCCATCCGGCATTCGGCCATTGCGCCGCGCAGCATTTTCAACGTGTGGTCGGCAATCTCATCTTGCAGACACAGCACGCGCAGTGCCGAACAACGCTGACCCGCACTGTCGAACGCCGAGGCCAGCACATCTATTACGACTTGTTCGGTCAGTGCTGAAGAATCGACAATCATCGCGTTCATGCCGCCGGTTTCAGCGATGAGCGGAATCGGGCGACCCTGAGCATCCAGGCGGCTGGCGATGTTGCGTTGCAGTAACGTAGCGACTTCGGTTGAACCGGTAAACATCACCCCGCGCACGCGATCATCACCCGTCAGTTGCGCGCCCACGGTTTCACCCCGACCTGGCAGCAATTGCACCACGCCTGGCGGTACACCCGCTTCCAGCAAAATGGCGATCCCTTGCGCGGCAATCAGTGGCGTTTGTTCTGCCGGTTTTGCCAGCACGCTGTTACCTGCCGCCAGTGCGGCAGCGATCTGCCCGGTGAAAATAGCCAGCGGGAAGTTCCACGGACTGATACACACCACAGGCCCTAATGGACGGTGGGTTTCGTTAGCGAAATCATCCCGCACCTGTCCGGCGTAGTAGTGGAGAAAATCGACCGCTTCGCGCACTTCGGCAATGGCGTTACTGAAGGTTTTTCCGGCTTCACGCACCAGAATACCAATCAGTTGCTGCATCTGGCTTTCCATTAGCACGGCAGCGCGATGCAAAATCGCCGCGCGTTCAGCCGGAGGAGTGGCAAACCAGATTGGCGCGTTATTAACCGCACTTTCCAGCGCCTGTTCTACTTCACGCGGCGTGGCTTCACGCACATAGCCCACAATATCTTTCGGTTCCGCAGGGTTAATAACGGGCGACATCTCACCTGCCGCTACCGGTTGTCCCAGCATTGGCAAGGCCTGCCATTTTTGCAGTGCACTGTTGAGCAGGGCAGAAGAGAGCGAGGCCAGTCGGTGTTCATTGGCGAGATCCAGCCCTGCCGAGTTGTCGCGCCCCTGACCGTAAAGATCGCGCGGCAGGGGAATTTTCGGATGTGGTAATCCCGTTTGCCCTTCCTGTTGCGCCAGTTTTTCTACAGCAGTGACCGGATCGGCGACCAGTTCATCCAGTGGCAAAGAGGTGTCGGCAATACGATTAACAAACGAGGTGTTAGCACCGTTTTCCAGCAGGCGACGCACCAGATACGCCAACAGCGTTTCATGTGTGCCAACCGGGGCATAAATACGACACGGACGGTTAAGTTTGCCGTCGGCAACTTTCCCGGTGACCTGCTCATACAGTGGCTCGCCCATACCATGCAGGCACTGGAACTCGTACTGACCCGGATAGTAGTTTTGACCTGCCAGTTGATAAATCGCTGCCAGCGTATGGGCGTTGTGCGTCGCGAACTGCGGGTAGATTAGATTCGGCACCGCCAGCAGCTTTTTCGCACAGGCGAGATATGAAACGTCGGTATACACCTTGCGGGTATAAACCGGATAACCTTCAAGGCCGTCCATCTGCGCACGCTTGATTTCGCTATCCCAGTACGCGCCTTTCACCAGGCGAATCATCAGACGGCGACGGCTGCGGGTCGCGAGATCAATCAGGTAATCAATCACCAGCGGGCAGCGTTTTTGATAAGCCTGAATAACAAAACCGATGCCGTTCCAGCCTGCCAGTTCCGGCTCGAAACAGAGTTTTTCCAGCAGATCGAGGGAGATCTCCAGACGATCGGCCTCTTCGGCGTCAATGTTGATACCAATATCGTACTGACGCGCCAGCAGGGTGAGTGATTTCAGACGCGGGTAAAGCTCTTCCATTACCCGGTCATACTGGGCGCGGCTGTAACGCGGATGCAGCGCCGACAGTTTGATTGAAATGCCCGGCCCTTCATAGATGCCACGACCGTTAGACGCTTTACCAATGGCGTGAATCGCCTGCTGATAGGAAACCATATACGCTTGTGCATCTGCGGCAGTCAGTGCGGCTTCGCCCAGCATATCGTAAGAGTAACGGAAACCTTTTTCTTCCAGCTTGCGGGCATTGGCTAACGCTTCCGCGATGGTCTCACCCGTGACGAACTGCTCGCCCATCAGGCGCATCGCCATATCCACACCTTTGCGGATCAGCGGTTCACCGCTCTTACCGATAATGCGGTTCAGCGAGCGGGAGAGGCTGGCTTCGTTATGGGTGGAAACCAGTTTGCCGGTAAACAGCAGCCCCCAGGTGGCGGCATTAACAAACAGGGACGGGCTACGACCAATGTGTGATTGCCAGTTACCGTTGCTGATTTTGTCGCGAATTAACGCATCACGGGTGGCTTTGTCGGGAATACGCAACAACGCTTCTGCCAGACACATCAGCGCCACGCCTTCCTGCGATGACAGCGAAAACTCCTGCAATAACCCCTGGACCATACCTGCGCGACCACTGGCGTTTTTTTGATTACGCAGTTTATCGGCCAGTTGATACGCCAGTTTGTGCGCCTGTTCGGCAATCGGCTGCGGCAGGCGAGCTTGTTCCAGTAGCATAGAAATCGCTTCAGTTTCCGGGCGGCGATACGCGGCGGTGATAGCGGCGCGGGAAACCGACTGGGGCAAAATTTGCTCGGCAAAGTCGAGGAATGGCTGGTGTGGTTCCTCTGCCGGAGTTGGTACTTCATCGCTCTCATTGGCCGCGCCAGAAAGCAGTGCAGGCAGCTCCGGCAAGGTATCGCTGTTTTCCAGTTGTTCGAGATAAGAAAAAATCGCCTGCTTAATTAACCAGTGCGGTGTGCGATCGATACGTGTCGCGGCTGACTTAATACGCTCACGCGTCGCGTCGTCCAGCTTAACCCCCATGGTGGTGGTTCCCATGCCATTACTCCTGTTGTTCTGAAAAGTGCAACTTAACGTTATCGTGAAATATCTATTATGTTGCAACTTTGTGCAACCGCGTTAAATGTGACTTACGTAGCAAGCTTAAAAATGAATGAAATGTTAATAAAAGAAATCGATATGACAGGGATTAAAAAAGTAACGCAGACTTTTTCTCTGCGGCAGTTAACATTTTTGAAAGGTGCAACCGTAAAAAATGTGAGGAAGTGCAACCTGATGAAAAATAGTATCGCTGGGCAATAAAATTTGATGTAAATGATGTGTTAAATCGATTGTGAATAACCAGCACTTCCGGCAGGATACGGTCGCCCTGGTAAAACATAAACTCTGTTACCCCGTTCCGGTGGCAGATATAACGGCAAGTTTCGACATTGCCGATAATAATTTTTGGAGACTTTAGATGGCTATTAGCACACCGATGTTGGTGACATTTTGTGTCTATATCTTTGGCATGATATTGATTGGGTTTATCGCCTGGCGATCAACGAAAAACTTTGACGATTATATTCTGGGCGGTCGTAGCCTTGGGCCATTCGTGACGGCATTATCGGCGGGTGCGTCGGATATGAGCGGCTGGCTGTTAATGGGGTTGCCGGGCGCGGTTTTTCTTTCCGGGATTTCCGAAAGCTGGATCGCCATTGGCCTGACATTAGGCGCGTGGATTAACTGGAAGCTGGTGGCCGGGCGGTTGCGTGTTCATACCGAATACAATAATAACGCCTTAACTCTGCCGGATTATTTCACCGGGCGCTTTGAAGATAAAAGCCGCATTTTGCGCATTATCTCCGCGCTGGTTATTTTGCTGTTCTTCACCATTTATTGCGCTTCGGGCATTGTGGCAGGCGCGCGTCTGTTTGAAAGCACCTTCGGCATGAGCTACGAAACGGCTCTGTGGGCAGGAGCTGCGGCGACGATCCTTTACACCTTTATTGGCGGTTTCCTCGCGGTGAGCTGGACTGACACTGTACAGGCCAGCCTGATGATTTTTGCCCTGATCCTGACGCCGGTTATCGTCATTATCAGTGTCGGTGGCTTTGGCGACTCGCTGGAAGTGATCAAACAAAAGAGCATCGAAAACGTGGATATGCTCAAAGGGCTGAACTTTGTTGCCATTATCTCGCTGATGGGCTGGGGGCTGGGTTACTTCGGTCAGCCGCACATTCTGGCGCGTTTTATGGCGGCGGATTCTCACCATAGTATTGTCCATGCGCGTCGTATCAGTATGACCTGGATGATCCTCTGCCTGGCAGGGGCGGTGGCTGTTGGCTTCTTTGGGATTGCTTACTTTAACGATCATCCGGCGTTGGCTGGTGCGGTAAATCAGAACGCCGAGCGTGTGTTTATCGAACTGGCGCAAATTCTGTTTAACCCGTGGATTGCCGGGATTCTGCTGTCGGCGATTCTGGCGGCGGTGATGTCAACCTTAAGCTGCCAGTTGCTGGTATGTTCCAGTGCGATTACTGAAGATTTGTATAAAGCGTTTCTGCGTAAACATGCCAGCCAGAAAGAACTGGTGTGGGTAGGGCGTGTGATGGTGCTGGTAGTGGCGCTGGTGGCGATTGCGCTGGCGGCAAACCCGGAAAACCGCGTGCTGGGCTTAGTGAGCTACGCGTGGGCAGGCTTTGGCGCGGCGTTTGGTCCGGTGGTGCTGTTCTCGGTGATGTGGTCACGCATGACGCGCAACGGTGCGCTGGCGGGGATGATCATCGGTGCGCTGACGGTTATCGTCTGGAAGCAGTTCGGCTGGCTGGGTCTGTACGAAATTATTCCGGGCTTTATCTTCGGCAGTATCGGGATTGTGGTGTTCAGTTTGCTGGGTAAAGCGCCGTCAGCGGCGATGCAAAAACGCTTTGCTGAAGCAGATGCGCACTATCATTCAGCGCCGCCGTCACGGTTGCAGGAAAGCTAAGGGAAGGCGTTTTAACGAAAATCCCACGTTATAATGGGAAGCAAGCAGAGGGCAATCGGTGATTGCCCTCTGTGTTTTCTCTCAAAAAAATTTTACATTTTCTCATCACTATTACTACATTCTGCTTGTGTTTTTCCTCGCCGTAATGATAATCGCTATCACTGCGATTTACTTTTCTTTGCATAGATTGACTCAGAAAAACGTTTAAGGGTGGTGGCATGTTTGTTCCGTTTCTCATTATGTTGCGCGAAGGACTTGAAGCCGCGCTGATTGTCAGTTTGATTGCCAGCTATCTTAAGCGTACCCAGCGAGGCCGGTGGATTGGTGTGATGTGGATTGGCGTATTGCTTGCCGCTGCGTTGTGCCTGGGCTTGGGTATCTTCATTAATGAAACCACCGGCGAATTCCCGCAAAAAGAACAGGAACTGTTTGAAGGTATCGTGGCGGTGATCGCCGTGGTGATCCTTACCTGGATGGTTTTCTGGATGCGTAAAGTGTCGCGCAACGTCAAAGTGCAACTGGAACAGGCAGTCGATAGCGCATTGCAGCGTGGAAATCATCATGGCTGGGCGCTGGTGATGATGGTTTTTTTGCCGTTGCAAGGGAAGGGCTGGAGTCGGTCTTTTTCCTGCTGGCGGCATTTCAACAAGATGTCGGGATCTGGCCGCCGCTGGGTGCAATGCTCGGTCTTGCTACAGCCGTGGTGCTCGGCTTCCTGCTCTACTGGGGCGGTATTCGCCTCAATCTTGGTGCATTTTTTAAATGGACCAGTCTGTTTATTCTCTTCGTCGCCGCAGGGCTGGCAGCTGGTGCCATTCGCGCATTTCATGAAGCCGGATTGTGGAACCACTTTCAGGAAATCGCCTTCGATATGAGCGCGGTGCTCTCAACTCACTCGCTGTTTGGCACACTGATGGAAGGGATTTTTGGCTATCAGGAAGCACCGAGCGTCAGCGAAGTCGCCGTCTGGTTTATTTATCTCATCCCGGCGCTGGTGGCATTTGCCCTGCCACCACGCGCAGGGGCGACAGCGTCTCGTTCTGCGTAGCAAATACGACGCAAACTCTTGCTTAGTTACAACATACTTTAAAGGGATAGTCTCGTCATGACCATTAACTTCCGCCGTAACGCATTGCAGTTGAGCGTGGCTGCGCTGTTTTCTTCTGCTTTTATGGCTAACGCCGCTGATGTGCCGCAGGTCAAAGTGACCGTGACAGACAAGCAGTGCGAACCGATGTCCATTACGGTTAACGCCGGGAAAACGCAATTTATCATTCAGAACCACAGTCAGAAGGCGCTGGAGTGGGAGATCCTTAAAGGCGTGATGGTGGTGGAAGAGCGGGAAAATATCGCCCCTGGCTTTAGCCAGAAAATGACGGCGAATTTACAGCCTGGCGAATACGATATGACCTGCGGCCTGCTGACTAACCCGAAAGGGAAGTTAATCGTCAAAGGTGAGGCAACGGCGGATGCGGCGCAAAGTGATGCGCTGTTAAGTCTTGGTGGTGCAATTACTGCATATAAAGCGTATGTCATGACGGAAACCACGCAGCTGGTGACCGACACTAAAGCCTTTACCGACGCTATTAAAGCAGGCGATATCGAAAAAGCGAAAGCACTGTATGCGCCAACGCGCCAGCACTATGAGCGCATCGAACCGATTGCTGAACTGTTCTCCGATCTGGATGGCAGCATTGACGCCCGTGAAGATGATTACGAGCAAAAAGCCGCCGATCCGAAATTCACTGGTTTCCACCGTCTGGAAAAAGCATTGTTTGGCGACAACACCACCAAAGGAATGGATCAGTACACTGACCAGCTTTATACCGATGTGGTCGATTTGCAAAAACGCATCAGTGAACTGGCTTTCCCACCTTCAAAAGTGGTCGGCGGCGCAGCCGGACTGATTGAGGAAGTGGCAGCCAGCAAAATCAGCGGTGAAGAAGATCGCTACAGCCACACCGATCTGTGGGATTTCCAGGCTAACGTTGAAGGCTCGCAGAAAATAGTCGATCTGCTGCGTCCACAACTACAAAAAGCCAACCCGGAGCTGCTGGCAAAAGTCGATGCTAACTTCAAAAAGGTCGATACCATTCTGGCGAAATACCGTACCAAAGACGGTTTTGAAACCTACGACAAACTGACCGATGCCGACCGGAATGCACTGAAAGGGCCGATTACTGCGCTGGCGGAAGATCTGGCGCAACTTCGCGGTGTGCTGGGGCTGGACTAAGCGTTATGCAGTATGAAGATGAAAACGGTGTGAATGAACCGTCACGCCGACGTTTACTGAAAGGGATTGGTGCACTGGCGCTGGCGGGAAGTTGTCCGGTCGCTCATGCACAAAAAACGCAAAGTGCGCCGGGTACGCTTTCACCGGATGCACGCAATGAGAAACAGCCGTTTTATGGTGAGCATCAGGCAGGGATCCTGACGCCACAACAGGCCGCAATGATGCTGGTGGCGTTTGATGTGCTTGCCAGCGATAAAGCCGATCTTGAGCGGTTGTTTCGCTTGTTGACTCAGCGTTTTGCTTTTCTGACTCAGGGCGGAGCAGCACCAGAAACGCCAAATCCGCGCCTGCCACCACTCGATTCCGGCATTCTTGGCGACTACATTGTGCCCGATAATCTCACCATCACGTTATCGGTGGGCCACTCATTGTTTGATGAGCGCTTTGGGCTTGCGCCGCAGATGCCGAAAAAGTTGCAGAAGATGACGCGTTTCCCCAACGACTCGCTGGATGCGGCGTTATGTCATGGTGATGTGTTGCTACAAATTTGCGCCAACACCCAGGATACGGTGATCCATGCGCTGCGCGATATCATCAAACACACGCCGGATTTGCTCAGTGCGCGCTGGAAGCGGGAAGGGTTTATTTCCGATCACGCAGCGCGTAGTAAAGGCAAAGAGACGCCGATAAATTTGCTGGGTTTTAAAGACGGCACCGCCAATCCCGATAGCCAGAATGATAAGTTGATGCAACAAGTGGTGTGGGTGACGGCAGATCAGCAGGAGCCTGCGTGGACAATCGGTGGCAGCTATCAGGCAGTACGCTTGATTCAGTTTCGAGTGGAATTTTGGGACAGAACGCCGCTGAAAGAACAGCAGACGATTTTTGGCCGTGATAAGCAAACCGGTGCGCCGCTGGGGATGAAGCATGAGCACGATGTGCCGGATTACGCCAGCGATCCGGAAGGGAAGGTGATTGCGCTGGACAGCCATATTCGTCTGGCGAATCCCCGCACGGCGGAGAGTGAATCCAGCCTGATGCTGCGTCGTGGCTACAGTTATTCGTTGGGCGTCACCAACTCCGGGCAACTGGATATGGGGTTATTGTTTGTCTGCTACCAACACGATCTGGAAAAGGGCTTCCTGACAGTACAAAAAAGGCTCAATGGCGAAGCGCTGGAGGAATACGTTAAACCTATCGGCGGCGGTTATTTTTTTGCGCTACCGGGGGTGAAGAATGCGAATGATTACCTGGGAAGGGCGCTATTGCAGGTTTAATGTTTTTAGGCGGATAAGGCGTTTACGCCGCATCCGGCGTTCGTGCGCAGATGCCTGATGCGAATCCTGCTGAAAGCACACAGCTTTTTTCATCACTGTCATTACTCTGTCATCTTTCCAGTAGAAACTAATGTCACTGAAATGGTGTTTTATGGTTAAATATAAGTAAATATATTGTTGCAATGAATGCGAAAACTGTTGTACTTATTAAGTAACAGCGGTAGTTCCCGGCAGTGATAGTCAGTCACTATGGAGATCGCGGATGGTAACGTCCTGTACTGGACATGTTTTTGACAATCAACGCTCGACCAAACGCGGAGATTTCTCCTCCGGTAGCAACTTCGTCACTCTGTATTTTTACTCACTTCCTCCCTTTTCTCGTGTTACCGACGCCGTAAATGGTGCGCGTAGCCGTTTTCGGTGTTATTTCCAAAAGCAAACTATGGCTTACAAGGAAGCCAACCCTCTGATGTTCGTGCGCATAATCGCGCTGCCAACGGCGCGTGTGATGAATACAAACAACTCAAGGTGCTCTCCATGGGAAGACAAAAAGCAGTGATCAAAGCTCGTCGCGAAGCGAAACGTGTGCTGAGACGGGATTCACGCAGCCATAAACAGCGTGAAGAAGAATCGGTCACCTCGCTTGTGCAGATGAGCGGCGTAGAAGCCATTGGTATGGCCCGCGACAGTCGCGATACTTCGCCAATCGTGGCGCGAAATGAAGCGCAATTGCACTATCTGAAGGCTATTGAGAGTAAGCAGCTGATATTCGCTACGGGCGAAGCCGGGTGCGGTAAAACCTGGATCAGTGCGGCAAAAGCGGCAGAGGCCCTGATACATAAGGATGTCGACAGGATCATCGTCACCCGTCCAGTTTTGCAAGCCGATGAAGATCTTGGCTTCTTACCTGGGGATATCGCAGAAAAGTTTGCTCCCTATTTTCGTCCGGTCTATGACGTGCTGGTCCGGCGCCTGGGGGCTTCCTTTATGCAGTATTGCCTGCGACCGGAAATAGGGAAGGTGGAAATCGCGCCGTTCGCCTATATGCGTGGACGTACCTTTGAAAATGCAGTTGTCATTCTTGACGAGGCGCAGAATGTGACTGCCGCGCAAATGAAAATGTTTTTAACCCGCCTCGGGGAAAACGTAACGGTTATCGTCAATGGTGATATCACGCAATGCGATCTGCCTCGCGGCGTGCGCTCCGGATTAAGTGACGCGCTGGAACGTTTCGAAGAAGATGAAATGGTCGGGATCGTCCGGTTCGGCAAAAATGATTGCGTACGTTCGGCACTTTGCCAACGTACGCTACATGCCTATAGTTAAGCGTATTACAAGCGCAGAGCCCGGGCTAACCGGGCTTTGTTTTTGCTGTGTATGCCCGGAGTGCAAATTTATCTGAAACTACCTACAGCCGGTTTAGTTGCAATGCAGGATAGCTATTTTAAATAATAAAGTCTGTTCTCAATATATTCATTCAGTTTTGTCAGCTCTTCTGCGATTTTTTCCTTGTTCAATTCATTGTTGTCGGTCATGGTTAATAAAATCAATTCCTTTGTTTTTTTTGATAAAATTCCCGGGTGGAAATTTCTGCTGTTATACATTTCATGAATAATGCTGAGTAATTCGTTATTGAAAAAATCAATATTATCCATGTTGTCGATTTGAGGGTTGCTGTCTTGAAAATTTTTAATAATTTTATTTATTTTGATAAGGAAATAAAACTCAATATTTCTCTGGGTTTGTTCTTCTGGTGTGAAAATTGGAAAGTCATAATGTTCACATATTGTATCATAATCATCAAACTTTTCGTTTTCAATTGACCATAACTTTTTCTTTTCTATTTTATCCTTCGTTGATTTTATCTCTGAAAACATTCTTTTTATTATCAATAAAATGATGGCGGTGACAAATAAAATAATTACGCCAATATGTGTGGAGTAATAAAAAAGTAACATGATAAATGAAATTACTGGTAGTGCTAATGAAATAATAATCAATAAGTTACCGACTTTACTATATGAGTGTAGTTCAAAAATGAATTCCCTTTCGCCACTTGCGAATATGTAAAATAATGAGAAGCCTGTGTTCAGTAATGTTGATATTGCGAACCCTAACGTAGCCCACCACAGCGGAAAACTATTGGAGATGTTAACAGGGGGTACACTAAAAAGCCCAATAAAAAAGGTAAAGCAGGCTCCAGTAAGAATTGAGTGGAAATATGAAAACCATTTTATACTCTCCCCTGTATGATACCCTTTTTTATATGCACACCAGGCAATCCGCTTTGTATTATACATGGTTCTATCCTTAAATTGATTTACTATGAAAACTATACTGATTGATATTAATACATGCGCAAAATTATTATTAATATCGTATATAATTTACTGCCTCATCGCCCGAATCAATTCCATATCAGTTTGTGCGATAGATTAGTGGATAAATAAATGATTATGAACAAATGCATTTATCTGGTAATAGATTTAGCCTACTACCAGACAAACAATCAGTTATTGTGGCGAATAATTTGGTAAAACTCAGCAGGTATGTTGGGGCCAAAACTCAGCGCATATTGATAACAAACATCTGTCCACTGATGGTTTTTGTAAAAAGCAAGAATAACTTGTTTTACCATTTGGTATTCAATATCGAGTTCATCTTTTAAGTCGTTTTCAAATTCATACCATTTTAATTTTTCATTGTTGCTTAATTTTTCATCGTATTTTTCAAATATATCATGTGTACGATTAATGTTTCTTTCATTCCAATCCATTGAAATAGTTAATGACTCCACAGGATGATTATGGTAATCGATTATGTCACCAAGGATACTTATATGGTATTTCAATTTTTCAATTTCTTTTGAAATTTCAGTTAAGTTCATGCTTTATCCTCCATTTTAGAATTTGTAGAATTCATCGCAGATATGACATCTTGAGTCTTTGTTTGTAGATCATGAACATATGCGAGTCTGGAGTGCCTGAATGCCAACCTGTTTCGTAAGAGTTAAGATTTATTTTGCTTCAACAAGAAGCAGGTGAGTATCAGCATCAGGATCTTTTGTATCAAGAGTTCCTAAAGCAATATCGGAAACTCTTTTGTCTTGTGCTCGCTTCAGAAGAGCATAGTCATGCTGTCTGTTATTAAAGGATACTCCCATCCATTTACCCGCAATAGTTAGAATTGAATCACTTTGTACATTTATATTCAGCTTTTGCCTTGGTAAATAATAAATAATATTTCGGTATTATCTAATGCAAAAATGATTTTACAAAACAAGGTATCGCTTACCTCATCCTTTCTGAACGCAACAGGAGACTATGTTGGGAAATTCCTCGTCGCCCTGCGGGCAGCCCGTTCACTGCGTTCACGGTCTGTCCAACTGGCTTTCGCCAGTTGTCGAACCCGGGTCCGGGCTTCTCATCCCCGCCATGCTGTGCAACATGCGAAAAAAAAGCCCGTACTTTCGTACGAGCTCTTCTTAAGATATGGCGGTGAGGCGGGGATTGACTCCCTTCGCTCGCCCTGCGGGCAGCCCGTTCACTGCGTTAACGGTCTGTCCAACTGGCTGGCGCCAGTTGTCGAACCCGGGGCCGGGCTTCTCATCCCCGCCGGGCTGTGCAACATGCAAAAAAAAAGCCCATACTTTCGTACGAGCTCTTCTTAAAATATGGCGGTGAGGCGGGGATTCGAACCCCGGATACGTTGCCGTATACACACTTTCCAGGCGTGCTCCTTCAGCCACTCGGACACCTCACCAAATTGTTGTTCCTGTCTTGCTGGAACGGGCGCTAATTTAGGGAAATAGTCGCCTCGGGTCAACAAACTTTTTTTAAAAAAAGTGCGTTTATTCAAACTTCAATCAATTTGTGGCTTAAATAAGCAAGTTTTGCTTTTTTTACCACCGACAGCAGATTTGCTATTCTGATGTTCCTTGCAGATCATAACAATAAGCGCGAATAAATTCCGCTTAACTCTTTTCGGGAGCCAATATGGATATCATCTTTTATCACCCAACCTTTGACTCAAAATGGTGGATTGAGGCGCTGAGTAAAGCGATACCTCATGCCAGGGTCAGAGCCTGGAAAAACGGAGATAACCAGGGCGCGGATTATGCATTAGTCTGGCATCCTCCTGTTGAAATGCTGGCAGGACGCGATCTTAAAGCAGTGTTTGCACTAGGTGCCGGAGTGGATTCTATATTGAGTAAACTACAGGCACACCCTGAAATGCTTAAACCCTCCATTCCGCTTTTCCGCCTGGAAGATACCGGTATGGGCGAGCAAATGCAGGAATATGCTGTTAGCCAGGTGCTACATTGGTTCCGACGTTTTGACGATTATCGAATCCAGCAAAATGCTTCACACTGGCAACCGCTGCCTGAATATCATCGGAAAGATTTTACAATTGGCATCCTGGGCGCTGGCGTGTTGGGCGGTAAAGTCGCACAGAGTCTACAAACATGGCGCTTTCCGCTGCGTTGCTGGAGTCGCAGTCGTAAATCCTGGCCAGATGTACAAAGCTTTGCTGGAAGCGAGGAGCTGAAGGCATTTCTGAGTCAATGCCGGGTACTGATTAATCTGTTACCGAATACGCCCGAAACGATCGGCATTATTAATCAACAATTATTCAATCAATTACCGGATGGCGCGTATCTTCTTAATCTGGCGCGTGGCGTCCATGTGGTGGAAGATGACCTGCTCGCGGCGCTGGAAAGTGGCAAGATTAAAGGAGCAATGCTGGATGTTTTTAATCGTGAACCTTTACCGCCGGAAAGCCCGCTCTGGCAACATCCATGCGTCACGATAACACCACATGTGGCAGCTATTACTCGCCCCGTCGAAGCGGTGGAGTATATTTCGCGCACCATTTCCCAGCTAGAAAGAGGTGAGGCTGTCAGTGGGCAAGTCGACCGAGTTCGAGGCTACTAATAAAGCGCCAGGATTCCTGCTATCCTTGGCAAGAATTGAATACAGGAGAGAGTTATGTATCCCGTCGACCTACATATGCATACCGTTGCCAGCACGCATGCATACAGCACATTAAGTGACTACATTGCCCAGGCTAAACAGAAGGGAATCAAGCTTTTTGCAATTACCGATCACGGCCCGGATATGGAAGATGCGCCGCATCACTGGCATTTCATTAATATGCGTATTTGGCCACGAGTGGTTGATGGGGTAGGGATCCTGCGCGGCATTGAAGCCAACATTAAAAATGTTGACGGTGAAATTGACTGTAGCGGCAAAATGTTTGAGTCGCTGGATTTAATCATTGCTGGTTTTCATGAACCGGTTTTTGCACCACATGATGAAGTGACCAATACGCAAGCGATGATCGCGACTATCGCCAGCGGCAATGTGCACATAATAAGCCATCCGGGCAATCCGAAATATTCCATTGATTTCAAAGCAGTTGCGGAAGCAGCCGCGAAACACCAGGTAGCGCTGGAAATCAATAATTCGTCCTTCCTACACTCGCGCAAAGGCAGTGAAGATAACTGCCGTGCAGTTGCCGCTGCGGTGCGCGATGCTGGCGGTTGGGTGGCATTAGGCTCGGATTCTCATACCGCGTTTACTATGGGTGATTTTGAAGAGTGTCGTAAAATTCTTGACGCGGTTGATTTTCCAGAAGAACGCATTTTGAATGTTTCACCGCGCCGTTTACTCAACTTCCTGGAATCCCGCGGTATGGCGCCGATTGCGGAATTTGCTGAACTTTAATTGCTTTTATGGAAATAAATAAATGAACGAGTTTTCTATCCTGTGTCGTGTACTGGGGTCACTTTATTACCGCCAACCGCAGGACCCTTTACTGGTTCCGCTGTTTACCCTGATTCGTGAGGGAAAATTGGCGGCGAGCTGGCCTCTGGAGCAGGATGAGTTGCTGGCACGCTTGCAGAAAAGTTGTGATATGGCGCAAGTATCTGCCGATTACAATGCGCTGTTTATCGGCGATGAATGTGCAGTACCGCCTTACCGCAGTGCCTGGGTAGAGGGCGCGACGGAAGCGGAAGTGCGTGCTTTTCTTTCAGAACGCGGGATGCCGTTAGCAGATACGCCAGCCGATCACATCGGCACGTTACTGCTTGCGGCTTCCTGGCTGGAAGATCAGTCAACGGAAGATGAAAGCGAAGCACTGGAAACGTTGTTCAGCGAGTATCTGTTGCCGTGGTGTGGCGCATTTCTCGGTAAAATTGAGGCCCATGCAACCACGCCGTTCTGGCGCACTATGGCACCACTGACCCGCGATGCTATCGGCGCAATGTGGGATGAACTTGAGGAAGAAAAAGAAGAATAAGTGTGATCGTGATCACTAGTGAATGCAACATCAAACTCTACGTTGCATAAAATGTGTGCTCGATCTCATTCATGGCCGCGTTTTCTGCTATCATTCGCGGCATGAACATACTTCTCTCTATTGCAATCACAACGGGCATTCTCTCCGGTATCTGGGGATGGGTGGCCGTTTCCCTTGGTTTACTCAGCTGGGCGGGTTTCCTTGGCTGCACGGCCTACTTTGCCTGTCCGCAAGGCGGCCTGAAAGGGTTGGCGATCTCCGCTGCAACGCTGCTTAGCGGTGTGGTGTGGGCAATGGTCATTATTTACGGTAGTGCGCTGGCACCCCATCTGGAAATAGTTGGCTATGTCATGACTGGCATTGTCGCTTTCCTGATGTGTATTCAGGCCAAACAGCTATTGCTGTCATTTGTTCCGGGTACATTTATCGGTGCGTGTGCGACGTTTGCCGCGCAGGGAAACTGGAAACTGGTATTGCCATCTCTGGCGCTTGGGCTGGTGTTTGGTTACGCGATGAAAAACAGTGGGCTTTGGTTGGCGGCGCGCAGTGCTAAGACCGCTAACCATGAGCAACAAGTAAAAAATAAAGCGTGAGAGAATCACGCTTTATATTGAATATGTAAAAGCCGGATTAATACTCCGGCATTTTTATGGATCAGGATTCCGGCGGTACTGACAGATGGCGGTATTTCACCAGAATGTCATTCTTCAGATCTGCTTTATTCTGCAAATCCCACAGACCGCGGTCGATACCATCATTAATCAGGAAGATAACACCGGTTTCAATCGCCGACATCAGGCATAGCATAACGGGTTCGTTCGAGGTATATCCTACTTCCCCTTCCAGTAACCGCTGGTAGTCGATAAAGCGGAAGACGCCGGCCTGGACTTCATAGGAAAGAATGGTCTTACTGGTGTTCACTGATGACAGGATTTCACCGGTGCTGACATTAACGACACGCAAGTTCACCGCGATTTGGTCAAGTTGGTACTGCGTATCGGCGCCAATACCGAAGTATCTCGCCCCGGCACCGCCCGATTTCACATTACTTTCATAACCAATAATCGACCCTTCAACCATGATATTGGCTGCCGTCAGCGACTGTAGCGGGATCCGGTTATTGAGCGCAACGGTGCCGTTTTCTTGTGCCGCACGAATAATCTTACGTTCGTTCAGTAAGTTTTGTAGGCCCTGACGCTCCAGTGGTACAAACCAACGCGAATCTTTCAATGCGGTGACCAACATGGCGGTCGCGCTTTGCGGAACTGCGGTGGAGAAGTTACTCGCCGGATAGGGTTTAAATTGTCCAGTTTCATCCTGGATGTTGTATACCGAGACAAAGATTTTGCCCGTTGGCGAAGGCAAATGGGTTAAATCTTTGTAGCTTTGAGCTCGAGGCATTAATGTCGGCTTGGCGGCTTCTTTTGGTGGTGCTGTTAAGCATCCACTCAGCAACATGACTGCAACCAAAACAAATAAGCGCTGCATATTATTTTCCTTACAAAGCTGGGGCTTAAAAATCGGTTGAGTTATTTTGTAATCCCGAAACCTGAATCGTGGACGTTTGACCCGTTTTACGATCGGTTACGTTCAGTTGCAGCTGACCATCCCGGTTGGCAATATCGACGATATATTCGTTAGTCACCATTCGTCCTGGCTGACCCGTATTAATATTTGTCAGCAGCCCACCTAATATTTGTGACTGAATGGCCTGGGTGAAGTTATCTAACGCCGAGGGCGTTTCAATACCAAAGTCATCATCATAGCTTGGATCTTTATACGAGTTCTGTGCCTGGGCGCTGTTTAGTAAAAAAGCGCCATTATTGGGGTTGCCACCAAAATTAGGATTGCGGAACTGGAAGGTCATATTCCCGGCCCAACTTATTGGCGAAATTAGCATGAGTAGAATTACTGCATGTTTGACACGCATTGCAGCCTCCGGACAATTTAATTTAAAATTCATCAGGCGCTAAATCGCCCGTACTCAGTAAAGCCTGACTAATCTGTCGACGGTTCAGTGCTTCTTCAGTTTGTGCCAGTGCAAAGACAACAGTTTTCTCGAAGTCTCTTTTCAATGGGAATAAAAAAGTCTGGAAAATAACGTCCTGATTTACCGTTATGGTGATCCAGCTTCCCCATCGTGCACTGGGCCTTTCATTAATCGTCAAGTTCCCGGTATAGCTACTTTCCCATTTATCACTAAAGGCACGATAAAAATCGTGTCCAATGGATGAAACAGTATGGTCAGTTAACAATCCCGGTACTTCTACCTCTACGGCGTGAACATTCCCCGCAGCGAAGAAAATATTCGCTGCTACAACCCAGCATAAATAACGTTTCATGGCTTTATCGCCTGAGGTTATCGTTTGCCCATGAGACTGCTTGAGTCCGGTTTTTGACTGCTATCTTCTTGAAAAGATTATAAAGATGCGTTTTAACCGTATTTTCGCTGATGAACAGCGAACGAGCAATCTCGTTATTGGAGGCGCCGATACGCAGTTTATTAAGGATCTCTTTTTCCCTATGAGTAAGGAGGGCAGATTCCGTGCTGTTATAACGATAGTTACCTGAATGTGTAATCAGATAGCTGGCAAGTTTTTGCGTAAAGTAGCATTCCCCGCGTAAGACGCCTTGCAACCCATTGATGACGCGTTCTTGATCCTCCAGGGCGTAAAAAACACCGTTGATATGAGGCCAGTTTTCAATGTCGCGGTACGGGTAATCGTCTGGAGTATTTAACAACAGTGTTTTGATGTTGTTGTGTTTTCTGCTTAATGTATCCTGCCAGTAATGGATGAGTTTTTTATCTGCTTCCATCATATCCAACAGAATAATGCAGCCAGAAGATATATCGTCCAGAGAACGTTGAATGTTATGTAGTTTTCCTGTGATTGCCAGCGATTGTTTTAAATGCTGCAATAACGCAGTCGCTTGCAAGGAAGGTTTAGTGATTAACAGTAATGTATGACCATGAATACTATGGACTTCATTAAACATGATGAAACCCCGCTCTTTTTATTAATCGCACACCTGACAGCTGCCTTTATTCAATAAAGGCACCAGAAGTACTGACAGATGTTGCACTGCTGTGTGTAGTAATAAATCAACCCTAAATGGGTAAAAAATAAAACTAATGGATTACATCTGATTTCAATCTAGCCATTACAAATCTTAAATCAAGTGTTAAACATGTAACAAAATGTAATCTAGTAATTAAATTTGTTAACATTAAGGGGTTGTTAAGTTTGGTAATGATAGAAAAGTTGTACATATGGCTTTTATTGCACAATTTTGAAAAGTCATACAAATACGCGTAACTACATGATTGTTTTTATAAAATTTATTTATCTCTGGTCCTTTTGTTGCGCTAAAATTGTCTGCATTTTCAGATTCTCTTCATGGACAATTTTTGGCTGCAAAAAAATGATGTTTGTGACGGCTTGTCAGGTAAACATATCGACAGAATCTTCGTGAATCATGAGGAGAGATAGTTTGTCGAATTTTCGTGGTCAAAAAACGACGGTTTAAAAGTAAACAAAATAATTTTTGCGTAAATAACAGCGTATTTACGCGAGTTTTAATACTTTGGCATGAGTAAAAAAAGAAAAATACAACGCGCGGGTGAGTTATTAAAAATATTTCCGCAGACATACTTTCCATCGTAACGCAGCGTTAACAAAAAACGGTTTGCGTTAACAACCAAGTTGAAATGATTTAAATTTCTTAAATGTACGACCAGGTCCAGGGTGACAACATGAAAAACAGATTGTTATTTATGATGTTAACAGTACTGGGTGCGCCTGGGATTGCAGCCGCGGCAGGTTATGATTTAGCTAATTCAGAGTATAACTTTGCGGTAAATGAATTGAGTAAGTCTTCATTTAATCAGGCAGCCATAATTGGTCAAGCTGGTGCTAATAATAGTGCACAGTTACGGCAGGGAGGCTCTAAACTTTTGTCGGTTGTTTCGCAAGATGGTAATAACAACCGGGCAAAGATTGACCAGACAGGAGATTATAACCTTGCGTATATTGATCAGGCGGGCAATGCCAACGATGCCAGTATTTCGCAGGGCGCATATGGTAATACTGCAATGATTATCCAGAAAGGTTCTGGTAATAAAGCAAATATTACGCAGCATGGTACTCAAAAAACGGCAATTGTAGTGCAGAGACAGTCGCAAATGGCTATTCGCGTAACACAGCGTTAATTTCCATTCGACTTTTAAATCAATCCGATGGGGGTTTTACATGAAACTTTTAAAAGTAGCAGCAATTGCAGCAATCGTATTCTCCGGTAGCGCTCTGGCAGGTTCTATTCCTCAGTACGGTGGTGGCGGCGGCAACCACGGTGGTGGCGGTAATAACAGCGGCCCGAATTCAGAACTGAATATTTACCAATACGGTGGCGGTAACTCTGCTGTTGCATTGCAGGCTGATGCCCGCAACTCTGATCTGACAATTACCCAGCACGGCGGCGGTAACGGCGCAGATGTGGGACAAGGTTCTGATGACAGCTCAATTGAACTGACCCAACGTGGCTTTGGTAACAGCGCGACACTGGATCAGTGGAACGGTAAAAACTCTGAAATGACTGTTAAACAGTTCGGTGGCGGCAACGGTGCAGCAGTTGACCAGACTGCATCTAACTCCAGTGTCAACGTAACTCAGGTTGGCTTTGGTAACAACGCGACCGCTCATCAGTACTAATACAGAATTTGTATTACAGAAACAGGGCGCAAGCCCTGTTTTTTTTTCGGGAGAATAGTATGAACGCGTTATTACTTCTCGCGGCGCTTTCCAGCCAGATAACCTTTAATACAACCCAACAAGGTGACATGTACACCATTATTCCTGAGGTTACTCTGACGCAATCATGCTTGTGCCGGGTGCAAATATTATCTCTGCGTGAAGGCAGTTCGGGACAAAGTCAGACGAAGCAAGAAAAGACCCTTTCATTACCCGCTAATCAACCCATTGCCTTGACGAAGTTGAGTTTAAATATTTCCCCGGACGATCGGGTGAAAATAGTTGTTACTGTTTCTGATGGACAGTCACTTCATTTATCACAACAATGGCCGCCCTCTTCAGGAAAGTCTTAATGTATTGATAGTTGAGCATAAAATGAGCCGGAAGAGAATGGTCTGATACGAATCGGCCACCTGAAAGCATGGATAACACACCCTCAAGGATGATTAATCATTGAGGAAATAGAAGAGATGTTCAGACCGTTATTAAACTCCCTTATGCTTGGCAGCCTGGTTTTTCCTTTCTTTGCAACAGCGGAAAGCAATGCGCAAGGTGGCGTGATTCATTTTTATGGTCAAATTGTGGAACCGGCGTGTGACGTGAGCTCCCTACAAGCGCCAGTTGAAATGACCTGTATGCAAAATGGTCCTGTACAGAGCAAAACGTATTCCAGCAAAGAGCTAATGAGCGGCAAAGTTAAAAATGCGCAAATTGCCTCAGTAAAAGTGCAGTATCTTGATGAGCAGAAAAAGCTGGCTGTGATGAATATCGAATATAACTAAGTTTCTGAACCACTCACGTCGCCGACAAGAAAAATGCGATTTCTCTAAAAACCCTGCTGTACACTTAAGAAACAAGATGGTGTAAGGAGGCGTTATGAAATCGCGTATTCATGTTGTACAGGGCGATATTACCAAACTGACCGTTGATGTGATTGTTAATGCGGCAAATCCATCGTTGATGGGGGGAGGCGGCGTCGATGGCGCTATACATCGCGCTGCCGGTCCGGCGCTGCTGGATGCCTGTTTAAAAGTCAGACAACAACAGGGCGACTGCCCTACGGGACACGCAGTAATTACCCTCGCAGGCGATCTCCCCGCCAAAGCTGTTGTACATACTGTTGGACCAGTGTGGCGCGGCGGAGAACAAAATGAAGATCAGCTATTACAGGATGCCTATCTCAATAGTCTGCGACTGGTGGCGGCGAACAGTTATACATCGGTAGCTTTCCCTGCCATTAGTACTGGTGTTTATGGATACCCACGCGCTGCAGCGGCTGAAATAGCAGTAAAAACCGTTTCGGAATTTATTACCCGTCACGCTTTACCCGAGCAGGTATACTTTGTCTGTTATGATGAAGAAAACGCCCATCTCTACGAAAGACTCCTTACCCAACAAGGAGATGAATGATTTGCCCCGGCTGGCGAGCGCGGTGTTGCCCTTGTGTTCGCAACATCCAGGACTGTGCGGCATTTTCCCCCTTGATAAAGGTCTGGATGCGTTTGCCGCACGTTATCGCCTGGCAGAAATGGCGGAACATACGCTGGATGTTCAGTATTACATCTGGCAGGACGATATGTCGGGGCGGTTACTGTTTTCCGCTCTGTTAGCCGCCGCGAAGCGTGGCGTTCGCGTTCGTTTGTTGCTTGATGACAACAATACACCCGGACTTGATGACATTTTACGCTTGCTCGATAGTCATCCGCGGATTGAAGTTCGACTTTTCAATCCTTTCTCATTTCGCTTATTGCGTCCGCTTGGCTATATCACCGATTTTTCCCGTCTCAATCGACGTATGCACAATAAGAGTTTTACCGTCGATGGCGTGGTGACGCTGGTGGGGGGGAGAAACATCGGCGATGCATATTTTGGAGCAGGAGAAGAACCGCTTTTTTCAGATTTAGATGTGATGGCAATGGGGCCGGTTGTTGAGGACGTCGCTGATGATTTCGCCCGCTACTGGTATTGCAAATCAGTTTCACCCTTGCAGCATGTTCTGGATGTGCCAGAAGGTGAAATGGCTGATCGTATTGAGCTACCCGCATCCTGGCATAATGACAGCATCACGCATCGCTATTTGCATAAACTGGAATCAAGCCCTTTTATGAATCAACTCGTTGAGGGGGCGTTACCGCTTATTTGGGCAAAAACGCGTTTATTAAGTGATGATCCTGCGAAAGGGGAGGGCAAAGCAAAACGCCATTCCCTTCTGCCGCAGCGTCTGTTCGATATCATGGGGTCACCCGGCGAGCGGATTGATATTATCTCTTCCTATTTTGTGCCGACGCGTGCAGGTGTAGCGCAACTGTTACGAATGGTAAGAAAAGGGGTAAAGATAGCAATCTTAACCAACTCACTTGCCGCCAATGATGTCGCTGTGGTGCATGCTGGCTACGCACGCTGGCGCAAAAAATTGCTCCGTTATGGCGTGGAACTCTATGAGCTGAAGCCGACGCAGGAACAACCCGGTACACTGCACGACCGCGGAATAACCGGGAATTCCGGTGCCAGTCTGCATGCCAAGACCTTCAGTGTCGATGGCAAAACTGTATTTATTGGTTCATTCAATTTCGACCCGCGCTCAACATTGCTCAACACTGAAATGGGCCTGGTAATAGAGAGCAAAACGCTGGCGCAACTGATCGATAAACGCTTTATTCAGAGTCAGTATGATGCGGCCTGGCAGTTGCGTTTGGATCGGTGGGGGCGGATTAACTGGGTCGATCGCCACGGGAAGGAAGAAATTATTCTCAAAAAAGAACCCGCAACCAGTTTCTGGAAGCGGGTTTTGGTCAGACTGGCGTCAATATTACCCGTTGAATGGTTATTGTAAGCGTGGCTCAGCGGGCTGGTGCTTTATCATTCTCGCGCTTAATAGCCGGTTTTCCGGAGAACAAAAACTTCAACAACGGAATGCGTAAATGAATTTCATACAGAATTATCGCAATCCCTATCACAAATATCAGACCGCAGAGAAAACCAAGCCAATTTGAGGTGATATGCGGGGTGATGTATGCGCCGAAAAACAGCGTTAACGGGTGGTGAACCAGGTAGATAAACAGCGATGCGTTTACAAAATAGGTCACCCGCGCCGACTGAAAATTGAGCAAACGGTGACCAAAGGAGAAAACCACATTCACCATCCACAAGCCGAGTACCATCGTGATCACCGACTCGGTTTCATACAACCAGGCATCGCCGCTACCGTAACGTTGATTGAGCAAATATGCGACAAATGCCATTGCTGCAGCGAGTGTGCAACCACGAGAAGGTGTGGTAAACAAGGCTTTAAGATTAGGGAAAATAAAAGCTAATGCGCCAAGGATAAAAAACGGCATATAAAACAGCGTCTGCATGAAAATAAAATTGAACATGCCATCGCTTAAAATAGGCGGATAAACGATAAAGAGCGTTCTTCTTATTGCCGCATAGCCGATGCCGAGGCATAAGAAGATCACCGATAGTTTAGCCATTGAGAATTTTTTATTTTTGTTATCGGAATTATCTAAATTATCTTTGATGCGCTTAAATATCCATATGGAAAGTGTCGTCATGACCACCAATACCAGTAAAAACCACAGGTGCGAAATTAATTCCCAGGCCAGTGTATTATATTTGTCATATAATGACAGGCCAGGCCAGCTTTCTGCTTTGCCTTTGACATACTGCAGCATAATGAATTGCGGCAAGGTCAGCAGAGGAATGGCCGTTAACATCGGGATCCCCACACGTTCGACGCGAACTTTCCACCATTTTTTCAATGGGTAGCGCAAAAAAAGCATGTAGGAAAAATAACCAGAAATAACGAAAAATACCTGCATGCGGAACGAGTGGATGAAATCGTTAAAAAGTGTCAGCCACCAGGATGGTTCTGCGCTATTCACATGCCAGGTGTGGCTTGAATAGATTAAAGAAATATGAAAAGGGATCCCTAACAACATCAACCAGGCGCGGATGGAGTCGAGGAAATATTCACGCTGCGCGGGTACTGGATTCATATATGATTAACTAATCTCGGATTTTTCGTCTTATCCCTGCCGGGTAATGCCTTTAGGCTTTTGCCATAACAACATCGACCTGACCGCATCTGGCACAGGCTTCACGGGTGTTTTTGCGCGGCATAGTCACTACCACTAACCAAAATGGAAGCGTCTGTAAGACTGTTGATAAATAAATTTGCTGGCAAACCCTACACGAACTCGCTGCTTCTGTCTTTAGGAGAAGCACGGAAAGTGAAAACGGCCGCAATCAAGTGCTTAATCCATGAGCCAGCATGCTGAATAACACCGGGATTCTGTTGTCGTAATGGCTGGTTATCCATTAAAATAGATCGGATCGATATAAGCACACAAAGGGGGAAGTGCTTACTTATTATGAAACATAAACTACAAATGATGAAAATGCGTTGGTTGAGTGCTGCAGTAATGTTAACCCTGTATACCTCTTCAAGCTGGGCGTTCAGCATTGACGATGTTGCAAAGCAAGCTCAATCCTTAGCCGGAAAAGGCTATGAGACGCCTAAAAGCAACTTGCCCTCCGTTTTCCGCGACATGAAATACGCGGATTATCAGCAGATCCAGTTTAATCATGACAAAGCCTACTGGAACAATCTGAAGACCCCATTCAAGCTCGAGTTCTACCATCAGGGTATGTACTTCGACACGCCGGTCAAAATCAATGAAGTTACGGCAACGGCAGTAAAAAGAATCAAATACAGTCCGGATTATTTTACATTTGGCGATGTTCAGCATGACAAAGACACGGTAAAAGACCTTGGTTTTGCCGGTTTTAAAGTGCTTTACCCGATCAACAGCAAAGATAAAAACGATGAAATCGTCAGCATGCTCGGGGCCAGCTATTTCCGCGTGATTGGTGCAGGTCAGGTTTATGGCCTTTCTGCCCGCGGCCTGGCAATTGATACCGCGTTGCCATCTGGTGAAGAATTTCCGCGCTTTAAAGAGTTTTGGATCGAGCGTCCAAAACCGACTGATAAACGTTTAACCATTTATGCATTGCTTGACTCACCGCGAGCGACAGGCGCTTACAAGTTTGTGGTTATGCCAGGACGTGACACGGTTGTTGATGTGCAGTCTAAAATTTATCTGCGCGACAAAGTCGGCAAATTGGGTGTTGCACCGCTAACCAGTATGTTCCTGTTCGGACCGAACCAGCCGTCTCCGGCGAATAACTATCGTCCGGAATTGCACGACTCAAACGGCTTGTCTATCCATGCCGGTAACGGCGAGTGGATCTGGCGTCCGCTGAATAACCCGAAACATCTGGCAGTTAGCAGCTTCTCTATGGAGAATCCGCAAGGGTTTGGTCTGTTACAGCGTGGCCGCAACTTCTCTCGTTTTGAAGATCTCGACGACCGTTACGATCTGCGTCCAAGCGCCTGGGTAACACCGAAAGGGGAGTGGGGTAAAGGTAGCGTTGAGTTGGTAGAAATCCCGACCAACGATGAAACTAACGATAACATCGTCGCTTACTGGACGCCGGACCAGCTGCCGGAACCGGGTAAAGAGATGAACTTTAAATACACCATCACCTTCAGCCGGGACGAAGACAAATTGCATGCGCCAGATAACGCCTGGGTACAGCAGACGCGTCGTTCAACGGGGGATGTGAAACAATCAAACCTGATTCGTCAACCTGACGGTACTATCGCCTTTGTGGTCGATTTTACTGGTGCAGAAATGAAAAAACTGCCAGCGGATACGCCAGTCACCGCACAAACCAGTATTGGCGATAATGGTGAGATTGTAGAGAGTACAGTGCGTTATAACCCGGTCACCAAAGGCTGGCGTCTGGTAATGCGCGTGAAAGTGAAAGATGCCAAGAAAACCACTGAAATGCGTGCTGCGCTGGTGAATGCCGATCAGACGTTGAGTGAAACCTGGAGCTACCAGTTACCTGCCAATGAATAAAACAACTGAGTACATTGACGCAATGCCCATCTCCGCCAGTGAGAAAGCGGCATTGCCGAAGACCGATATCCGCGCCGTTCATCAGGCGCTGGATGCCGAACACCGCACCTGGGCGCGGGAGGATGACTCCCCGCAAGGGTCGGTGAAAGCGCGTCTTGAACAAGCCTGGCCGGATTCACTGGCTGATGGGCAGTTAATTAAAGACGACGAAGGACGCGATCAGCTGCAGGCCATGCCGAAAGCAAAACGTTCCTCTATGTTTCCCGACCCGTGGCGAACTAACCCGGTAGGGCGATTCTGGGATCGTCTGCGCGGGCGCGATGTGACACCGCGCTATCTGGCTCGGTTGACCAAAGAAGAACAGGAAAGCGAGCAAAAATGGCGTACCGTCGGGACAATCCGTCGTTATATCCTGCTTATCCTGACACTGGCGCAAACCGTTGTCGCCACCTGGTACATGAAGACTATTCTGCCGTACCAGGGGTGGGCGTTTATTAATCCGGTTGATATGGTCGATCAGGATCTGTGGGTTTCCTTTATGCAGCTCCTGCCTTATATGCTGCAAACCGGCATTCTGATCCTCTTTGCTGTTCTTTTCTGCTGGGTGTCTGCCGGTTTCTGGACCGCGTTGATGGGGTTCCTGCAACTGCTCATTGGTCGCGATAAATACAGTATTTCTGCGTCGACCGTTGGCGATGAACCGCTAAACCCGGAGCATCGCACGGCATTGATCATGCCCATCTGTAATGAAGACGTGAATCGCGTCTTTGCAGGCTTGCGCGCAACGTGGGAATCGGTAAAAGCCACCGGCAATGCTAAACACTTTGATGTCTACATTCTGAGTGATAGTTACAACCCGGATATCTGCGTCGCAGAGCAAAAAGCCTGGATGGAGCTTATCGCTGAAGTCGGCGGCGAAGGGCAGATTTTCTATCGCCGCCGCCGCCGCCGTGTAAAGCGTAAAAGCGGTAATATCGATGACTTCTGCCGTCGCTGGGGCAGTCAGTACAGCTACATGGTCGTGCTGGATGCCGATTCAGTGATGACCGGTGATTGCTTGTGCGGACTGGTGCGCCTGATGGAAGCCAACCCGAACGCCGGGATTATCCAGTCTTCGCCGAAAGCATCTGGTATGGATACGCTGTACGCGCGCTGCCAGCAGTTTGCGACCCGTGTTTATGGGCCATTGTTCACTGCCGGTCTGCACTTCTGGCAACTTGGCGAGTCGCACTATTGGGGGCATAACGCGATTATCCGCGTGAAACCCTTTATCGAGCACTGCGCGCTGGCGCCGTTGCCGGGTGAAGGCTCTTTTGCTGGTTCAATCCTGTCGCACGACTTTGTAGAAGCGGCACTGATGCGCCGTGCAGGCTGGGGAGTATGGATTGCGTACGATCTCCCAGGCTCTTATGAAGAGTTGCCACCAAACTTGCTGGACGAGCTAAAGCGTGACCGTCGCTGGTGTCACGGCAACCTGATGAACTTCCGCCTGTTCCTGGTCAAAGGGATGCACCCGGTACACCGTGCGGTGTTCCTGACGGGGGTAATGTCTTATCTCTCTGCGCCGCTGTGGTTTATGTTCCTCGCGCTCTCGACCGCATTACAGGTAGTGCATGCGTTGACCGAACCGCAATACTTCCTGCAACCACGGCAGTTGTTCCCTGTGTGGCCGCAATGGCGTCCTGAACTGGCGATTGCACTGTTTGCCTCAACAATGGTGCTGCTGTTCCTGCCAAAATTGTTGAGTATTTTGCTCATCTGGTGCAAAGGGACTAAAGAGTATGGTGGCTTCTGGCGCGTCACTTTGTCGCTGCTGCTGGAAGTGCTGTTCTCCGTACTGCTGGCGCCGGTGCGCATGCTGTTTCATACGGTATTCGTGGTCAGTGCCTTCCTCGGCTGGGAGGTGGTGTGGAATTCACCGCAACGTGATGATGACTCCACTTCCTGGGGAGAAGCGTTTAAACGTCACGGTTCGCAACTGTTACTGGGCATGGTGTGGGCGGTTGGTATGGCATGGCTGGATCTGAGATTCCTGTTCTGGCTGGCGCCGATTGTCTTCTCGCTGATCCTGTCACCGTTTGTTTCGGTGATCTCCAGCCGTGCGACCGTAGGGCTGCGTGCTAAACGCTGGAAACTGTTCCTGATCCCGGAAGAGTATTCACCGCCGCAGGTGCTGGTAGATACCGATCGTTTCCTTGAGATGAACCGTCAACGTTCTCTCGACGATGGCTTTATGCACGCGGTATTTAACCCGTCGTTTAACGCCCTGGCAACGGCAATGGCGACCGCGCGTCACCGCGCCAGTAAGGTGCTGGAAATCGCCCGTGACCGCCACGTTGAACAGGCGCTGAACGAGACGCCAGAGAAGCTGAACCGCGATCGTCGTCTGGTGCTTTTGAGCGACCCGGTAACGATGGCACGTTTGCATTTCCGCGTATGGAACTCTCCGGAGAAATATTCTTCATGGGTGAGTTACTATGAAGGGATAAAGCTGAATCCACAGGCATTGCGTAACCCGGATGCGGCTTCGCAATAAAAACGTAGTTGCCTGATGCGCTACGCTTATCAGGCCTACATCGTTCCTGCAATATATTGAGTTTGCAAGATTTTGTAGGTCGGATAAGGCGTTCACGCTGCATCCGGCAAAAACAACGAGCCAATAAAAATACCGGCGTAATGCCGGTATTTTTTTAGGAAAGAGGTATCAAATGCGTTTCATTGTGGTAGGCATCATGGTTACCTTACTGAGTGGCTGTGGCAGCATCATTAGCCGCACTTTACCGGGGCAGGGGCATGGCAACCAATATTATCCCGGAGTGCAATGGGATGTTCGTGACTCCGCATGGCGCTATGTTACGATCCTCGATCTGCCGTTCTCCCTCGTCTTTGATACCTTACTCCTGCCCATTGATATTCAACATGGGCCATATGAGTAATTAACGCTCATCCCATTCATCGGCGGCAGCGCGTCCTTCTTCAGTATCCAGAGGCGGCTCAAGCTGAAATTCGCCTTCGTCCCATTCATGCAGCGTATTTTCATCCTGCCATTCCTGGCGGATTTCAATTTCATCATAATTGCCGTCAAAGACGCTTTGTGCAGCTTCACCGCTGAACATTGGCAGACATTCACCTTCTTCGCCTTCATCAGCAAAAAACTCAACCTGCCACATAATGTCGCCATCTTGCAGAATGTATTTCTGGACATTGAACTGTTGCACATTTGCTTCATCTGCATCGATTCCGGGGTTGTCAGCAAGAAATTCTTCCCGTGCGGCATCAATGGCTTCTTCAAGCGTTGCGTACATAGTCATCACGATTCTCCCTTTGATTTGATGATGTATTCAGGGAAAGAATAGCTGATTATGCGCTTTTGCAAGTATGAAAGGCGAAAAATCAGCCTGTCACTTGGGGCAATCGGCGGCGACGCAAACTGTTCCAGGAATAAACCGCGTTAAACAACACAACTCCTGCGGTGACCAGAAACACTGCGCGGAAACCATAGTTTGCCGAGATAGCCGCGCCCATCAATGGTCCCGTAACGTTGCCAATATCACGAAATGACTGGTTGTAGCTGAAAATTCGTCCGGCGATTTGGTTTGTTGAGTTATAGACCAGTAGCGTTTGTACCGCGGGGAGTAACGCGCCATCAGCGGCTCCAAGTAAAAAGCGTAAAACCCCCAGTTGGAATGGTGTCTGGACGTAAGACATAGGGATTAACAGCAGCACAGAAAAGAGCAGCGCCGTTATCAGGATCTTCTCTGGCCCGATACGATCCCCCAGTTTGCCAAGTCGTGGCGCGCTAAGTAGCGCAGCCACGCCGGGGACCGAGGCAATCATGCCGCTGATAAAAGCAACATTACTGACATTCCCCGCCAGTTCGCGGACATAGAGTGTCAGGATTGGCGCGATTGAACCGGTGGCGACCTGGATGATTAATGTTGTGACAAACAGGCTAAGTACCAGCTTCGGGTTTTTAAGCGATGTCACGACATCCCGCATGTGCAGCATCTCTTTTTTGCTGACTGGCTGGAATTTCTCTTTGATACAAAATAGGGTGACGAAAAAGCAGAGTATTAGCACACTGGCGGTAATAAAAAATACCGGACGTAAGCCGTAGTTATCGGCGAGCAGGCCGCCAGCCATGGGGCCTAGCAGCGCGCCGCTAACCCCACCGGTAGAGAGTGTACCCAGCGCCCAGCCGCTTTTATTGCGTGGGACCTGAGTGGCGATTAGTGCGTTGGCATTAGGGACAAATCCACCGAGCAGACCCAGCAATGCTCGCAGGATCAGAAATTGCCAGATATTTTGCACTACCCCCATCAGCACCATCACGATACCCATCCCGAGGGCAGAGCGCAGGAGCATAATTTTTCGACCTTTGCGGTCAGCTAATCCTCCCCAGAACGGAGATGCAATGGCGGAAAATAGAAAGGTAATACTGAAGACAATCCCTGACCACATATTTAGTGCCGAGTGGCCCGTAACGCCAAGTTGCTCAACGTAGAGGGGTAAGAACGGCATTACCAGACTGAAGGCGGCGCCGGTAAGAAAACAGCCAAGCCAGGCAACGAGCAGGTTTCGTTTCCAGTTTATGGGAGTGTCATTTTCACAGGGTGACATAGCAATCCGCTGTTGGTGCGCCAGGGCGCGGTGAACAAAAGAATAAAAGATAAGCACACTAATTATGCGCCTGACTTATAAGTGACGCAATGCAGAGAGCTTTTATCGCTAAATCAGGGGGGGGATGTTGATGTGCCGGATGCGATGCTGCGCATCCGGCATAAAGAAGGTTAGTAACGTGAAGGAACGCCTTCCGGGCGCGTTTTGAAGCGGCGATGCAACCACATGTATTGTTCTGGCGCCATCATGATGCATTTTTCGACCACTTTGTTCATCCACGCGGCGGTGGTTTCAGCGTTATCCAGAGGCGGTGAACACTCTGGCGGCAGCATGATCAATTGATAACCTTTGCCGTCCGGCTTACGACGAGGGACAAATGGCACCAGACATGCGCCGGACATTCGTGCCAACATCCAGGTGCCGCTAGTGGTTGCCGCCTGCTCAACGGCGAACAATGGCACAAAAACGCTCGAGCGCGGACCGTAATCGTGATCCGGCGCATACCAGACGACTTCACCTTTTTTAAGTGCTTTAATCATCCCTTTTAAATCTTTGCGATCGAGCATCGATTTATTCGAACGCAGGCGGCCCCAGGTTTGCAGCCAGTCGATCAATGGATTGTCATTCGGGCGATAAACCCCGATCCCCGGCTCCTGCATTCCAAATTGTCGTGCACCGAGTTCCAGCGTCAGAAAATGGATGCCAACTAACAGGATGCCACGCTTTTGCGCCTGCACGTCACGGACATGCTCCATGCCGATAACTTCCGTCCAGCGGGCAACCCGACTTTCTGGCCAGAACCATGCCATGCCGGTTTCCATCAGTCCCATGCCAACGGATTCAAAATTCTTAATCACCATCTGCTGGCGCTCTTGTTCGCTCATTTCCGGGAAGCACAGTTCCAGGTTGCGATGCACAATTTTGGCGCGTCGTTTCATTAAACGTAACGCCAGTCGCCCCGTCGCAATGCCAAGGCGGTAGATGATTGGGTAGGGTAACTGAACGACTAACCAAAGTACGCCAATACCCAACCAGGTTAACCAATAACGCGGATGAAGCAGTGCGGTGGAGAACTTGGGTAGATTCGTCATATCAATCCTGTCTTTCAACCTATACGGGCAATTGTATGTATTGTCGCATTTTTTCGCCCTCAACCAAAATTTGAGGCTGAAGACTGGGCGAAAATGCCGCGCATGTAAACTATTAATAATTTTTAATGCGCAAATGTAGCGTAAAATGTGTGGATGTTAATTTGCGATTATTGCTATATCATGCGCCGGATTTTACTTTCCCACCTCGCAGGAACCGTACACCATGCCAGTGTTACACAACCGAATTTCCAACGACGCACTGAAAGCCAAAATGCTGGCCGAGAGTGAACCGCGCACCACCATTTCGTTTTATAAATATTTCCATATTGCCGATCCTAAAGTGACCCGCGATGCTTTATATCAGCTATTTGCTTCGTTGAATGTTTTTGGCCGGGTCTATCTGGCACATGAGGGGATCAACGCGCAAATTAGTGTACCAGCGAGCAACGTCGAGACATTTCGCGCACAGCTTTATGCTTTTGATCCTGCGTTAGAGGGTTTACGCCTGAATATCGCGTTGGATGATGATGGGAAATCCTTCTGGGTGCTGCGCATGAAGGTCCGCGAGCGGATTGTCGCCGACGGGATTGACGATCCTCAATTTGATGCCACCAATGTCGGGGAATATCTGCAAGCGGCGGAAGTGAATGCCATGCTTGATGATCCCGATACGCTGTTTATCGACATGCGCAACCACTATGAATATGAAGTCGGTCATTTCGAAAATGCGTTGGAAATTCCGGCTGATACCTTTCGTGAACAACTGCCGAAAGCGGTTGAGATGATGCAGACGCATAAAGATAAAAAAATCGTCATGTACTGCACTGGTGGCATTCGTTGCGAAAAGGCCAGTGCCTGGATGAAGCATAACGGCTTTAATAAAGTCTGGCATATTGAAGGCGGCATTATTGAATACGCCCGTAAGGCGCGTGAACAAGGCTTACCAGTGCGTTTTGTTGGCAAAAATTTCGTTTTTGACGAACGGATGGGCGAGCGCATCTCTGATGAAATTATTGCACATTGCCATCAGTGCGGCACGCCATGCGACAGCCATACCAACTGTAAAAATGATGGCTGTCACTTGCTGTTTATCCAGTGTCCGACGTGTGATGAGAAATTCAAGGGGTGTTGTAGTGAGATTTGCTGCGAAGAGAGCGCATTACCGCCAGAAGAACAACGACGCCGTCGAGCCGGGCGAGAAAATGGCAATAAAATCTTCAATAAATCGCGGGGACGCCTGAATACGACACTGGGCATACCTGATCCTGCGGAATAAACATCATTGCCGGATGCGCGTCATCCGGCAACATTTCAGCATTATTTCTGCTGTACACCTTCCACCGAAATAATCAGATCAACTTCCTGAGAGGCCGGACCTAAATCTGACTTGATATTGAAGTCTTTCAGCTTAATTTTACCTTCAGCTTCGAAGCCTGCACGTTTACCGCCCCATGGGTCGTCGCCCTGACCAATCAACTTCGCTTCCAGCGTTACTGGTTTAGTTACGCCATTCAGTGTCAGATCACCTGTGATATCCAGCTCGTCACCGTCTTTCTTTACGCTAGTGGACGTAAAGGT
This sequence comes from Escherichia sp. E4702, assembly GCF_963883545.1. Lineage (NCBI taxonomy): Bacteria > Pseudomonadati > Pseudomonadota > Gammaproteobacteria > Enterobacterales > Enterobacteriaceae > Escherichia > Escherichia sp. E4702. The sequence continues at coordinate 334,538 of NZ_CAWORF010000017.1, read as the reverse complement.
TGCCTGCGGATATTTTGCTGTGTTGAGGAAATCCGCGCTGCGCAGATGTTTATCGCGCTCGGCATGGTTGGTATCTACGCTGGTGGTGTTAATGGTGACATTGACTTTATCGGCAGCCGGATTCTTTTCATCAAACGTAAAAGTACCGTCGAAATCTTTAAAAGTGCCGTAAACCCAGCTGTAGCCCAAATGTTGAATGCGGAAATTGACAAAGGCGTGCTGGCCTTCTTTGTCAATTTTGTAATCGGCAGCGATAGCTGAACCGGCAGAGAACAACAGGGAAGCGAAGGTTAAACCAAGCAGGCTTTTTTTCATTTTTTATACTCCATAGTCAGATGACGACTTTCCCAGCATGCGCTTCAGGGTGTCGTCTTTATCGATGAAATGATGTTTCAGCGCCATAAATCCGTGCATAACTGACAGGACGACGACACTCCAGGCAAACCAGAAATGTAGAGCTCCTGCTAAGTCAGCTTGCGTGCCTGCGTCGGCAAGCGTTGCGGGTATTTCAAACCAACCAAAGATGCTGATGGGTTTGCCATCGGCGGTCGAAATAAGGTAGCCGCTCAAGCCAATAGCAAAGAGCAAAAGATAAAGTGTCAGATGGCCTGCTTTCGCTCCGTAACGTATACCGGGGGAATAGCTTTTCAATGGGCCAGGCGGAGGAGAAATCAAACGCCAGAGAACGCGAATAACCAGCCCCATCATTAACAGAATACCGATACTTTTATGCAACTCTGGCGCCTTGTGATACCAACCGTCGTAATAACTTAACGTTACCATCCACAAACCTAAAGCAAACATGCCATAGACAATAATTGCCGTCAGCCAATGTAAAGCGGCAGAAATAACACCATAGCGTTGAGGGGAATTTATGAATTGCATAACTGCATCCAGAACATATTCACGAGGTAATGAAAATGGCCTGTCATGAGATGAATTGCAACTTAAAAACAACAATCCGAATGATATTTATTTTTATTTCAATAATTTTGATTTAATAATGAAAGAACCTTCATAAGTTTAGTGGTTCCAGGCTGAGGGATGTCTGGTGAATGCTGCTGCGACTGGAATAAGCTTATTCAAATTTTCACGCCAAATGAAAGGGAAATTAAATTTTTGTCAGTTTGTGTCAGCGCCTGGTGATTAAAAATAAAACACATAGATCAGATCCATAATCGCCAATACCCCCCAGAGAAAAAGATAAAGCATGAGATGTTCGCGAATATTATTGATGAGATAGTTCACCAGGCGACGCATTAAAAGCTCCTGTAAAAACGGCCTCAACTTGGAGGCCGTGATGATGATTATTGGAAGCGGGAAAGCCGGAATGGCGTTAAATCAAAATCGATTTTTTTGTCTTGCGCAAAGTCAGCGGCTATTTCCCCTAATATCGAAGCAAATTTAAAGCCATGCCCACTCAGGCCGGTAATCAGTAGCGTATTAGCGTGTCCGGGTAGGGTATCGATAATAAAATCTTCGTCAGGCGAATTATCATAGGTGCAAGCAGCGCCATACAGGCAGCAGCCGATACCAGGCAACACACTACGTAAGAATGGGAAAGCTTCGGAACCGTCACTGTCGATTTCCGCAAACGGAACACGTTCATCCGCTGAATGAATGACCTGACCACCGTTATGTTTCCCAATCTTCAGAGCATCGTTTTCCGCCGGAAAACCGTAGTATTGATCGCCATTGGGCAATTCACCGGTAAAGGCCGGGAATTTATTCTTCACGCTATAGCGGCCATCGGCCTGATACCAGGCGAATACTTTACGTACGGGCTGGATGGGCAGTTCTGGTAGCAGCTCTTTTACCCAGGTACCCGCACAGACGATCGCTTTCTTCGCCTGGTACTCGCCGTCCGCCGTTTCAATAGTTACGCCGTTATCGTCATGACGAATTGCGGTGACCGGACAGTTAAACAGTTGCGCGCAGCCAGCTTCATTCGCCAGTTTGATCCAGGTTTTAATTGCCAGTTCGCTGCGTAAAAAACCGGAATCGGCCTCAAACAAGCCGATGTAATTGTCAGGGACGCGTATTTCCGGCCAGCGGGCCATAATGGTCTGTGCATCCAGTTTTTCGACGTTGAGTTGCCATTGTTCCGCGCTGTGGGCGACATTGGCGAGAAACTCGGAGTCGGCAGGGCCGAGGTTGATGACGCCGGAGCGCACAAAAACGGGGTCTTCTTCGTTGTGACGGGAGAGTTCATCCCACAGGGTTTGCGCACGGAGTACTAGCGGGACATACTTTTCGCCTTCGCCATAAGCATGGCGAATTAATCGGGTATCTCCGTGGTGGCTGCCGTGTTGATGTGGCGGCATATGGCTGTCGGTCATCAGCACTTTCAAACCGGCCTGGGTGGCATAATACCCGGCTGCAGCGCCTACGGAACCGCTGCCAATAATGATGAGATCGTATTTCATTTTTTTCTCTCTGCTCTCATGGTTTAAGCAGAGTAAATAAGTAACAAACGATATACAACCCAGAAATGGTAAAGGCACCGTTAAGGTGCCTTTTGGGTGGATGGTCATGTCATGTTAATGACGACGATACTCATTGACATGGAAATCACCAGATTCAATTTTGGCGATTCCTGCTTCTAATATCGAAATAAATTGTCTGGCAACATCAGTAGTTAACCAGAGTGTCTGACCAACTTCAGTCCCTTCCTGCTCGGACTTATTTGGGGTCTGGTAGTGCAAACGCAACATCAGCGCATCATAGCTATCAACGGTGCTGATGTCCCACCCTACGAGCGGATGAGTCTGAATGACTTCATTGTTTTTTTCCATCATGGCCCCCTAATTCGTGTTACTAGACAACGTTATTCGAGGTTCAATGCGTTTTTATCTGAAGCAACTTCAGTATATCAATAAATATGGCTATTCACCGAAATTTTAAAGGGGTAGTGAGATATTTTTTTGCTTTTAAGATTTATATGAACAATAAAACAGCATGTCGTTCATATTTTTTTAGCATATTGTGCAATTATTTTGAGGGAGTGTAAAATTTGTACGAACAATCTTAAAATATAAAAAAGCCGGGGCGACCCGGCAAAAACAAACATCACTGCATATTATTCGCTAACAAACCAGTCATCGGCGCTTTCCCACGTTTCTTGTAGAATTTCGCTAATGCGCTGTTTATCTTCTTTTGTTGCGCCAATAACCGATAAATTATTTGCCGCAGCATATCGTACCGATACGTGACCTTCATTGTCCGGAAACGCATACTGAATGCGACGAGAAAGTTCACCCGCCAGAGCGTCAATGGCCCCAGTGGGTAGTGGAGAAGTTTTCGCTATGGTGACTTCAATTCGCATAATAGCCCCCTGTTGAATATACTGGTTATTTATACAGGTAAAATAACCTAATGACAACAGGAAGCTACGATTTTTATTGTTTAACGGACCAGCGTACCGTTTCCCCGGCGAGGAATGGCACCAGTGTGTCATCAGTCAGTGCGATGCTTTCAGCAACCTGTTGCTCTTCACGTACCAGTTCGATGAATGTGTCGTTGACCGGTAATCCATAGAATTTCGGCCCGTTTAAAGAACAGAATGCTTCAAAATGCTGTAGTGCATTCATCTCTTCAAATACGGTTGCATAGCTACCCAGCGCCGATGGCGCGTTAAAGCAACCAGCACAGCCGCAGCTACTCTCTTTACGATGACGAGCATGAGGCGCGGAATCGGTACCCAGAAAAACGCGATCAAAACCACTGGCGACCAGCTCACGCAGCGCCTGTTGGTGAATATTGCGTTTGAGGATCGGCAGACAGTAGAGATGCGGACGCACACCGCCAACCAGCATATGGTTACGGTTAAACATCAGATGCTGGGGAGTAATGGTGGCGGCCAATAGTTCATTTCCGTCACGAACATAGTCAGCAGCATCTTTGGTGGTGATGTGCTCAAAAACAACTTTCAGCGCGGTCAGGCGCTGGCGTAGTGGCTCCATGACCGTCTCAATAAAACGCGCTTCACGGTCAAAAATGTCGATGTCAGCATGGGTCACTTCACCATGCACCAGCAGCGGCATACCGATTTTTTCCATGCGCTCAAGTACTAGCATGATTGCGTCAACCGACGTCACGCCGTGGCTGGAGTTGGTGGTGGCGTTCGCAGGGTAAAGTTTTGCGGCGGTGAACACGCCTTCGTTAAATCCACGCTCCAGCTCATTGGGGTCCAGCGAGTCTGTTAAATAACAGGTCATCAGCGGGGTGAAATCGTGTCCGTCCGGTACGGCGTCAAGAATACGTTGGCGATAAGCCACAGCAGCCTCAACGGTTGTTACAGGCGGTGCCAGATTGGGCATAACGATGGCCCGACCATAGGTTTCGCTGGTATACGGCACGACAGTTTTTAACATGTCGCCATCGCGGAGGTGAAGGTGCCAGTCGTCTGGGCGGCGGATCTTTAATACCTGGGATGGTGCAGTCATTAATTTCTATGCTCCGGCTGAAGGGATGTTTTTGCCGGACACAAAGGATAAGCGGAAACGTTTTCCTTTGCACGAAAAATAAAGGGCGCAAATACGCCCTCGTAATTAATCAGTGAACGGAATGACTATTTCACCTGGTTTCACTTCAATACCTTTTGCCAGTTTTTTAGCCATTGCTTCGCCTTTGCTGCCATCTTCGCGCAGGATGTAAGCCGGCTGCTGGTTAAAGTAATTGCGTAATGCCTGATTCAAATAGGGAAGTAACGTTTGCATCACGGTTTGCATTTTTTCCGGCTGCACGGTCGCGTCGACCACTTCCATCTCTTTCAGGAAGATGGCGCCTTTCTCTTTATCAAACACAGGCAGCGCTTTCAGCTTCAGTTTCATGGTTGCTTTTTGGCTACCGAACAGAGAGTTCATATCCAGATTGGCGTCCCCGGTTAGGGTAACCTTATTAGGTTCTTCACGACCAATTTGGCTGGTCAGGTTTGTCAGCACTATATGGGCGTCAGCCACGCCGGGCAAACCGATATCTTTTGAGAAATTATTATGTTTCGCAAGCGACTGGTTAATCTCTTGTTCGGTGATGGTGTATTGGGTGAGTTGATTACAGCCAACGAGCAGGCCACTGACGATTAATGCAGCGGCAAATAAAAACTTGTTCATGGTAGTCCTCGACATGAAATCTGCGTCAATATCCTGACACAACGCAGCATGTGTCACCAGCGATAAACTCGCCAGCAGAAAAAACTGAAAACAGCGGCAACCCGCGAATACAGGCTGCCGCGGCAGGTCGGGATTAAATCGCCATTGATGATAGTAAATTGATTTGCGTCTGTTTAGCCATGTTATCGCGGTAATCAGCGACGCGGCTTGGCCAGTTTATTCCCGCAACCAGCGTCAGATTACGCAGCAGCGGAAAAAGTTGAATGTCATCTTCCGAAAGCTCGCCATTTACGGCGTTTGGCTTGACGATGAGTTTATCCAGTGCACGTAAATCATCGCTGATATTTTTAATTAACCCATCAGAATGAGAGAGTAGCTCGGCAAAATTACCCGCGCTGGCCTCTTTCTTGTCGATGAAGTATTTGCGTGCGGCGGGAGTAGAAAACTCATCAAAAGCCGATTTGGCAAAACGCGGCAACAGCAGTTTATTGGCATAGCCGTTGACCTTGCGCAGCCACTCTTCAATGGCAGGGGAGCGTTTACCCGTCAGTAACGGTTTGCCGTCGAGCTTATCAACATAGTGAACAATGTCCATGCTTTCTGGCATATAGCGGCTGTCATCTTTTTGCAGAATGGGAACCTGTTTTTGACCGACCATCCGGGTGGGTGTTTCTGCATCGTCGTTGAGCAGAACGTGTAATTCGACGGGGATATTTTTCAGGCCGAAAATCATGCGGGCTTTGAGGCAGTAAGGGCAGTGATCGTAAATATATAGCTTCACGTGACTCCTCCATTTGGCTGTCAGTTCACTTTCAGTATGGAGGAGTCAGGGGGGAGTATCAAATCAGGCGTCGTGTTCCAGCAACCGACGCGCGGCACGTTTATGGCTAAATTGCCAGCCCAACGCAAGGAAGGTGATGATGCCAATAACGCCCAACATCATCCACGGCAACTCCGGTTGTTGCGTGGATTTACCCAGGTCAAACAGCCAGCCGCCGCCGATATAGCCAATAGCGCCGCCTATCGCCAGGCCCAGCCGACTAAATCCCATATAACTGCCGCGCGCTCGTGCATCTGCTAACGAGGCGCTAAGAGTTTCACGCGCAGGTTCGGCAATGATCGAGCCAATATAAAACAGACAAATCAGGGTGAAAAGTTGTTGCAGGCCGCTGACCATGCCCACGGGTATCATGCTTAATGACATCACCAGTAGCCCCGCCATCAACCGGTGTTCCAGACGAAAACGCTTTTCGCTCCAGCGGGCGATAGGGTAGAGCAACGTTAACGACAGACACGCTTCGATGGCATACATCCATTTAACGGCAGAGGGCGCTCCGGCAACGTCGTTGACCATAATTGGCAGCATCAACATCACCTGCACAGCCAGCATGTAGTAGCCCGCGAGTGTCAGGACATAGGTGACAAAACGTTTATCGCGCATCACGCGGGTCATGCCTTCGCGGACTGGCGTACGCACGGTAGAGAGTTTCCATGCGGGCAACAGCCAGGCGTTAAACGCTGCACACAATACAAACAGAATTGCCCCCGTGGCGCAGACCAGGCGAAAATCGTATTGCAATAACCAACTCCCCAACAGCGCGCCAATGACCGCACCGGCACTGTCCTGCATCATCAACAGGGAGAAAAAACGGCCCCGTTGTTCCGGACGAATTAATTTCACCACCAGCGCCGAACGCGGCGGATCAAATAACGTACCGCCGAGGCCCGAGAGCAAACAAGAAAACCACAGCATCCAGGGCTCATGGGCGATGCCCATGGTGGCGAATCCGGCGGCGCGCATCAGCATACCGGTAACGATCATCGGTTTAGCGCCAAAACGGTCGGCAATAGCACCACCGAAAATGCCTAATCCTTGCTGAATGAACTGACGCAGACCGAGGGCAATACCGACCATTACGGCGGCCCAGCCCATTTGATCAACGAAGCGGATAGAGATCAGCGGGAAGACAACAAAGAACCCCAGCACGACCAGCATATTATCGACGAGAAGGAAATATTTACCCAGGTTCCTCGCCTGCGACACGCGCGACATTTCCCCTCCCGGGAAATAAAAGATGAGCACTTTCTATTCTGCATTGCTGCTAAGATTTTTCCCATCATATCGGGGACAATATTTTTTTATCAAAACGTCGCTTTGATAGAGAATTTTTATCCAATATGTGAATAATGCAGAAAATGGCATTTTGGACTTTTCACAGGCTCTGGTTGCGCAGGTATAGTAATACTTACAGCGTATTAAAGACGTTACGGGAAGGAGTAGGTATAGAATGTTTGGCTATCGCAGTAACGTGCCAAAAGTGCGCTTAACCACCGACCGACTGGTCGTGCGTCTGGTGCATGAACGTGATGCCTGGCGACTGGCGGATTATTACGCAGAGAATCGCCATTTCCTGAAGCCCTGGGAGCCGGTGCGCGATGAAAGCCACTGCTATCCTTCAGGCTGGCAGGCCAGGTTAAGCATGATTAACGAATTTCATAAACAGGGCTCAGCCTTTTACTTTGGATTATTTGATCCAGATGAGAAAGAGATTATCGGCGTAGCCAATTTTTCCAATGTGGTACGCGGCTCTTTTCACGCCTGTTATCTCGGTTATTCGATCGGACAAAAATGGCAGGGTAAAGGACTGATGTTTGAAGCTCTGACCGCCGCCATTCGCTATATGCAACGCACCCAACATATTCATCGCATTATGGCCAACTATATGCCGCACAATAAACGCAGCGGTGATTTGCTGGCGCGGTTGGGGTTTGAAAAAGAAGGCTATGCGAAAGATTATTTGTTGATTGATGGAAAATGGCGCGATCACGTACTGACGGCATTAACCACCCTGGACTGGACGCCCGGCCGCTAAGGAGAATTTTATGAAGTATCAACTTACCGCACTGGAAGCCCGTGTGATTGGCTGTTTGCTGGAAAAACAGGTGACGACGCCGGAGCAATACCCGCTTTCCGTGAATGGCGTGGTAACGGCCTGTAACCAGAAAACAAACCGTGAACCGGTAATGAATCTGAGCGAATCCGAGGTACAGGAGCAACTGGATAATCTGGTAAAACGCCATTATCTGCGCACGGTGAGTGGCTTTGGTAATCGAGTCACCAAATATGAACAGCGTTTCTGCAACTCTGAGTTTGGTGACCTGAAACTTAGCGCCGCAGAAGTCGCATTAATTACCACCTTGTTGTTGCGCGGTGCTCAGACGCCAGGTGAACTGCGCAGTCGCGCGGCGCGGATGTATGAATTCAGCGATATGACGGAAGTAGAAACGACGCTGGAACAACTGGCTAATCGCGAAGATGGGCCTTTTGTCGTTCGTCTGGCTCGCGAACCGGGTAAACGCGAAAGCCGCTATATGCATCTTTTCAGTGGCGAGGTGGATGATCAGCCTGTGCTTACAGAAACGTCGGACGCGGTTGGTGGTGATTTACAATCCCGCGTCGAAGCCCTGGAAATCGAGGTGGCAGAACTGAAACAGCGTCTTGATTCGTTGCTGGCCCATCTGGGAGATTAACGTGAAAAAATTACGTATCGGCGTAGTGGGTTTAGGCGGCATCGCGCAAAAAGCGTGGCTGCCAGTGCTGGCAGCAGCGTCTGACTGGACGCTACAGGGGGCGTGGTCGCCAACGCGTGAGAAAGCTATCTCAATTTGTGAAAGCTGGCGCATTCCTTACGCCGATTCGTTATCTAACCTTGCCGCCAGTTGCGATGCGGTATTTGTCCACTCCAGCACCGCCAGTCATTTTGAGGTGGTCAGTGCGTTATTAAATGCAGGTGTACATGTCTGTGTCGATAAACCGCTGGCGGAAAATCTGCGCGATGCTGAACGGCTGGTTGAACTCGCAGCGCGCAAAAAACTGACACTGATGGTCGGCTTTAACCGCCGTTTCGCGCCGCTGTACTGTGAGTTAAAAACGCAGCTTGCCACCGCAGCCTCGTTAAGAATGGATAAACATCGTACCAATAGCGTCGGGCCACACGATCTTTATTTCACCTTGCTGGATGATTATCTGCATGTGGTTGATACCGCACTGTGGTTGTCTGGCGGCAATGCAACTTTCGAAAGCGGTACGTTGCTGACCAATGAGTCCGGCGAAATGCTGTTTGCCGAGCACCATTTTTCGGCAGGTCAGTTACAAATCACCACCTGTATGCATCGTCGTGCCGGAAGTCAGCGTGAAGCGGTGCTGGCAGTGACTGAAGGGGCATTAATCGACATCACCGATATGCGTGAATGGCGTGAGGAGCGTGGGCAGGGCGTGCTGCATAAACCGATTCCTGGCTGGCAAAGTACCCTCGAGCAGCGTGGATTTGTCGGTTGCGCGCGCCATTTCATTGAATGCGTGCAAAATCAGACAGTTCCGCAAACCGCGGGTGAACAGGCGGTGCTGGCGCAGCGCATCGTTGATAAGATCTGGCGCGATGCGATGAGTGAATAAACCCTGTAACATCTGGCGGTAGCAATTCACCATAATCCAGGTAGACTATTCGCCTCTTTCAGCGCCTGCCTTGCAGGCGTTTTGCCCGTGGGTCTGGATTAGAACACCGATGAATTTATTAAAATCGCTGGCCGCCGTCAGCTCGATGACCATGTTTTCGCGTGTGCTTGGCTTCGCACGCGACGCTATTGTCGCCAGAATATTTGGCGCAGGGATGGCAACCGACGCCTTTTTTGTCGCGTTCAAACTTCCTAACTTGTTACGCCGTATCTTTGCTGAAGGGGCATTCTCCCAGGCTTTCGTGCCGATTCTGGCGGAATATAAAAGCAAGCAGGGTGAAGATGCTACGCGGGTCTTTGTCTCCTATGTCTCTGGCCTGCTGACACTGGCGCTGGCAGTTGTGACGGTCGCCGGTATGCTCGCCGCGCCGTGGGTGATCATGGTTACCGCGCCGGGCTTTGCGGATACTGCCGACAAATTCGCACTTACCAGCCAGTTATTACAGATTACCTTTCCTTATATCTTATTGATTTCACTGGCATCGCTGGTGGGGGCAATTCTGAATACCTGGAACCGTTTCTCGATTCCGGCATTTGCCCCAACGTTACTCAACATCAGCATGATTGGCTTTGCGCTGTTTGCTGCGCCGTACTTTAATCCACCCGTGCTGGCGCTGGCGTGGGCAGTTACGGTGGGCGGCATCCTGCAACTGGTTTATCAGCTACCGCATCTGAAGAAGATTGGTATGTTGGTATTGCCGCGCATTAACTTCCACGATGCCGGGGCGATGCGCGTAGTGAAACAGATGGGGCCGGCGATTCTTGGCGTCTCTGTTAGCCAGATTTCCTTAATCATCAACACTATTTTTGCCTCATTTCTTGCCTCCGGCTCGGTGTCATGGATGTATTACGCCGACCGTTTGATGGAGTTTCCGTCTGGTGTACTGGGCGTGGCGCTGGGGACCATTTTGCTGCCGTCGCTGTCGAAAAGTTTTGCCAGCGGTAATCACGATGAATACAACCGTCTGATGGACTGGGGGCTGCGTCTTTGTTTCCTGCTGGCGCTGCCAAGTGCGGTGGCGCTGGGCATCCTCTCCGGTCCGTTAACTGTTTCGCTGTTCCAGTACGGTAAATTTACCGCCTTTGATGCGTTGATGACCCAGCGGGCGTTAATTGCCTACTCGGTAGGTTTGATTGGCCTGATTGTGGTGAAAGTGCTGGCTCCGGGCTTTTATTCACGGCAGGATATTAAAACGCCGGTGAAAATTGCCATCGTCACGCTGATTTTGACGCAATTGATGAACCTTGCATTTATCGGCCCGTTGAAACATGCCGGACTGTCGCTTTCCATTGGTCTGGCGGCGTGTCTGAATGCTTCGCTGCTTTACTGGCAGTTGCGTAAGCAGAAAATCTTTACTCCACAACCCGGCTGGACTGCGTTTCTGCTGCGTTTACTCGTGGCGGTTCTGGTGATGTCTGGTGTGCTTTTAGGCATGTTGCATATTATGCCGGACTGGTCGTTAGGCACTATGCCCTGGCGTTTACTGCGTTTGATGGCGGTCGTTGTTGCGGGAATTGCAGCGTACTTTGCCGCACTGGCCGTGTTGGGCTTCAAAGTAAAAGAATTTGCTCGTCGCACTGCTTAACGTAGAATTCCGGCCTGCATCGCAGGCCGGAGAAAATCTTCAAATAGAAATCTTTTTACCACCGCGCCAGGGTGTTGAGGTCTGACCGTTCGCCCCGTACAGTGTCGGCTCCTGATGCGGTTTCAGCATTTCCAGTGCCTGTTGATTGCGCTCAATCTGCCCTTCCAGTAGCCAGCCGTTATGCTGATTTAACTGGCGCAATTGCTGCGTTTTCTCGGTGATTTCCTGCCAGCATTGCGCAATATCTTCACTTATTTCTGTATCCGGTGCCTGTCGACGCAGCTGTTCCAGGTAATCCAGAGTCGCCAGCATTGAGCTTTTTTGTTCTGTAATATGTTGCAACTGGCTACCGGTGAACTGCCCCATAGAGAGATGTTGCTGCTCCTGGACCATCACTATATTAAGCTCGTTAAGCACCACAGACATCTGGTTGAGAATCTCAGCAAGACGCGGCATCTGATTATTTACTCATTAAATCTTGTTGCACTTCGTTGATCAGCGCATCGGCAATTTTGCCGACATCCATTTTTAGTTCACCATTACGAATCGCCAATTTTAATGCTTCAACGCGTTCAAGATTGATATCACTGCTGCCCGGTTGCATCAGTGTGGCCTGCGCATCGCTTAACTTGACGTTAGTACTGGCGGTAGCCGTCGTTTTTGCTGCGCGGGTATTGGCTACCGGAGCGTCACTGGTTTCACGTGGCTGAACGGTGCTTACAGGCTTCAGGGGGGAAGTGCGGTCAATACTCATGGTTTATTCCTCATTGAGGGCGCTTTATCATTTGTTGCTTATTTATCGGCAATGGACGGGCAATCTTTAATAGCTTACAGGTTTATAAGAATATTCCCATCGGCATCCACTACGCCACTGACTACCTGACCCGATATCATTCTCACGCGGGCTTTTTGCGCGACAGAAGCGTTATTCAGCGCCAGACCTTCAGCATTTGCACTGAACCCATCGCCACTGGCAATCACGTTAACGCGTTGTCCTGCTTTTACCCGCCAGGCCTGACGCAGCATAGTCAGCTGTATAGGTTGTTCGGGGACCAAATCGCGCAGGCTAACCGCATCAACCAGTTGATTAACATCCAGAACGGTACGCGGCGGTAGTGTATCCAGTCTGCCACGTTTAAGTTTTACACTGCCAGCGTCAAGCTTTCCCCCACGCACAACAGGCATTGCTGCAACAACATAATTCCCTGTCGCCTGTACATTCACTTGCACGTAATGCTTATCGTTGCCACAACGTGCCAGCACATTCACATTGCCCCACAGGCGGGCGTTATTAGTCATGGAAAGCAGCGGCTGTTCGCATGGCGGCAATAAATTGGGAGCAGTACGAATAGAGACGTGGACCTCATCACTTAGCCCTGCCAGTTGTGCAACGAAAAAGGTTTGCAATTGTGAGGGAAAATCGCCAGCCGCACTAAGTGGACTGAACAACATCATGATGATCGCCACACAGCGCATTATTGTCAGCATTTTTGCCCCCGGCCATTTTCACAGCCTGAATTGTACCCGTACGCAATGACCATCAACGGCATAAATAGCAACCCATTTTGCTTTTATTCCGCCGATAACGCGCGCGTAAAGCCTTTAAGCTGACGGCAGAATTTTGATATCTGCGGAGGAGATATGCTCGATAAGCTCGACGCCGCCTTACGTTTTCAACAAGAGGCACTCAATCTGCGCGCCCAGCGTCAGGAAGTGCTGGCGGCAAATATCGCCAATGCCGATACCCCTGGTTATCAGGCGCGCGATATGGATTTTGCCAGTGAACTTAAAAAAGTGATGCAGCGCGGGAGAGATGAAACCAGCGTGGTCGCGCTGACGTTGACCTCGTCGCAGCATATTCCAGCACAGGCGTTGTCACCTCCTGCCACAGAATTGCAATACCGTATTCCGGACCAGCCTTCACTGGACGGCAATACCGTGGATATGGATCGCGAACGCACCCAGTTTGCCGATAACAGCCTGCAATACCAGATGAGCCTTAGCGCGTTGAGCGGGCAAATCAAAGGCATGATGAACGTATTACAAAGCGGAAATTAACGGATGGCACTGCTGAATATTTTTGATATCGCCGGATCGGCGTTAACCGCTCAGTCTCAGCGTCTGAACGTGGCTGCCAGCAACCTGGCCAACGCCGACAGCGTGACGGGGCCAGATGGTCAGCCGTATCGGGCAAAACAGGTGGTGTTCCAGGTGAACGCCGCGCCAGGGGCTGCGACGGGCGGAGTCAAAGTGGCTGACGTGATTGAAAGCCAGGCCCCGGACAAACTGGTCTATGAACCGGGTAATCCGCTGGCGGACGCGAAGGGCTACGTGAAAATGCCAAATGTCGATGTGGTCGGCGAGATGGTTAACACCATGTCGGCGTCGCGCAGCTATCAGGCCAACGTTGAAGTACTCAATACGGTGAAAAGCATGATGCTGAAAACCCTCACGCTCGGTCAATAAAGGAGAAAGTCATGTCCATTGCGGTAACCACCACCGATCCGACAAATACCGGCGTCAGCACTACCAGCAGTAGTTCGATTACGGGCAGTAACGCCGCCGATTTACAGAGCAGCTTTCTGACTTTGCTGGTGGCGCAACTGAAAAACCAGGATCCGACCAATCCAATGGAAAACAACGAGCTGACGTCACAACTGGCGCAAATCAGCACGGTCAGCGGGATAGAAAAGCTCAACACCACACTCGGTTCGATTTCCGGGCAGATTGATAACAGCCAGTCACTACAGGCCAGCAACCTGATTGGTCACGGCGTGATGATCCCCGGCACCACCATTCTTGCCGGTACTGGCAGTGAAGAAGGGGCGGTGACCACCACCACGCCGTTTGGTGTTGAGCTGCAACAGGCTGCAGATAAAGTAACCGCAACCATAACCGATAAAAATGGCGCAGTTGTGCGCACCATTGATATTGGTGAGCTCAGCGCCGGAGTCCACAGTTTCACCTGGGACGGCACGTTGACTGATGGTACGACCGCGCCGAACGGTTCTTATAACGTGGCAATTAGTGCCAGCAACGGCGGTACGCAGTTGGTTGCCCAGCCATTGCAGTTTGCGCTGGTACAGGGCGTGATTCGCGGCAATAACGGTAACACGCTGGATCTCGGCACTTACGGCACCACCACCCTCGACGAAGTACGGCAGATAATTTAAGCCTTCACATTTCAGGAGTCAGTCATGGCCTTTTCTCAAGCGGTTAGCGGATTAAACGCTGCCGCCACCAATCTCGATGTTATTGGCAACAATATCGCCAACTCCGCCACCTATGGCTTTAAATCCGGCACGGCCTCTTTTGCTGATATGTTTGCTGGTTCGAAAGTGGGACTGGGGGTAAAAGTTGCAGGCATCACTCAGGATTTTACCGATGGCACGACCACAAATACTGGTCGTGGGCTGGACGTTGCTATCAGCCAGAACGGTTTTTTCCGTCTGGTAGACAGTAACGGTTCGGTGTTTTACAGCCGTAACGGACAATTCAAACTGGATGAAAACCGTAACCTTGTGAATATGCAAGGTTTACAGTTGACCGGGTATCCGGCAACCGGTACGCCTCCGACCATCCAGCAAGGGGCGAATCCGGGCAATATTTCGATTCCAAATACCTTGATGGCGGCGAAGACCACGACCACGGCGTCCATGCAGATTAACCTTAACTCCAGTGATACGCTTCCTACCGTTACGCCATTCAGCGCCAGTGATGCCGATAGCTATAACAAAAAAGGTTCGGTAACGGTGTATGACAGTCAGGGTAATGCCCATGACATGAGCGTCTACTTTGTGAAGACGCAAGATAATACCTGGGATGTTTACACCCAGGATAGTAGTGCTCCAAACAGCATTGCAACGATAGCGACAACACTGGAATTTGATGCCAATGGTGTTCTGACGTCGGATCCAACAAAGGATATTACCACTGGCGCGATTAACGGCGCAGATCCTGCGACATTCTCCCTCAGCTTCCTCAACTCTATGCAGCAAAACACCGGCGCTAACAATATTGTGGCAACCACCCAGAACGGTTACAAACCGGGCGATCTGGTGAGTTATCAAATCAACGATGACGGCACGGTAGTCGGGAACTATTCGAACGAACAAACCCAATTGCTGGGGCAGATTGTGCTGGCCAACTTTGCCAACAACGAAGGGCTGGCATCAGAGGGGGACAACGTCTGGTCTGCAACGCAATCTTCTGGTGTCGCGCTGCTGGGAACCGCCGGGACCGGCAATTTTGGCGCACTGACCAACGGCGCCCTGGAAGCGTCCAACGTCGATCTCAGCAAAGAACTGGTCAATATGATTGTCGCCCAGCGTAACTATCAGTCTAACGCTCAGACCATCAAAACTCAGGACCAGATCCTCAACACGCTGGTTAACTTACGCTAATTGCTGACGGGATAGCTCGATGGATCACGCAATCTATACCGCGATGGGCGCCGCCAGCCAGACGCTGAATCAACAGGCGGTGACCGCCAGCAATCTGGCGAATGCCTCCACGCCCGGTTTTCGCGCGCAGTTAAACGCCTTGCGTGCAGTGTCGGTGGAAGGGCTTTCTCTGCCCACACGCACTCTGGTGACGGCATCTACGCCAGGTGCAGATATGACGTCCGGCAAGATGGATTACACCTCGCGCCCCCTGGATGTTGCGTTGCAGCAGGATGGCTGGCTGGCCGTGCAGACCGCTGACGGCAGCGAGGGGTATACGCGTAATGGCAGCATTCAGGTTGATCCCGGTGGACAACTGACGATTCAGGGGTATCCGGTGATTGGCGAGGCGGGGCCGATTGCCGTGCCGGAAGGGGCGGAAATTACTATCGCCGCCGATGGCACCATTTCGGCGCTCAATCCGGGCGATCCGGCAAATACCGTTGCGCCAGTAGGACGGTTGAAACTGGTGAAAGCCACGGGCAGTGAAGTGCAGCGTGGTGATGATGGGATCTTTCGTTTGAGTGCGGAAAGTCAGGCCACGCGTGGTCCGGTGTTACAGGCTGACCCGACGTTACGGGTGATGTCGGGCGTGCTGGAAGGTAGCAACGTCAATGCCGTTTCGGCAATGAGCGACATGATTGCCAGTGCGCGGCGTTTTGAAATGCAGATGAAAGTAATAAGCAGCGTCGATGATAACGCTGGTCGCGCCAACCAACTGCTGTCGATGAGTTAATTGAAAGGATACATGACAAACATAAGTTGCCCGACGGGCCTGCGGGATGATTCGCAATTTATTGATTTTGCGAGCTCTTGTAGACCGGATAAGGCGTTAACGCCGCATCCGGCAAGAAGACATATGCGATTTGTCAGCAATCCACTACAGGACATTTTATGATCAGTTCATTATGGATCGCCAAAACGGGCCTCGACGCCCAGCAAACCAATATGGACGTCATTGCCAACAACCTGGCAAACGTCAGTACCAATGGTTTCAAGCGCCAGCGGGCGGTGTTTGAAGATTTACTTTATCAAACTATTCGCCAGCCTGGCGCACAGTCTTCCGAACAAACTACCTTGCCATCCGGGTTACAAATCGGTACGGGGGTGCGTCCGGTCGCCACTGAACGCTTACACAGCCAGGGCAACCTGTCGCAAACCAATAACAGCAAAGATGTGGCGATTAAAGGGCAGGGCTTTTTCCAGGTCATGCTGCCGGATGGCTCATCAGCCTATACTCGCGACGGCTCTTTTCAGGTGGATCAGAACGGACAACTGGTGACGGCGGGCGGTTTTCAGGTGCAGCCAGCAATCACCATTCCGGCGAATGCGTTAAGTATTACCATTGGTCGTGATGGCGTGGTCAGCGTTACCCAGCAAGGCCAGGCTGCTCCGGTTCAGGTTGGACAACTCAATCTCACCACGTTTATGAACGACACTGGCCTGGAGAGCATTGGCGAAAACCTCTACACCGAAACACAATCCTCCGGCGCACCGAACGAAAGCACGCCAGGTCTGAACGGCGCGGGGCTGTTGTATCAAGGATATGTTGAAACGTCTAACGTCAACGTGGCGGAGGAACTGGTCAACATGATTCAGGTACAGCGCGCCTACGAAATCAACAGTAAAGCGGTATCCACCACCGACCAGATGCTGCAAAAACTGACGCAACTCTAAAGCATACCGGTAGGGCAACTTACCGGTTTATTGATTTTTGAAGATGATAGCCATGCGAAAAAAATACGGCATTTCCACCTTGTTGGTGCTTTCACTGACCGGCTGCGCCTGGATCCCGTCTACCCCGCTGGTGCAGGGGGTGACCACGGCACAACCTGTACCCGGCCCGACGCCCGTCGCCAATGGTTCCATTTTTCAGTCTGCCCAGCCGATTAATTATGGCTATCAGCCGTTATTTGAAGATCGCCGACCACGCAATATCGGCGATACGCTGACTATTGTGTTGCAGGAAAACGTCAGCGCCAGCAAGAGTTCGTCTGCTAATGCCAGCCGCGACGGAAAAACCAACTTCGGGTTTGATACTGTGCCGCGCTATTTGCAGGGGCTGTTTGGTAATGCCCGTGCCGACGTCGATGCCTCTGGCGGTAATAGCTTCAATGGTAAAGGCGGGGCAAATGCCAGCAATACCTTTAGCGGTACCTTGACCGTGACGGTTGATCAGGTGCTGGTCAACGGCAACCTGCATGTGGTGGGCGAAAAACAGATAGCCATTAATCAGGGTACGGAATTTATTCGTTTCTCCGGCGTGGTCAATCCACGCACTATCAGTGGCAGCAACACTGTACCGTCAACCCAGGTGGCAGACGCGCGCATTGAGTACGTTGGCAATGGCTACATTAACGAAGCACAAAACATGGGCTGGTTACAGCGTTTCTTCCTTAACCTGTCTCCAATGTAAGTGAGGCTGTGGTGATTAAATTTCTCTCTGTATTCATTCTTCTGCTGGTAGCGACCGTTGCACAGGCTGACCGCATCCGCGATCTCACCAGCGTACAGGGCGTACGGCAAAACTCGCTGATTGGTTATGGTCTTGTTGTTGGCCTTGACGGTACGGGCGATCAGACGACCCAGACGCCGTTTACCACTCAAACACTTAATAACATGCTCTCACAGTTGGGAATTACCGTTCCGACTGGCACCAATATGCAGCTAAAAAACGTCGCTGCGGTAATGGTGACGGCGTCACTTCCGCCGTTTGGACGCCAGGGGCAAACCATCGATGTGGTGGTTTCTTCCATGGGTAATGCCAAAAGCTTGCGTGGCGGTACGTTGTTGATGACACCGCTTAAGGGCGTCGACAGCCAGGTTTATGCGCTGGCGCAGGGCAATATTCTGGTCGGAGGCACGGGGGCATCAGCGGGAGGCAGCAGTGTTCAGGTTAACCAACTGAATGGCGGGCGGATCACCAACGGTGCGATTATTGAGCGCGAATTGCCCAGCCAATTCGGCGCTGGCAATACCCTCAATTTGCAGCTAAATGACGAAGACTTCGCGATGGCGCAGCAGATCGCCGATACCATCAACCGCACCCGAGGATTCGGCAGTGCCACGGCGTTAGATGCCCGAACTATTCAGGTTCGCGTGCCGAACGGTAATAGTTCCCAGGTGCGTTTCCTTGCCGATATCCAGAATATGCAGGTCAATGTCACCCCGCAGGACGCCAAAGTAGTGATTAACTCGCGCACCGGTTCGGTGGTGATGAATCGTGAAGTGACCCTCGACAGCTGCGCGGTGGCGCAGGGCAATCTCTCGGTTACGGTAAATCGTCAGGCCAATGTCAGCCAACCAGATACGCCGTTTGGTGGCGGGCAGACCGTGGTAACGCCACAAACACAGATCGACTTACGCCAGAGCGGCGGTTCGCTGCAAAGCGTGCGTTCCAGCGCCAGCCTCAATAACGTGGTGCGCGCGCTCAACGCCTTGGGAGCCACCCCGATGGATTTAATGTCCATACTGCAATCTATGCAAAGCGCGGGATGTCTGCGGGCAAAACTGGAAATCATCTGATGATTAGCGACAGCAAACTGCTGGCGAGCGCCGCCTGGGATGCACAATCACTTAACGATCTGAAAGCGAAAGCGGGCGAAGATCCAGCAGCAAATATTCGCCCGGTAGCTCGCCAGGTGGAAGGGATGTTTGTGCAGATGATGCTAAAAAGTATGCGTGAAGCCTTACCGAAAGGTGGCCTGTTCAGCAGCGAGAATACCCGGCTCTACACCAGCATGTATGACCAGCAGATAGCCCAACAGATGACAGCAGGCAAAGGTCTGGGACTTGCGGAGATGATGGTAGAACAGATGACGCCAGAGCAGCCATTGCCAGCAGAAGAAATGCCTGCCGGACCAATGAAATTCCCACTTGAAACAGTGATGAGTTTTCAAAATAAAGCACTCAAGCAGATGGTGCAAAAAGCTTTACCGCACAATTTCGATGTTTTGTTGCCTGGTGACAGCAAAGCGTTCCTTGCACAGCTCTCGCAGCCAGCTCAATTGGCAAGTCAGCAAAGCGGTGTGCCACATCACCTGATCCTCGCCCAGGCTGCACTGGAATCAGGCTGGGGACAACGACAAATTCGTCGCGAAAATGGCGAGCCGAGCTACAACGTGTTTGGCGTAAAAGCGTCAGGTAACTGGAAAGGGCCAGTTACTGAAATCACTACTACCGAATATGAAAACGGCGAAGCGAAGAAAGTAAAGGCGAAGTTTCGTGTTTACAGTTCTTATTTCGAAGCATTGTCAGATTACGTTGGGCTGTTAACCCGTAATCCACGCTATGCCGCCGTGACTCGCGCTGCCAGCGCCGAGTTGGGGGCGCAGGCATTACAGGATGCAGGTTATGCCACCGATCCTGAGTATGCCCGCAAACTCACCAATATGATTCAGCAATTGAAATCGGTAAGCGACAAGGTGAGCAAAACCTACAGTATGAGTATCGATAATCTGTTCTGAATAATTCAAGTCCGGCGGGTGTCTGCCGATAATGCTCTGTAATTGAAGGCTTACAAGGAACCTCCATGTCCAGCTTGATTAATAACGCCATGAGCGGACTTAACGCTGCCCAGGCGGCGTTAAATACGGCGAGTAATAATATTTCCAGCTATAACGTTGCCGGATATACCCGACAAACCACCATTATGGCGCAGGCTAACAGTACGTTAGGTGCGGGCGGTTGGGGAGGCAATGGCGTCTATGTTTCTGGCGTCCAACGTGAATACGATGCGTTTATTACCAATCAGTTACGTGCGGCCCAGACCCAGAGTAGCGGCCTGACTTCCCGTTATGAGCAGATGTCGAAAATCGACAATATGCTCTCTGGCAGCACCACGTCGCTGGCAACGCAAATGCAGGACTTCTTTACCAGTTTGCAAACGCTGGTCAGTAACGCAGAAGATCCGGCTGCGCGGCAGGCGCTGATTGGCAAGGCTGAAGGTCTGGTAAATCAGTTTAAAACCACCGACCAGTATCTGCGCGACCAGGACAAACAGGTCAATATCGCGATAGGTGCCAGCGTCGACCAGATCAATAATTATGCCAAACAAATCGCCAGCCTGAACGATCAGATCTCCCGTTTAACAGGCGTGGGAGCAGGGGCTTCACCCAACGATCTCCTTGATCAACGCGATCAACTGGTGAGTGAATTAAACCAGATCGTTGGTGTTGAGGTCAGCGTTCAGGATGGCGGTACTTACAATATCACCATGGCCAATGGTTACTCGCTGGTTCAGGGCAGTTCGGCACGTCAGCTTGCAGCAGTCCCATCCAGTGCCGATCCTTCTCGTACGACAGTCGCTTATGTTGATGGGACGGCGGAATATATTGAGATCCCAGAGAAATTGCTGAATACGGGGTCACTGGGCGGTATTCTGACATTTCGTTCTCAGGACCTGGACCAGACGCGTAATACGCTCGGGCAACTGGCGCTGGCATTTGCTGAGGCTTTCAATGCCCAACATAACAAGGGGTATGATGCCAATGGTAAAGAAGGGAAGGATTTCTTTGCTATTGGTAAGCCCGCTGTTCTGGAAAATAGCAAAAACAAAGGAAGCTCCGCGATCGGTGCTACGGTAACCGATAGTTCCGCTGTGCTGGCGACAGATTACAAAATCTCGTTCAAAGATAATCAGTGGCAGGTCACCCGTCTGGCCAGCAATACCACTTTTACGGTGGTGCCGGATGCCGACGGTAAAGTCTCATTTGATGGTCTGGAACTGACCTTCACCGGAACGCCAAAACCAAACGACAGCTTCACGTTGAAACCGGTAAGCGATGCCATCGTCAATATGGATGTACTAATCACTGACGAAGCGAAAATCGCCATGGCCAGCGACGAAACTGCCGGTGAAAGCGACAACCGCAATGGTCAGGCGCTGCTGGATTTGCAAACTAATGGCAAAACGGTCGGCGGGGGGAAATCCTTTAACGATGCCTATGCCTCGTTGGTTAGCGATATCGGGAATAAAACCGCCACGTTGAAAACCAGCAGCACTACTCAAAGTAATGTGGTGACGCAACTTTCTAATCAGCAGCAGTCTATCTCTGGCGTCAATCTCGACGAAGAGTACGGCAATCTGCAACGTTTTCAGCAGTATTACCTGGCCAATGCACAGGTTCTGCAGACGGCGAATGCCATTTTTGATGCGCTGATTAACATTCGCTAAGGGGAGATAAGATGCGTTTCAGTACCCAGATGATGTACCAGCAAAATATGCGTGGTATCACCAATTCTCAGGCGGAATGGATGAAGTACGGCGAACAGATGTCGACGGGTAAGCGAGTCGTTAACCCTTCTGACGATCCCATTGCAGCATCACAAGCCGTAGTTCTCTCCCAGGCGCAGGCGCAAAACAGCCAGTACACACTGGCGCGGACTTTTGCAACCCAAAAGGTGTCGCTGGAAGAAAGCGTGCTTGGCCAGGTGACGACGGCAATCCAGAATGCCCAGGAAAAAATTGTTTATGCCAGCAACGGCACGTTAAGTGATGATGACCGGGCATCGTTGGCAACGGATATTCAGGGGATCCGCGACCAGTTGTTAAACCTGGCGAATACCACGGATGGGAACGGGCGCTACATTTTTGCCGGTTATAAAACAGAATCCGCGCCGTTTAGTGAGGCTGACGGTGATTATGTCGGCGGAACAGAAAGTATTAAGCAGCAGGTAGATGCCTCTCGCTCAATGGTGATAGGGCATACCGGTGACAAAATTTTCAACAGTATCACCAGCAACGCGGTAGCGGAACCTGACGGTAGCGATTCTGAAACTAACCTGTTTGCTATGCTGGATAGCGCCATCGCGGCGCTAAAAACGCCAGTCGCGGATAGCGAAGCCGATAAAGAAACCGCCGCTGCGGCATTGGATAAAACCAACCGTGGCCTGAAAAACTCACTGAATAATGTCCTGACCGTACGCGCGGAACTCGGCACGCAACTGAATGAACTTGAGTCTCTGGATTCATTAGGTAGCGATCGCGCTTTAGGGCAAACGCAGCAGATGAGTGATCTGGTTGATGTGGACTGGAATGCAACTATTTCCTCTTACATCATGCAGCAAACGGCATTGCAGGCATCGTATAAAGCATTTACCGATATGCAGGGATTGTCGCTCTTCCAACTCAACAAATAAGCTCGCTTTAAAACATATCATGAAACTGGGTATGTTTTGTATGCCTGCTCTGGGATCGCCGGGGCGGGCATTTTTTTGCTATGAGGCATAAAGAACGATTACAGACATGCCTGCAAATCAGCCAATGTTGCCATCAGTATCATAGAATCGACGGGTGACGGCTCAAAACCCATTCGCAGATAAAACTCGCGGGCCTGGTCTGATAACGCATGGACCAACATTCCGCGAATACCAATGACTTCAGCTGCCTGTAGTACTCGTAGACCGGCATCTCTGACCATCGCGCGACCGATACCCTGACCCTGTAATGATTTATCTATTGCCAAACGACCAAGTACTACAACAGGGATCGGTTCTGGCATATTACGGCGAAATCGTCCTGTTGCGACATGCATTTCGACGGCGCTTGAGGCAAGCGAATAATAAGCCAAAACGTTGCTATGAGTATCACAGCCAACAAATGTACGTGATGCACCTGCAAGCTGATTTTTTAGGGCCCTCTGCTTTAGCCAGTTATCCATCGTTTCTACCCCCGAGCAAAAAGAGGTGAATTGATGCTTTGCCTGGAGTGGTTCGGGGGCCTGAATCATTTTTTCTGTTCCCACGGCGCGGGTGTTTGCATGGTTTTGCGTAATGCAGAATTGGGCGCGGGTGGCTGATCCAGCCGATTCAAAAATAGCTGATAATCATCAGAATCCATCCTGAAAATTCGCTGCTCAATGAGCGCCTCTTCAGCTGCGGCTCTGGCGGCCTCAAGGACAAATTCGGTGCGATTTTTTCCTCGGGCTTTAGCGGCCCGGTCGATAAGATCGCGATCTGCGGGTTTTATGCGCAGATTTAAAGATTCGCGCCTGGCTGGAATGTTGTTGGCGGCTGGCATAAAAAAATCCTTCAGCTTTATATGGATAATAATCATACAATATATGTAACGCTAATGTCATTATAGCAAAGGCACTGCCCCTGAAATAAAAAAGCCCTGGCGGTTGCCAGGGCTTGATCACTTTGAGTTAAGTTTTACTCAACAGGTTGCGGACGCGCAGGGCCAGCAGATGCATGATGTGTTGCTGCATGACCACCTGCGGCACCTTTACCTTCAAAGGCAAAGCTTGGGCGCTGCCAGTCACTGTGACGCGGTGCTTCCGGAACATATTCCGGTGCCGGAGCGCGTGTCATCGGCGCGGTAGCGTGGTTATGTTCAACGATTACCTCGGATACAACAGGAGCTACCGTTTCAACTTCAGCTGCGACTTCAGCGACGACCGGGGCGGCAGGTTGAGCGACAACTTCAGGTTCGGCAACTACAACCTCGGCAGTTTCGGCAACTTCTTCAATGTCTGCCGTCTCTTCCTGCGGTTCAATTACCGGTTCTGCGTGCTCTGCAACGTCCTGCGCTACGGCAACATCGGCCTCGGCTATCACCTGAGGCTGTTCAGTTACCGCTGCGGCAATCACTTCGGGATGCGTTGTTTCAACAACTTCAGGTTGCGGTTCTGCAACCTGAACAGGTGTTTCTACAACTTCAGCCACCTCTTCAACAATCGGCGCGGCAACAACAGGCTCGACAGCGGCAGCAACAGGGACTTCTGTCACCATCGGCTGCACCTGCACTTCTTCCTGTTCGCGTTGCTCCTCAACCTGTACATCTTGCGGACGTACAATTGGATAGCGGATCCAGACTTTGCCAGAGGCCAGTTCCGGAGACGCGCACGCTACGGTCAACGGCATTGGCGACTGGGTTGGATAACGCTCATCACGATAGCGACGACGACGCTGACCACTCACGCGCAGGTGACGAGGCGAACGGCGAGAACGACGCGGCATGCCACCGTTGTCACGGTTGTCGGCATTGTTCTCTTCTTGCTGTTCCGGCGCAGTTTGCGCTACGACTGGCAGCGGTACTTTCACCAGTTCAGTGCTCGGGGCTTGCGCTTCCTGAGTAACAGGCTCGGCAGCGACAGTTTCTTCAACCACCGGTGCGGTGACCACTTCTTCCGCAACGCTTTGTTCATAGCGCACTTTCTGATTCAGCTGACGTTGTTTACGACGCGGCTGAACCGGACGTACACGTTCTTCCTGTTCGGTTTCCTGAACAGATTGCTCTTCAACATTCAGCGCCTTCACTTCTTGTTGCGCCTGACGTTTATCATCGTTACGGCGGCGGCTACGTTCACGACGCGGCGCTTGCTGTTCGTCTGTGGTACGCGCTTTTTCCGTTACATCAGCCTGCTGACGGCTCTCACGAGTCTCAGCCGTTTGCTGCTGCGCCTGGCGACGATTACGACGGTTTTCTTCGCGATTATCGCTACCCTCTGTACGTTCGCTACGCGTGTCGCGGCGTTCATTACGGTCACGGCGGTTGTTCTGACGAGGCTTACGGCGATCCTGTTGGCGTTCCGGTTTCGCTTCCTCTTTTGGTGCAGGTTGCTCGACCGATTTGGTTTCTTCACCGCCACTGAACAGCGATTTCAGTACACTGAAAAGGCGGCTCAACAGACCCGGTTGTGCCGGAGCTGCTGGCGTTGCTGGTGCCGCTTTAGGTGCCGGGGCTGCTGCAGGCGCTACAGGTTCAGCCGGAGCTGGCGCTGGTGGCACATCCGGCATAGCAAAGGTTGCCAGTGCAGGTTGTTCAGGACGCTTACGTTCAGCGAACTCTTCTTCAGACGGCAACGCCATCGCTTCTTCATGCAGTTTCGGCAGCATGTAGCTTAAGGTCGGCGTTTCTTCCCCTTTACGCACGCGCAGCACGTGGTAGTGCGGTGTTTCCATCTGATCGTTTGGTACAATCACACAGCGCACGCCGTCCTGACGAGTTTCAATGGCATTTACCGCAGAACGTTTTTCGTTCAGCAGGTAAGAAGCGATTGGCACAGGAACAATGGCGTGGACTTCCTGGGTGTTCTCTTTCAGCGCTTCTTCTTCAATCAGACGCAGAATAGAGAGCGACAGGGATTCATTGTCACGCACGGTGCCAGTACCGGAACAACGCGGACAAACGTGATGACTGGATTCACCCAGCGACGGGCTCAGGCGCTGACGGGACATCTCCAGAAGGCCGAAGCGAGAAATATGGCTGATTTGAATACGAGCACGGTCCTGACGCACCGCTTCGCGCAGACGGTTTTCTACCGCACGCTGGTGGCGTACTGGCGTCATGTCGATGAAGTCGATAACAATCAGACCACCGAGGTCACGTAAACGCAGCTGACGAGCAATTTCATCGGCAGCTTCGAGGTTGGTGTTAAACGCAGTTTCTTCAATATCGCCGCCGCGAGTTGCACGTGCGGAGTTGATGTCGATGGCGGTTAACGCTTCGGTGCTGTCGATAACAATGGAGCCACCAGACGGCAGACGGACTTCACGCTGGAAGGCGGACTCAATCTGGGATTCAATCTGGTAGTGGCTGAACAGCGGAATTTCACCGGTGTACAGTTTGATTTTGCTACTGAAATCCGGGCGACCTAATGCAGCGATATGCTGACGCGCCAGTTCGAGCACTTTCGGATTATCGATAAGAATTTCGCCGATGTCCTGGCGTAAGTAATCGCGGAATGCGCGAACGATTACGTTGCTCTCCTGGTGAATCAGGAACGGAGCAGGGCGACTTTCAGCGGCTTTTTGATCGCTTCCCAGTGTTTCAGACGGAAGCTTAAATCCCATTGCAGCGCCTCGGCAGATTTGCCGACGCCAGCGGTGCGCACGATAAGCCCCATGCCTTCCGGCAGTTCCAGGCTTGCCAGTGCTTCTTTTAATTCGGTACGGTCGTCGCCTTCAATACGGCGAGAAATGCCACCCGCGCGCGGGTTGTTCGGCATCAGAACCAGATAGCTACCCGCCAGGCTGATAAAGGTGGTCAGCGCAGCCCCTTTGTTGCCGCGCTCTTCTTTATCAATCTGAACAATAACTTCCTGGCCTTCACGCAACACATCTTTAATGTTGGGGCGACCATGAGCACTGTAGTTAGCTGGGAAATATTCGCGGGCAATTTCTTTTAGAGGGAGGAAACCGTGACGTTCAGCGCCGTAATCAACAAAAGCAGCTTCCAGACTCGGTTCAATGCGGGTGATTTTACCTTTGTAGATGTTAGCCTTTTTCTGCTCATGCCCCGGGCTTTCGATATCCAGGTCATACAGACGCTGCCCATCTACAAGGGCAACGCGCAACTCTTCCTGCTGAGTTGCGTTAATTAACATTCTTTTCATCGTAACTTACTCATTATTCTTACATTGACGACTAAGCTGCGGGCAAAGTAACGCCTTGCCGGGTGTGAACCGATGGCCTCGTGTCTAGTCGCGTCGCCAACCTCACGGTTATCGTCAGCTCAAAGAGGCGCAGAGTGTCGGTTGCCCGTTTTTCATGCGGAAAAACAGCGCAATTATCAGAGAAACAGACTGGGTATTACTCTCCAGAAATATTTCCATCTACCGGTAAGGACTGCAACCCGCAGCCCGCTAACTGCCTGAAAGATCAATACGTCTTACGCCATTGCTGCGTTGATGATCGGTCGGGCAAAATGGGTTATTCCGTAAAATTTCTTGTTTTAACAAGGTTGGACACGGAAACGTTCTCATTATTCCATTGCAAGCCTTGTTATAGCAAGATGACTTTTACCATTTATCACCCACTTACTCACAGTTTTTTCACTTCTTGCTGGCGATTGGTTTAATAACCACCAATTAGGTGATCACCCTGCGAAGTAATAAGGTGCAAAACTAAATATAAGCATAGAAAAATGAGTGGCGCGAATCCTGCTGGCTATTTAGAATCGCCCACCATGAAAACAGAGACTCCATCCGTAAAAATCGTTGCTATCACTGCTGACGAAGCAGGGCAACGTATCGATAATTTTTTGCGTACCCAACTGAAAGGCGTACCAAAAAGTATGATCTACCGTATTTTGCGTAAAGGTGAAGTACGGGTGAACAAAAAACGTATTAAACCTGAATATAAACTCGAAGCTGGCGACGAAGTGCGTATTCCGCCAGTTCGCGTTGCCGAACGGGAAGAAGATGCGGTGTCGCCACATCTGCAAAAAGTGGCGGCGCTGGCGGATGTCATCTTATATGAAGATGATCATATTCTGGTGCTGAATAAACCGTCCGGCACGGCGGTACATGGCGGCAGTGGTTTAAGTTTCGGCGTTATTGAAGGTTTGCGGGCGTTGCGCCCTGAAGCGCGGTTCCTCGAACTGGTGCATCGACTCGACAGGGACACTTCAGGCGTGCTGCTGGTGGCGAAAAAACGCTCGGCGTTACGTTCGCTGCATGAGCAGTTACGTGAAAAAGGCATGCAGAAAGATTACCTGGCGCTGGTGCGTGGTCAGTGGCAGTCACACGTGAAGAGTGTACAAGCGCCGTTGCTGAAGAATATTTTGCAAAGCGGTGAGCGTATTGTGCGTGTGAGCCAGGAAGGTAAACCATCCGAAACGCGTTTTAAAGTGGAGGAACGCTATGCGTTTGCCACTCTGGTGCGTTGTAGCCCGGTTACCGGACGTACTCATCAGATCCGTGTGCATACTCAGTATGCCGGTCATCCTATAGCGTTTGACGATCGTTACGGCGACCGTGAATTCGATAAACAACTGACTGAAGCGGGAACGGGGTTAAATCGCTTGTTCCTGCATGCGGCGGCGCTGAAGTTTACCCATCCGGGGACCGGTGAGTTGATGCGTATCGAAGCGCCAATGGATGATGGTTTGAAGCGTTGTTTGCAGAAACTGCGTAACACGCGTTAATGCGAGCATATAAACCTGCTAGTAGGCGGTTGGCCTGATAAGGCGTTTACGCCGCATCAGGCAGTCAGCACCAATTGCCGGATGCGGCGTAAACGCGTCCGGCCCATAAAATTATCCCATCAGCGGGTTTTGCCCTTCCCGGCGCAACATCTGACAGAGCGCGATAAGCGGCAAACCAACCAGCGTGTTAGGGTCACGCCCCTCTAAGCGCTCAAACAGCGTAATACCAAACCCTTCACTCTTAAAGCTGCCTGCGCAGTGCAGGGGATGTTCTTTACGCACGTAATTATCAATCTCCGCCTCGCTCAGGTGACGGAAATGGACGTCAAAAGGTTCAACTTCTGTTTGCAGATGCCCATTCGCCGAATTAAACAGCGCCAGCCCGGTATAGAAGGTGACAATATTGCCACTGGCTTTACGTAATTGCAGACGGGCATTTTCTTCCGTTAACGGTTTGCCAGTGATTTCACCGTCCAGTACACACACCTGATCAGAGCCAATAATTAAATGATCCGGATAACGTGACGCCAGGGATTGCGCTTTTTCCTGCGCCAGTCGAAGCACCAACTGGCGCGGTGATTCATCGCTGTGCGGGGTTTCGTCGACCTCCGGCGCGGCACATTCGAAAGAGATTTGCAGTTTTTCCAGTAGGACGCGGCGCCAGGGCGATGTGGAGGCTAAAATAAGTTTAGGCATATTTTTTTCCATCAGATATAGCGTATTGATGATAGCCATTTTAAACTATGCGCTTCGTTTTGCAGGTTGATGTTCGTTGTCAGCACTGAACGAAAATAAAGCAGTAACCCGCAATGTGTGCGAATTATTGGCAAAAGGCAACCACAGGCTGCCTTTTTCTTTGACTCTATGACGTTACAAAGTTAATATGCGCGCCCTATGCAAAAGGTAAAATTACCCCTGACTCTCGATCCGGTTCGTACGGCTCAAAAACGCCTTGATTACCAGGGTATTTATACTCCTGATCAGGTTGAGCGCGTCGCCGAATCTGTGGTCAGTGTGGACAGTGATGTGGAATGCTCCATGTCGTTCGCTATCGATAACCAACGTCTCGCGGTGTTAAACGGCGATGCGAAGGTGACGGTAACGCTCGAGTGTCAGCGTTGCGGGAAGCCGTTTACTCATCAGGTCTACACAACGTATTGTTTTAGTCCTGTGCGTTCAGACGAACAGGCTGAAGCACTGCCGGAAGCGTATGAACCGATTGAGGTTAACGAATTCGGTGAAATCGATCTGCTTGCAATGGTTGAAGATGAAATCATCCTCGCCTTGCCGGTAGTTCCGGTGCATGATTCTGAACACTGTGAAGTGTCCGAAGCGGACATGGTCTTTGGTGAACTGCCTGAAGAAGCGCAAAAGCCAAACCCATTTGCCGTATTAGCCAGCTTAAAGCGTAAGTAATTGGTGCTCCCCGTTGGATCGGGGATAAACCGTAATTGAGGAGTAAGGTCCATGGCCGTACAACAGAATAAACCAACCCGTTCCAAACGTGGCATGCGTCGTTCCCATGACGCGCTGACCGCAGTCACCAGCCTGTCTGTAGACAAAACTTCTGGTGAAAAACACCTGCGTCACCACATCACTGCCGACGGTTACTACCGCGGCCGCAAGGTCATCGCTAAGTAATCACGCGTCTGCGTGATGAAGCTTAGTGAGGATTTTCCCCAGGCAACTGGGGAAAGACCAAACCGGGCGGCGACGATACCTTGACACGTCTAACCCTGGCGTTAGATGTCATGGGAGGGGATTTCGGTCCTTCCGTGACAGTGCCTGCAGCTTTGCAGGCACTGAATTCTAATTCGCAACTCACTCTTCTTTTAGTCGGTAATCCCGACGCCATCACGCCATTACTTGCTAAAGCTGACTTTGAACAACGTTCGCGTCTGCAGATTATCCCTGCGCAGTCAGTTATCGCCAGTGATGCCCGGCCTTCGCAAGCTATTCGCGCCAGTCGCGGTAGCTCAATGCGCGTGGCGCTGGAGTTGGTTAAAGAAGGTAGAGCACAAGCCTGCGTCAGCGCCGGTAATACCGGAGCGTTGATGGGACTGGCAAAATTATTACTCAAGCCCCTTGAGGGGATTGAGCGTCCTGCGTTGGTGACGGTGCTGCCGCATCAGCAAAAGGGCAAAACGGTGGTCCTTGATTTAGGGGCCAACGTCGATTGTGATAGCACAATGTTGGTGCAATTCGCCATTATGGGCTCTGTTTTGGCTGAAGAGGTGGTGGAAATTCCCAACCCTCGCGTGGCGTTGCTCAATATTGGTGAAGAAGAAGTGAAGGGTCTTGACAGCATTCAGGATGCCTCAGCTGTGCTGAAAACAATCCCTTCTATTAATTACATCGGCTATCTTGAAGCCAATGAGTTATTAACTGGCAAGACAGATGTGCTGGTCTGTGACGGCTTTACAGGAAATGTCACATTAAAGACGATGGAAGGTGTTGTCAGGATGTTCCTTTCTCTGCTGAAATCTCAGGGTGAGGGAAAAAAACGGTCGTGGTGGCTACTGTTATTAAAGCGTTGGCTACAAAAGAGCCTGACGAGGCGATTCAGTCACCTCAACCCCGACCAGTATAACGGCGCCTGTCTGTTAGGATTGCGCGGCACGGTGATAAAAAGTCATGGTGCGGCCAATCAGCGAGCTTTTGCGGTCGCGATTGAACAGGCAGTGCAGGCGGTGCAGCGACAAGTTCCTCAGCGAATTGCCGCTCGCCTGAAATCTGTATACCCAGCTGGTTTTGAGCTGCTGGACGATGGCAAAAGCGGAACTCTGCGGTAGCAGGACGCTGCCAGCGAACTCGCAGTTTGCAAGTGACGGTATATAACCGAAAAGTGACTGAGCGTACATGTATACGAAGATTATTGGTACTGGCAGCTATCTGCCCGAACAAGTGCGGACAAACGCCGATCTGGAAAAAATGGTGGATACTTCTGACGAGTGGATTGTTACTCGTACCGGTATTCGCGAACGCCATATTGCTGCGCCAAACGAAACCGTTTCAACCATGGGTTTTGAAGCGGCAACGCGTGCAATTGAAATGGCAGGCATCGATAAAGACCAGATTGGCCTGATTGTTGTGGCAACGACTTCTGCCACCCACGCCTTCCCGAGCGCAGCATGTCAGATCCAAAGCATGCTGGGCATCAAAGGCTGCCCGGCGTTTGACGTTGCCGCAGCCTGCGCAGGTTTCACCTATGCATTGAGCGTGGCCGATCAATACGTGAAATCTGGCGCGGTGAAGTATGCTCTGGTCGTCGGTTCCGATGTACTGGCGCGCACCTGCGATCCCACAGATCGTGGGACCATTATCATTTTTGGCGATGGCGCGGGCGCTGCGGTGTTGGCTGCCTCTGAAGAGCCGGGAATCATCTCTACCCATCTGCATGCCGACGGTAGTTATGGTGAATTGCTGACGCTGCCAAACGCCGACCGCGTGAATCCAGAGAATTCAATTCATCTGACCATGGCGGGCAACGAAGTCTTCAAAGTTGCGGTAACGGAGCTGGCGCACATCGTTGATGAGACGCTGGAAGCAAATAATCTTGACCGTTCCCAACTGGACTGGCTGGTTCCACATCAGGCGAACCTGCGTATTATCAGCGCAACGGCGAAAAAACTCGGCATGTCAATGGACAATGTCGTCGTGACGCTGGACCGTCATGGTAATACCTCTGCCGCTTCTGTACCGTGCGCGCTGGATGAAGCCGTACGCGACGGGCGTATTAAGCCG
Organism: Escherichia sp. E4702; assembly: GCF_963883545.1. Lineage (NCBI taxonomy): Bacteria > Pseudomonadati > Pseudomonadota > Gammaproteobacteria > Enterobacterales > Enterobacteriaceae > Escherichia > Escherichia sp. E4702. The sequence goes on along the minus strand of NZ_CAWORF010000017.1, from coordinate 302,269 downwards.
GGGCAGTTGGTTCTGCTTGAAGCCTTTGGCGGTGGATTCACCTGGGGCTCCGCGCTGGTTCGTTTCTAGGATAAGGATTTAAACATGACGCAATTTGCATTTGTGTTCCCTGGTCAGGGTTCTCAAACCGTTGGCATGCTGGCTGATATGGCGGCGAGCTATCCAATTGTCGAAGAAACCTTTGCTGAAGCTTCTGCGGCGCTGGGCTATGACCTGTGGGCGCTGACCCAGCAGGGGCCAGCCGAAGAACTGAATAAAACCTGGCAAACTCAGCCAGCACTGTTAACTGCCTCTGTTGCACTGTACCGTGTATGGCAGCAGCAGGGCGGTAAAGCACCGGCGATGATGGCCGGTCACAGCCTGGGTGAATACTCCGCGCTGGTTTGCGCTGGTGTGATTGATTTTGCTGATGCGGTACGTCTGGTTGAGATGCGCGGCAAGTTCATGCAAGAAGCCGTACCGGAAGGAACTGGCGCAATGGCGGCAATCATCGGTCTGGATGATGCGTCTATTGCGAAAGCTTGTGAAGATGCAGCAGAAGGTCAGGTCGTTTCTCCGGTAAACTTCAACTCTCCGGGCCAGGTGGTTATTGCTGGTCACAAAGAAGCGGTTGAACGTGCTGGCGCTGCCTGTAAAGCTGCGGGCGCGAAACGTGCGCTGCCGTTGCCGGTGAGCGTACCTTCTCACTGTGCGCTGATGAAACCCGCTGCCGACAAACTGGCGGTTGAATTAGCGAAAATCACCTTTAACGCGCCGACCGTTCCGGTTGTGAATAACGTTGATGTCAAATGCGAAACCAATGGCGATGCCATTCGTGATGCACTGGTACGTCAGTTGTATAACCCGGTTCAATGGACGAAATCCGTTGAATACATGGCAGCGCAAGGCGTTGAGCATCTTTATGAAGTGGGACCGGGCAAAGTGCTTACTGGCCTGACGAAACGTATTGTCGACACCCTGACCGCCTCGGCGCTGAACGAACCTTCAGCGATGGCAGCGGCGCTCGAGCTTTAAAAGAGGAACAACATGAATTTTGAAGGAAAAATCGCACTGGTAACCGGTGCTAGCCGCGGGATTGGCCGTGCAATCGCTGAAACGCTCGCGGCTCGTGGCGCGAAAGTTATCGGTACTGCGACCAGTGAAAGCGGCGCTCAGGCGATCAGTGATTATTTAGGCGCCAACGGTAAAGGTCTGATGTTGAATGTGACCGACCCGGCATCTATCGAATCTGTTCTGGAAAAAATTCGCGCAGAATTTGGTGAAGTCGATATCCTGGTCAATAATGCCGGTATCACTCGTGATAACCTGTTAATGCGAATGAAAGATGATGAGTGGAACGATATTATCGAAACCAACCTTTCATCTGTTTTCCGTCTGTCAAAAGCGGTAATGCGCGCTATGATGAAAAAGCGTCATGGTCGTATTATCACTATCGGTTCTGTGGTTGGTACCATGGGAAATGGCGGTCAGGCCAACTACGCTGCGGCGAAAGCGGGCTTGATCGGCTTCAGTAAATCACTGGCGCGCGAAGTTGCGTCACGAGGTATTACTGTAAACGTTGTTGCTCCGGGCTTTATTGAAACGGACATGACACGTGCGCTGAGCGATGACCAGCGTGCGGGTATCCTGGCGCAGGTTCCTGCGGGTCGCCTCGGCGGCGCACAGGAAATCGCCAACGCGGTTGCATTCCTGGCATCCGACGAAGCAGCTTACATCACGGGTGAAACTTTGCATGTGAACGGCGGGATGTACATGGTCTGACCGCGATTTGCACAAAATGCTCATGTTGCGCGCAGTCTGCGTGGTTATGAGTAATAATAAGTGCAAAATGATTTGCGTTGTTGGGGGGTATGGCCTCAAAATAACGCAAAATCGTGGTAAGACCTGCCGGGATTTAGTTGCAAATTTTTCAACATTTTATACACTACGAAAACCATCGCGAAAGCGAGTTTTGATAGGAAATTTAAGAGTATGAGCACTATCGAAGAACGCGTTAAGAAAATTATCGGCGAACAGCTGGGCGTTAAGCAGGAAGAAGTTACCAACAATGCTTCTTTCGTTGAAGACCTGGGCGCGGATTCTCTTGACACCGTTGAGCTGGTAATGGCTCTGGAAGAAGAGTTTGATACTGAGATTCCGGACGAAGAAGCTGAGAAAATCACCACCGTTCAGGCTGCCATTGATTACATCAACGGCCACCAGGCGTAAGTGAACATCTCCAGGCGGTCGTTCGACCGCCTGAGTTTTTTCTTTTTTGTCCCACTAGAATCATTTTTTTCCCTCCCTGGAGGACAAACGTGTCTAAGCGTCGTGTAGTTGTGACCGGACTGGGCATGTTGTCTCCTGTCGGCAATACCGTAGAGTCTACCTGGAAAGCTCTGCTTGCCGGTCAGAGTGGCATCAGCCTAATCGACCATTTCGATACTAGCGCCTATGCAACGAAATTTGCTGGCTTAGTAAAGGATTTTAACTGTGAGGACATTATCTCGCGCAAAGAACAGCGCAAGATGGATGCCTTCATTCAATATGGAATTGTCGCTGGCGTTCAGGCCATGCAGGATTCTGGCCTTGAAATAACGGAAGAGAACGCAACCCGCATTGGTGCCGCAATTGGCTCCGGGATTGGCGGCCTTGGACTGATCGAAGAAAACCACACATCTCTGATGAACGGTGGTCCGCGTAAGATCAGCCCATTCTTCGTTCCGTCAACGATTGTGAACATGGTGGCAGGTCACCTGACTATCATGTATGGCCTGCGTGGCCCAAGCATCTCTATCGCGACCGCCTGTACTTCTGGCGTGCACAACATCGGTCAAGCTGCGCGTATTATCGCGTATGGCGATGCTGACGTGATGGTTGCAGGTGGCGCAGAGAAAGCCAGTACGCCGCTGGGCGTTGGTGGTTTTGGCGCGGCACGTGCATTATCTACCCGCAATGATAACCCGCAAGCGGCTAGCCGTCCGTGGGATAAAGAGCGTGATGGTTTCGTACTGGGCGATGGCGCCGGTATGCTGGTACTTGAAGAGTACGAACACGCGAAAAAACGCGGTGCGAAAATTTACGCTGAACTCGTCGGCTTTGGTATGAGCAGCGATGCTTACCATATGACGTCGCCGCCGGAAAACGGCGCAGGCGCAGCTCTGGCGATGGCAAATGCTCTGCGTGACGCAGGAATTGAGCCTGGCCAGATTGGCTACGTGAACGCGCACGGTACTTCTACGCCAGCTGGCGATAAAGCTGAAGCGCAGGCCGTGAAAACTATCTTCGGTGAAGCTGCAAGCCGTGTGCTGGTAAGCTCCACGAAATCCATGACCGGTCACCTGTTAGGTGCAGCAGGTGCAGTAGAGTCTATCTACTCCATCCTGGCGCTGCGCGATCAGGCTGTTCCGCCGACCATCAACCTGGATAACCCGGATGAAGGTTGCGATCTGGATTTTGTGCCGCATGAAGCGCGTCAGGTCAGCGGAATGGAATACACCCTGTGTAACTCCTTCGGCTTCGGTGGCACCAATGGTTCTTTGATCTTCAAAAAGATCTAAGTCGCCATTTCCCACCTATATAAAAGGTCCGCTTGCGGGCCTTTTTTCTTAGATTTTATTCAGACTTGTTCCGCAGTGAACATGCTGCCACACTTACAATCCTATTATAAGGAGCCGGTATGTTCTTAATTAACGGTCATAAACAGGATTCGCTGGCAGCAAGCGATCGGGCCATACAATTTGGCGATGGCTGTTTCACGACAGCCAGAATTATCGACGGTAAAGTCAGCTTATTATCCGCGCACATTACGCGACTACAGGAAGCCTGTCAGCGGTTAATGATCGTTTGTGACTTCTGGGTGCAGCTTGAGCACGAGATGGCAACTCTGGCGGCAGAGCAGCAGAATGGAGTGCTGAAAGTGGTGATCAGTCGTGGCAGTGGTGGGCGAGGTTACAGTACGTTAAACAGCGGACCGGCAACGCGCATGCTCTCAGTTACGGCTTACCCAACGCATTACGACCGCTTACGCAAAGAGGGAATGCTGCTGGCACTAAGCCCGGTACGCCTGGGACGCAATCCTCATCTTGCGGGAATTAAACATCTTAATCGTCTTGAGCAAGTGTTGATTCGCTCTCATCTTGAGCAGACAAACGCCGACGAGGCGCTGGTTCTTGACAGTGAAGGGTGGGTTACGGAATGCTGTGCAGCTAATTTGTTCTGGCGTAAAGGCAACGTGGTCTACACGCCGCGTCTGGATCAGGCTGGAGTTAACGGTATTATGCGACAATTCTGTATCCGTTTACTGGCACAATCCTCCTATCAGATTGCCGAAGTGCAAGCCTCGTTGGAAGATGTGATGCAGGCAGATGAAGTGATGGTTTGTAATGCGCTGATGCCAGTTATGCCTGTGCGTGCCTGTGATGATGTCTTCTTTTCGTCAACAACGCTATATGAATATTTAGCCCCACTTTGTGAGCACCCGAATTAGTCATGAAAAAAGTGTTATTGATTATCCTGTTATTGCTGATGGTACTGGGTATCGCCGCTGGTGTGGGCGTCTGGAAGGTTCGCCATCTTGCCGACAGCAAATTACTTATTAAAGAAGAGACGATATTCACCCTGAAACCTGGAACCGGAAGAATGGCTCTCGGTGAACAATTGTATGCCGATAAAATCATCAATCGCCCCCGCGTCTTTCAGTGGTTGCTGCGTATTGAGCCGGACCTTTCCCATTTCAAAGCCGGGACTTATCGCTTTACGCCGCAGATGACCGTGCGCGAAATGTTACAGCTGCTGAAAAGCGGCAAAGAAGCGCAGTTTCCGCTACGCCTGGTAGAAGGGATGCGTCTGAGCGACTACCTCAAACAATTGCGTGAGGCACCCTATATCACGCACACGTTAAGCGACGATAAATACGCTACCGTGGCGCAGGCCCTGGAACTTGAAAATCCAGAGTGGATTGAAGGCTGGTTTTGGCCAGACACCTGGATGTATACCGCTAATACCACTGATGTCGCGTTACTCAAACGAGCGCACAAGAAAATGGTGAAAGCGGTCGATAGCGCCTGGGATGGGCGAGCGGATGGTCTGCCGTATAAAGATAAAAACCAGTTGGTAACGATGGCGTCGATAATCGAAAAAGAAACCGCCGTTGCCAGCGAGCGCGATCAGGTTGCCTCAGTATTTATCAACCGTTTACGTATCGGCATGCGCCTGCAAACCGACCCGACGGTGATTTACGGGATGGGAGAGCGTTATAATGGCAAACTTTCTCGTGCAGATCTGGAAACGCCGACAGCGTATAACACCTACACCATTACTGGTCTGCCGCCAGGCGCGATTGCTACGCCGGGGGCGGATTCGCTGAAGGCTGCTGCGCATCCGGCGAAAACGCCGTATCTCTATTTTGTGGCCGATGGTAAAGGCGGTCACACGTTTAATACCAATCTTGCCAGTCATAACAAGTCTGTGCAGGATTACCTGAAAGTGCTTAAGGAAAAAAATGCGCAGTAAGTATATCGTCATTGAAGGGCTGGAAGGCGCAGGCAAAACCACCGCGCGAAACGTGGTGGTTGAGACGCTTGAGCAACTGGGGATCCGCGACATGGTTTTCACTCGAGAACCCGGCGGTACGCAGCTGGCGGAAAAATTAAGAAGCCTGGTGCTGGATATCAAATCGGTAGGCGATGAAGTCATTACCGATAAAGCCGAAGTACTGATGTTTTATGCCGCGCGCGTTCAGCTGGTGGAAACTGTCATCAAACCGGCGCTGGCGAAAGGCACCTGGGTGATTGGCGATCGGCACGATCTCTCCACTCAGGCGTATCAGGGCGGCGGTCGTGGCATTGACCAGCATATGCTGGCAACGCTGCGTGATGCTGTTCTGGGGGATTTTCGTCCTGACTTGACGCTTTATCTTGATGTGACCCCAGAAGTGGGGCTAAAACGTGCCCGTGCGCGTGGCGAACTGGATCGCATTGAACAAGAGTCATTCGATTTCTTTAATCGTACTCGCGCCCGCTATCTTGAACTGGCGGCACAGGATAAAAGCATTTACACCATTGATGCCACTCAGCCACTGGAATCAGTGATGGAGGCGATTCGCACCACCGTGACTCACTGGGTTAAGGAACATAACGCATGAGATGGTATCCGTGGTTAAGACCCGATTTCGAGAAACTGGTAGCCAGCTATCAGGCCGGAAGGGGTCACCATGCGCTACTCATTCAGGCGTTACCTGGCATGGGCGATGACGCCTTAATCTACGCTTTAAGCCGTTACCTCCTGTGCCAACAACCAGAGGGGCATAAAAGCTGCGGCCACTGTCGTGGATGTCAGTTGATGCAGGCGGGAACGCATCCCGACTATTACACCCTTGCTCCCGAAAAAGGGAAGAACGCGCTGGGCATTGATGCGGTGCGTGAAGTCACTGAAAAACTGAATGAACACGCGCGTTTAGGCGGTGCTAAAGTTGTCTGGATAACCGATGCCGCCTTGCTGACCGACGCTGCGGCGAACGCTTTGCTAAAAACACTGGAAGAGCCGCCGGCAGAAACCTGGTTTTTCCTTGCTACCCGGGAGCCTGAACGTTTACTGGCGACATTACGTAGTCGTTGTCGGCTACATTACCTCGCACCACCGCCAGAACAGTACGCCGTGACCTGGCTTTCACGTGAAGTGACAATGTCACAGGACGCGTTGCTAGCCGCGCTGCGCTTAAGCGCCGGTTCGCCTGGCGCGGCGTTGGCGTTGTTTCAGGGAGATACCTGGCAGGCCCGCGAAACACTTTGCCAGGCGTTGGCTCATAGTGTGCAATCTGGCGACTGGTATTCCCTGTTGCCGACACTTAATCATGAACAAGCTCCGGCGCGTCTGCACTGGCTGGCAACCCTGATGATGGACGCGCTCAAGCGCAAGTATGGCGCTTCGCAGGTTACCAATGTTGATGTGCCGGGCGTTGTTGCTGCGCTGGCAAACCAGCTTTCTCCCGCGCGCCTGCAGGCTATACTGGGGGATGTTTGTCACACCCGTGAGCAGTTAATTTCTGTCACTGGCGTAAACCGCGAGCTTCTCATCACCGATCTTTTACTGCGTATTGAGCATTACCTGCAACCGGGCGTTGTGCTACCGGTTCCTCATCTTTAAGAGAGACATCATGTTTTTAGTCGACTCACACTGCCATCTCGATGGTCTGGATTATGAATCTTTGCATAAGGACGTGGATGACGTTCTGGCAAAAGCCGCTGCGCGCGATGTGAAATTTTGTCTGGCGGTCGCCACGACATTACCGGGTTATCTGCATATGCGGGATCTGGTAGGCGAACGTGACAATGTCGTATTTTCTTGCGGCGTGCATCCGCTCAACCAGAACGATCCCTATGATGTGGAAGATTTACGCCGCCTTGCGGCGGAAGAGGGCGTTGTTGCCCTTGGGGAAACCGGGCTGGATTATTATTACACGCCGGAAACTAAAGTGCGTCAGCAAGAGTCTTTCATCCACCATATCCAGATTGGTCGTGAACTGAACAAGCCGGTTATTGTCCATACGCGTGACGCCCGCGCCGATACGCTGGCAATTCTGCGCGAAGAAAAGGTGACGGATTGCGGTGGCGTACTACACTGTTTTACAGAGGACAGAGAAACGGCAGGCAAATTACTGGATCTTGGATTTTACATCTCCTTCTCCGGCATTGTGACCTTCCGTAATGCAGAACAACTACGTGATGCCGCGCGTTATGTGCCGCTCGACCGGTTACTGGTCGAAACTGACGCGCCTTATCTGGCACCTGTGCCGCATCGAGGAAAAGAGAATCAACCTGCAATGGTTCGTGATGTTGCTGAATACATGGCTGTGTTGAAAGGTGTTGCCGTTGAAGAGCTGGCGCAGGTAACCACCGATAACTTCGCCCGCCTGTTTCACATCGACGCTTCCCGCCTTCAATCCATCCGTTAAATGAATTTATTTTAAGGCTCGTAATTAATTACTAAAACGAGTAAAGTTCACCGCCGCAAATTGGGCGGTGAATAACCATGTTTGACGCATTATGGCATTTATTTTGTCAATACGTGCAACTTCGCTAAAGGTCCGAAGTTGAAACGTGATAGCCGTCAAACAAATCGGCCATGAATTATTTTACTCTGTGTAATAAATAAAGGGCGCTTAGACGCCCTGTACACGGCAAGGTTCTCCCCCCCTTGCCACGCGTGAGAACGTTAAAAGCACCCATACTCAGGAGCACTCTCAATTATGTTTAAGAATGCATTTGCTAACCTGCAAAAGGTCGGTAAATCGCTGATGCTGCCGGTATCCGTACTGCCTATCGCAGGTATTCTGCTTGGCGTCGGTTCCGCGAATTTCAGCTGGCTGCCCGCCGTTGTATCGCATGTTATGGCAGAAGCGGGCGGTTCCGTTTTTGCAAACATGCCACTGATTTTTGCAATTGGTGTCGCCCTCGGCTTTACCAATAACGATGGCGTATCCGCGCTGGCCGCAGTTGTTGCCTATGGCATCATGGTAAAAACCATGGCCGTGGTTGCGCCGCTGGTACTGCATTTACCTGCTGAAGAAATCGCCGCTAAACACCTGGCGGATACGGGCGTACTCGGGGGGATCATCTCCGGTGCGATCGCAGCGTACATGTTTAACCGTTTCTACCGTATTAAGCTGCCTGAGTATCTTGGCTTCTTTGCCGGTAAACGCTTTGTGCCGATCATTTCTGGCCTGGCTGCCATCTTTACTGGCGTTGTGCTGTCCTTTATTTGGCCGCCAATTGGTTCCGCCATTCAGACCTTCTCCCAGTGGGCTGCTTACCAGAACCCGGTAGTTGCGTTTGGCATTTACGGCTTCATCGAACGCTGCCTGGTACCGTTTGGTCTGCACCACATCTGGAACGTACCTTTCCAGATGCAGATCGGTGAATACACCAACGCCGCAGGTCAGGTATTCCACGGTGACATTCCGCGTTATATGGCGGGTGACCCGACCGCGGGTAAACTGTCTGGCGGCTTCCTGTTCAAAATGTACGGTCTGCCGGCTGCCGCGATTGCTATCTGGCACTCTGCTAAACCAGAAAACCGCGCTAAAGTGGGCGGTATCATGATCTCCGCGGCGTTGACCTCGTTCCTGACCGGTATTACCGAGCCAATCGAGTTCTCCTTCATGTTCGTTGCGCCGATCCTGTACATCATCCACGCGATTCTGGCAGGTCTGGCATTCCCGATCTGTATCCTGCTGGGTATGCGCGATGGTACATCGTTCTCGCACGGTCTGATCGACTTCATCGTCCTGTCTGGTAACAGCAGCAAGCTGTGGCTGTTCCCGATTGTCGGTATCGGTTATGCGATTGTTTACTACACCATCTTCCGCGTGCTGATTAAAGCTCTGGATCTGAAAACCCCGGGCCGTGAAGACGCAACTGAAGATGCGAAAGCTACCGGCACCAGCGAAATGGCACCGGCTCTGGTTGCTGCATTTGGTGGTAAAGAAAACATCACTAACCTTGACGCATGTATTACCCGTCTGCGTGTTAGCGTCGCTGATGTGTCCAAAGTGGATCAGGCTGGCCTGAAGAAACTGGGCGCAGCGGGCGTAGTGGTTGCTGGTTCCGGTGTTCAGGCGATTTTCGGTACGAAATCCGATAACCTGAAAACCGAAATGGATGAGTACATCCGCAACAACTAATCCGTAAGACGTTGGGGAGACTGAGGCAGCCGAATGGCTGCCTTTTTTACAGCCGCTAATCAGACCGGTCATCATTAAATTGCGTGTTGCGCCCGGGACGATAGTTCCTTTCACGTTGATATCGTAGGTTTTGTCGAGCAGATTATTTCCAGCAATGAGACGTTTGGGGTTGCCTGATAACAGGCGAACAGTTCCACCTGCGCATAGCAATTTTGCCCGGCAGTGGAAGGAAACTGTCAAAGCAATGCTGGTGGTAGCAGGAGGGGCCTTGTCGCCGATATCCCTGTTATTATCTAAACCAAAGAGAAAAGGTGTTTTCGGCCCATTCATAGGCAAAAATGGGAATAATGGCGATGTATACGGCAGTAAAACGATTTTTTGCTTAATAAATCGTGGCTTAAGGTTGAAAGAGCAGGTTTAACTCGACCATACTCTATACTCGCAGTGTAGCGCGGCGTAGCATGGCGCAACGCATGGCAATTTGAAAAAGGAAAATGTCGTGGCAGAAGAAACTATTTTCAGCAAAATTATTCGTCGTGAGATCCCCTCCGATATCGTCTACCAGGATGAGCTGGTAACGGCGTTTCGCGATATTTCGCCGCAAGCGCCAACGCATATTCTGATCATTCCAAATATCCTTATCCCTACCGTGAACGACGTGTCAGCTGAGCATGAGCAGGCGCTGGGACGCATGATAACCGTAGCGGCAAAAATTGCTGAGCAAGAAGGTATTGCCGAAGATGGCTATCGTTTGATCATGAATACCAACCGTCATGGCGGACAAGAGGTCTATCACATTCATATGCACCTGCTGGGTGGCCGTCCGTTGGGACCAATGCTGGCGCATAAAGGCCTGTAACGATGAGAAAAGGATGCTTTGGACTGGCGTCTTTGGCGTTGCTATTGCTGGTCGGTTGTCGTTCGCATCCGGAAATTCCGGTGAATGATGAACAGTCACTGGTGATGGAGTCATCTTTGCTGGCAGCGGGCATTAGCGCAGAAAAGCCCGTTCTTTCAACGTCTGATATTCAGCCTTCAGCATCCTCGACGCTTTATAACGAAAGGCAAGAACCCGTTACCGTTCATTATCGTTTTTACTGGTATGACGCCAGGGGGCTTGAGATGCACCCTCTGGAAACGCCGCGCAGCGTCACCATTCCCGCTCGTTCAGCGGTGACTCTGTACGGCAGCGCCAATTTTCTTGGAGCGCACAAAGTCAGACTTTATCTTTATTTGTAAGGGGTGAATCTTGATGACAAAAATGAGTCGCTACGCTTTAATCACCGCGCTGGCGATGTTTCTTGCCGGGTGTGTGGGGCCACGTGAACCCGCACCGGTAGAAGAAGTAAAACCTGCGCCGGAGCAACCGGCTGAGCCGCAACAGCCAGTACCCACAGTGCCATCAGTGCCGACGATCCCGGAGCAGCCAGGGCCAATTGAGCACGAAGACCAAACCGCACCGCCTGCGCCGCATATTCGTCATTATGACTGGAATGGCGCAATGCAGCCGATGGTCGGTAAGATGCTTGGGGCCGATGGCGTGACCGCAGGTAGCGTCTTGCTGGTTGATAGCGTCAATAACCGCACCAATGGTTCTTTGAATACCGGGGAAGCGACAGAAACGCTGCGCAATGCACTGGCTAATAACGGTAAATTTACCCTCGTTTCCGCCCAGCAGCTTTCGATGGCCAAGCAGCAGTTAGGTTTGTCGCCGCAGGATAGCTTAGGCACCCGTAGTAAAGCCATTGGTATTGCTCGCAACGTGGGGGCTCATTACGTGCTGTACTCCAGCGCCTCTGGCAACGTTAACGCTCCGACCCTGCAAATGCAGTTGATGCTGGTGCAGACGGGCGAAATTATCTGGTCAGGTAAAGGTGCCGTTCAGCAACAATAATCCCATCACGCGCGACGAGTTATTGTCGCGCTATTTCCCGCAGTATCACCCCGTCGCGACGTTTAACAGTGGACTTAGCGGCGGGAGTTTTCTCATTGAACATCAGGATCAGCGTTTTGTTGTGCGTCAGACTCACGATCCTGATGCGCCGCAGTCCGTGTTTCTGCGCCAGTACCGGGCGTTATCACGATTACCGGCATACCTTGCACCAAAGCCACATCTCTATCTCCGTGGCTGGATGGTGGTCGACTATTTGCCCGGCGAGGTAAAAACGCAATTGCCGGATACCGACGAACTGGCAGGCTTGCTGTATTATCTGCATCAACAACCGCGTTTTGGCTGGCGAATAACCTTGCTGCCGTTACTGGAACGGTACTGGCAGCGAAGCGATCCGGCGCGGCGGACAGTGGGTTGGCTGCAACTATTAAAACGTCTGCGCAAAATACGGGAACCACAGCCATTACGTTTAAGCCCGTTGCATATGGATGTTCATGCAGGGAACTTAGTCTATACCTCGTCAGGGCTAAAGCTCATCGACTGGGAGTATGCCGGTGATGGCGATATCGCTCTGGAACTGGCGGCGGTGTGGGTGGAAAATAGTGAGCAGCACCGGCAATTAGTTAATGACTATGCCGCGCGGGCGAATATTAATCCGGCGCATTTGTGGCATCAGGTCAGGCGCTGGTTTCCCTGGTTACTGATGCTGAAAGCAGGGTGGTTTGAGTACCGCTGGCAACAAACCAGCGATCAACAATTTATCAGGCTGGCCAATGACACCTGGCGGCAGCTATCAATAAAACAATAAGGAGAGCAGTGTGGGTCCAGTAATGTTGGATGTTGAAGGTTATGAACTGGACGCGGAAGAGCGCGAAATACTTGCGCATCCGCTGGTGGGAGGGCTGATTCTCTTTACACGTAACTATCATGATCCAGCACAGTTGCGCGAACTGGTACGCCAGATCCGCGCAGCTTCACGCAATCACCTGGTGGTGGCGGTGGATCAGGAAGGTGGACGTGTGCAGCGTTTTCGTGACGGTTTTACCCGCTTACCGGCAGCACAATCATTCGCTGAGCTGTTAGGTATGGAAGAGGGGGGCAAACTGGCGCAAGAGGCAGGTTGGCTGATGGCCAGCGAAATGATCGCTATGGATATTGATATCAGCTTTGCACCAGTGCTGGACGTAGGACATATCAGCGCGGCGATTGGTGAACGTTCTTATCATGCCGACCCAGAAAAAGCCCTCGCAATCGCCAGTCGGTTTATTGATGGGATGCATGAAGCTGGAATGAAAACCACCGGTAAACATTTTCCTGGTCACGGTGCCGTAACTGCAGATTCACACAAAGAGACGCCGTGCGACCCACGCTCGCAAGCGGAAATTCGTGCCAAAGATATGTCGGTTTTCAGTACGTTAATTCGCGAAAATAAACTCGATGCCATTATGCCCGCGCATGTGATCTACAGCGATGTTGATCCGCGTCCGGCGAGCGGTTCTCCCCACTGGCTGAAAACTGTTTTACGTCAGGAGCTGGGGTTTGACGGCGTGATTTTCTCTGACGATTTATCGATGGAAGGTGCCGCGATTATGGGCAGTTATGCCGAGCGTGGACAGGCATCACTCGATGCAGGTTGCGATATGATCCTGGTCTGCAATAATCGTAAAGGAGCCGTCAGCGTGTTAGATAATCTGTCACCGATCAAGGCAGAACGTGTTACACGTTTGTATCATAAAGGTTCATTTTCGCGACAGGAACTGATGGACTCGGCTCGCTGGAAAGAGATCAGCGCCCGTCTGAATCAGTTACATGAACGCTGGCAGGAAGAGAAGGCAGGTCACTAACCCTGGCTTATGTGAGGAAGCGATGATTATCTATTTGCACGGTTTTGACTCTAACAGTCCGGGTAACCACGAGAAAGTCTTACAATTGCAGTTTATTGACCCGGATGTACGGCTAATAAGCTACAGTACGCGGCATCCGAAACATGATATGCAGCATTTGCTCAAAGAAGTGGACAAAATGCTGCAACTGAACGTCGACGAGCGCCCGCTCATTTGTGGTGTTGGTCTGGGCGGTTATTGGGCAGAGCGGATTGGTTTTCTCTGTGATATTCGCCAGGTGATCTTCAACCCCAATTTGTTCCCTTATGAGAACATGGAAGGGAAGATTGATCGCCCGGAAGAGTATGCCGATATTGCCACCAAGTGTGTGACCAACTTCCGTGAGAAGAATCGCGATCGTTGCCTGGTGATTTTGTCGCGTAATGATGAAGCGCTTAACAGTCAGCGGACATCTGAAGAGCTGCATCATTATTACGAGATTGTCTGGGACGAAGAGCAGACGCACAAATTCAAAAATATCTCTCCGCATTTGCAGCGCATTAAGGCATTCAAAACCCTCGGTTAATTGGCATCGTCGCATCAGGTAACCTTGTCGGTACCTGATGCGACCCGGATTAAGGCGTTCACGCCGCATCCGACAGCCGAGCACCAATGCCTGATGCGATGCTGCGCATCTTATCAGGCCTGGCAAACGCCCTCCATACACGCCTCACGCTATATAACCCTTCCGAATTAGCTCGAATAATAAACAATAAACTCTGTTTTTTGATCTCAACAGGTAAAGTCGCCTATCTTTTCAGCAACAAAACTTGATTAATATCAATTTTGGTATGACCAATGCACCATTCATGTTATTCTCAATAGCGAAGAACATTTTCATTGCTGTAACCTGTTGTTAATTAAGAGCTATGTTAATAACCATTAATTAACAATTGGTTAATAAATTTAAGGGGGTCACGTTGACTACGCCATTGAAAAAAATTGTGATTGTCGGCGGCGGTGCTGGTGGGCTGGAAATGGCAACACAGCTTGGAGATAAGCTGGGGCGCAAGAAAAAAGCCAAAATTACGTTGGTCGATCGTAACCACAGTCACCTGTGGAAACCGTTGCTGCACGAAGTGGCGACCGGATCGCTCGATGAAGGCGTTGATGCGCTGAGCTATCTGGCCCATGCGCGTAATCATGGTTTCCAGTTTCAGCTGGGTTCTGTGGTTGATATCGATCGTGAAGCGAAAACAATCACCATTGCTGAACTGCGCGACGAAAAAGGTGAATTGTTAGTTCCAGAGCGGAAAATTGCTTACGACACGCTGGTGATGGCGCTGGGTAGCACCTCTAACGATTTCAACACGCCGGGCGTAAAAGAGAACTGCATTTTCCTTGATAACCCGCATCAGGCACGTCGTTTCCATCAGGAGATGCTGAATCTGTTCCTGAAGTTTTCTGCTAACCTGGGTGCCAATGGCAAAGTGAATATTGCGATTGTTGGCGGCGGCGCGACCGGCGTAGAGCTCTCTGCCGAATTGCACAATGCCGTGAAACAACTGCACAGTTACGGTTACAAAGGGCTGACCAACGAAGCCCTGAACGTTACTCTGGTGGAAGCGGGAGAGCGAATTTTGCCAGCGTTACCGCCGCGTATCTCTGCTGCGGCTCACAATGAGTTAACGAAACTGGGCGTTCGCGTGCTGACGCAAACTATGGTTACCAGTGCCGATGAAGGCGGTTTGCACACTAAAGATGGTGAATATATTCAGGCCGATCTGATGGTGTGGGCTGCCGGGATAAAAGCACCAGATTTCTTGAAAGATATTGGTGGTCTTGAAACCAACCGTATCAACCAACTGGTGGTGGAACCGACGCTGCAAACCACGCGCGATCCAGACATTTACGCTATTGGCGACTGTGCGTCATGCCCGCGTCCGGAAGGGGGCTTTGTACCGCCGCGCGCTCAGGCCGCACATCAGATGGCGACCTGCGCAATGAACAACATTCTGGCGCAGATGAACGGTAAACCGTTGAAAAATTATCAGTATAAGGATCACGGTTCGCTGGTATCGCTGTCCAACTTCTCCACCGTCGGTAGCCTGATGGGTAACCTGACGCGCGGTTCAATGATGATTGAAGGACGAATTGCGCGCTTTGTGTACATCTCGCTATACCGAATGCATCAGATTGCGCTGCATGGCTACTTTAAAACCGGATTAATGATGCTGGTGGGCAGTATCAACCGCGTTATCCGTCCGCGTTTGAAGTTGCATTAATCGGCGTACACTGGCGGATGTGGCGTAAACGCCTTATCCGCCCTGGACAAATGGTACGAGCGGTAGGCCTGATAAGACGCGTTAAGCGTCGCATCAGGCATTCCTTCAGACTCCTCTGAATCCTTCAGCTTTTCCTGCTATTCCCACGCTTTTCATCTTCTGTCTGATAGCTGCTTTTCCCCTTCGCTTGCATGATTGTCATAACTGCAAAGAAGGAGGTGTTCCCGTGAATAAATCAATGTTGGCGGGTATCGGGATTGGTGTAGCGGCCGCGCTTGGCGTAGCGGCAGTGGCCAGTCTGAACGTGTTTGAACGTGGCCCGCAATACGCTCAGGTTGTCTCAGCAACCCCAATCAAGGAAACGGTTAAAACACCGCGTCAGGAGTGTCGCAATGTCACGGTGACCCATCGCCGACCGGTGCAGGATGAAAACCGCATTGCTGGTTCGGTCCTCGGGGCCGTCGCTGGCGGGGTGATAGGGCATCAGTTTGGCGGTGGTCGCGGTAAAGATGTCGCCACTGTTGTGGGGGCGCTGGGCGGTGGATATGCCGGTAACCAGATCCAGGGCTCTCTCCAGGAAAGCGATACTTACACTACCACGCAGCAGCGTTGTAAAACGGTGTATGACAAGTCAGAAAAAATGCTCGGTTATGATGTGACCTATAAGATTGGCGATCAGCAGGGCAAAATTCGGATGAACAGCGATCCGGGTACGCAAATCCCATTAGATAACAATGGGCAACTGGTTCTGAATAACAAAGTATAACAAGGCTGTACTCTGCAATTTAGCCCCTCATTCGCTCAGGCTGAGGGGCTTTTTTTTGCGTCTTACTTCACCAGTTCAGGCCATAAACGCAGCGTTGTCCGGGCAACCAGCATCAGTTTTTCCAGCGATGCGCCTTCACGGGCGCTTATCGACATCCCCTGAATAATACAATTAAGAAATTCCGCAAGATGCGTTACGTCACAGTGGGCGGGAATTTCCCCGCGTGCCTGGCGTTGACTTAAAAACTGCTGCAAGGTGCGTTCTTGCATTGCGTGACGTGATTTCACCGTATGAGCAATATCGCCCGAATCCGCTGAAAGCGTGGTGCAGTTGTTAATCATAAAGCAACCCGCGGGGGTGTCTTTGCTGGTAAAGCAGCTGGCGACGGCAGCGAAATAGTCCGCCAGTGCAGACTCCACGCTTTTTTCTTCACAAAACAACTGCGCTTCATGCTTAGCGGCAAAGCGATCGATATAACGGTCGAGTACGGCGCGAAATAACCCCTCTTTGTTGGTAAATTCCGCGTAGAGCGTTGGCGCTTTGGCTCCGGTCGCTTCAACGAGGTCCGCAAGGGAAGTCGCTTCATAACCGTGCTGCCAGAACAATTTCATGGCCTTATCAAGCGCGGCTTCCCTGTCGAACACTTTTGGGCGGCCACGGCTTTTTTTTACACAATGTGTTGAGTCTGTTGCCATGATGCCATTGTACCTGGTGGCTGTGAATGAATGGTTATTATAAAAATAATCACCTCCCTTCACCAGTCCAGAAAATAGAAAAATAAAAACTCTCTATTTAACTGAAATTTAAAGTTTTTTAATTTAATTAATGATTGTTATAAAAAACCTCTTGTATGTGATCCAGATCACATCTATCATTTAGTTATCGATCGTTAAGTAATTGCTTGCGACGCCATTCACCTGCATAAGGCCACTATTATGAAAAACGTAAAAACCCTCATCGCTGCGGCGATTTTAAGTTCCATGTCATTTGCCAGCTTTGCGGCTGTCGAAGTTCAGGCAACACCAGAAGGCCAACAAAAAGTGGGTACTATTAGTGCTAACGCGGGGACAAATCTGGGATCGCTGGAAGAACAGCTGGCACAAAAAGCGGATGAGATGGGCGCAAAATCTTTCCGTATTACTTCAGTAACCGGTCCGAATACCCTCCACGGAACGGCAGTCATTTATAAATAAGCATTAACCCTCATTAATGCCCGCTATTGCTGCTTTTTTCCCCGCGACATACTGTGCCGCGGGGATTTTTTTATCCGGGAGTTACAGCGATTGTGGGCTCAGTTGATGGCGGCGCACATCTACCGGCATCCCGGAACGGACATCCATCACATGCTGCATCACTTCAGCGTCAGTTTGTGCTGCATCTTTAAATGATTGCATTGCACTATTCAGCGTTATCGGCAATAGCTGCGGATCATCATCAATCTTCTCTGATAGCGGCTGATGCACTTCAACCAGACGCGCACCGTTTGGTTCGGCAGAGACTTTAATCGGTGTGTTGATGATATTCACTTTGGTGCCTGGGGTGACCTGGCTAAAGAGTGTTTTGATATCGTCATCACGCAGACGAATACAGCCAGAACTTACCCGCATGCCAATGCCGAAATCGGCGTTCGTACCGTGAAGCAAATAAACGCCGCCATAGGCCGCCAGACGAATCGCATGATGGCCCATAGGGTTATCTGGTCCAGCCGGAACTACCGCAGGCAACTCAATTCCCTGTGCTTTATACCGCGCGCGAATGTTTGCCGTTGGCGTCCAGGTTGGGTTTGCACGCTTGTCAGAAACGGTGGTCACCATTGTCGGTGTCAGCGTGTCACCACCCAACTGACCAATGCCGATGGGATACACGGTCACTGAATTTTTACCCGGTGGGTAGTAATAGAGACGCAGCTCCGCAATGTTGATCACAATGCCTTCGCGCGGCGCGTCTGGAAGTAGGGTTTGCAATGGGATCGTTAACACGCTACCCGCGCGTGGCACGTAAGGATCAACGCCGGGGTTAGCCTGTAACAGAGCGAGAAAGCCGACGTTATATTTTTTGGCGATCGCTTCCAGCGACCCACCGTCATTTTCCACTACATGAAATTTGTTTTCGCCAACCAGGCGACTGCCCGCTGGCGGCAGCGGCCAGGTGTTGGCTTTTGCCGGTAGCGTCAGCGCCACGGCTGCGGCGAACGTAAAAAACGTTAGCCAGCGAGAAAAACGCGTTTTGATCATCACCAAAAATCCATAATAAATATAAGGTTATTGTAATAAAAAGA
Source organism: Escherichia sp. E4702 (assembly GCF_963883545.1). NCBI lineage: Bacteria > Pseudomonadati > Pseudomonadota > Gammaproteobacteria > Enterobacterales > Enterobacteriaceae > Escherichia > Escherichia sp. E4702. The sequence goes on along the minus strand of NZ_CAWORF010000017.1, from coordinate 283,565 downwards.
TAAGCCTGAATTATGGATGGTGACAGTGTCGGATAGTGCAGGGAAGTGCAAAGAATTTGTAAATGTTGCAGATGGGGGCGCAGAAACGCCCCCGATCTCACCATTAAGCGATCGCGTTCTCTTCCAGTTCACGCATAAACTGGCGAACCCATTCGATACGCGTTTTCCGCTCGCTCAAATCCTGAATAAACTTCAGGCGCGTCGGGCCATCAAGGCGATAATGCTGCGGCTGTTTTTGCAGTAAACCAATCAACCAGGCTGGATTAACGTGATTTTTCTCGGCAAATTCGATCACGCCGCCTTTCTCATTACCTTCCAGCTTCCTGATCCCCAGTTTCTGCGCTTGCTGGCGCAGACGGGCAATATCCAGCAGGGTACGCGCCGGATCAGGCAGCAGGCCGAAGCGATCGATAAGCTCGACTTTGATCTCTTCCAGTTCGTTTTCCGTTTTGGCGCTGGCAATACGTTTGTAGAACGACAGACGCGTGTTTACGTCAGGGATGAAATCATCTGGCAATAGCGACGGCATCCGCAGCTCGACTTCTGTTTGCTGGCTGGTGAGATCTTCCAGCGACGGCTCGCGTCCGGCTTTCAGTGCATCGACGGCGTTTTCCAGCAACTCCATATACAGCGAGAAACCGATGGTTTCCATCGAGCCGCTCTGTTCTTCGCCAAGCAGTTCACCTGCGCCGCGGATCTCCAGGTCGTGCGTTGCCAGTGCAAAACCAGCACCGAGATCTTCCAGCGAGGCAATCGCTTCAAGACGTTTTTGCGCATCGGTAGTCATCGCTTTCGGATGCGGCGTCAGCAGCCATGCATATGCCTGATGATGCGAACGTCCGACGCGACCGCGCAACTGGTGCAGCTGCGCCAGACCGAAGTGATCCGCGCGTTCAATGATAATGGTGTTGGCAGTCGGGATGTCGATTCCGGTTTCGATAATGGTGGTACAAACCAGCACGTTGAAACGTTGATGATGGAAATCATTCATCACCCGTTCCAGCTCGCGCTCGCGCATCTGCCCGTGACCGATAGCAATCCGCGCTTCTGGCACCAGTTCCGCCAGCCGTTCGGCGGCTTTCTGGATGTTTTCCACATCGTTGTAGAGATAATAAACCTGACCGCCGCGCAGAACTTCACGCAGGATCGCCTCCCGGACCACCAGACTGTCATACTCGCGGACAAACGTTTTGACCGCCAGACGACGGGCGGGCGGCGTGGCGATAATCGACAGGTCACGCATTCCGCTCATCGCCATATTCAGCGTACGTGGGATCGGCGTAGCGGTAAGCGTCAGAATATCCACGTTCGCCCGCATCGCTTTAATGCGCTCTTTATGACGCACCCCGAAGCGGTGTTCTTCATCGACAATCAGCAGGCCTAAATCTTTAAACTTGACGTCATTTTGCAGCAGTTTGTGCGTACCGATCAGAATATCGATTTTCCCTTCCGCCACTTCCGCAAGGATTTGCGTCTGCTCTTTGGCGCTGCGGAAACGGGAGATCATTTCGATACGTACCGGCCAGTTGGCGAAACGGTCGCGGAAGTTGTCGTAATGCTGTTGCGCGAGAAGGGTGGTAGGCACCAGCACCGCTACCTGCTTGTGGTTATCTACTGCCAGGAAAGCGGCGCGCATCGCCACTTCTGTTTTCCCAAAGCCAACATCGCCGCACACCAGACGATCCATTGCCAGCGGCTGACACATGTCGCTAAGCACCGCATTAATGGCCTGCGCCTGATCCGGCGTGGTTTCAAACGGGAAGCTGTCGCAGAACAACTGATACTGCTCACGATCGTGTTTAAACGCGAAGCCCTCTTTGGCGGCGCGTTGCGCGTAGATATCCAGCAATTCTGCCGCCACATCACGCACTTTTTCCGCCGCTTTCTGCCGCGCGCGTGACCACGCATCGCCGCCAAGTTTATGCAGCGGGGCGTTTTCTTCCGCTCCACCTGCGTAACGGCTAATCAGATGCAGTGACGACACCGGAACATACAGTTTGGCGTCGTTGGCATAGGTGAGCATCAAATACTCGCCAGTAATGCCACCTGCTTCCAGCGTGGTCATTCCTGCATAGCGCCCGACGCCGTGCTCCAGATGGACCACCGGCTGACCAATGTGCAGCTCCGCGAGGTTACGGATCAGTGTATCGGGGTTGATGGTGCGGCGAGAATCCTGACGACGGCGGGCAACACGTTCACCGAGCAGATCGCTTTCGCAAATCAGCGCCAGGTTACGCACCGTATCGACAAAACCATGTTCGGCAGCGCCAATCATCAGATAACGCCCACGGTTGCTGGCTTCATCAAGACGCATAATGCGTTGCGGAGCAATTTTAATTCGCGCGAGCAGTTCACCCAGCGCTTCACGGCGACCTTCACTTTCTACCGAGAACACCACCGGACCGTCGAAAGACTCGAGGAACTTACGCAGCGCATCCAGCGGCGCTTTTTGTTGCGCCTGAACGGCCAGGTCTGGCAGCTTCTCGAAGCCTAAATTGGCATTCGCTGCTTTTGTCGGTAAATGTTCAGCTTTTAGCTGCACCCGGGGCCAGTTTTTCAGCTCTGAGAAGAGCTCGTCCACCCGCAGCCAGAGCGATTGTGGTGGCAACAGTGGGCGCATTGGGTCGACGCCACGGCTTTCAAAACGCGCCAGCGTGTCAGCCTGGAAACGTTCGGCACTGTTTTCCAGATCGCCAGTATTCACCAGCAGCGTATTGGCAGGGAAATAACTGAACAGTGGCGGCAGCGGTTCGCTGAAGAACAGTGGCTGCCAGTACTCGATCCCGGCAGGCAATGTGCCTTTACTCACTTGCTGGTAAATATGTTCTGGATCGCGCTTCACTTCGAAGGTATCGCGCCACTGGCTGCGGAACAGTTCAATTGCCGCTTTATCGGTCGGGAATTCGTGTGCGGGCAGCAGGTTGATGGCTTCAACTTCTTCCAGCGTGCGCTGGCTATCGACGTCAAATACACGCAGGCTGTCGATTTCATCATCAAAAAAATCAAGACGATAAGGCAGTTCGCTGCCCATCGGGAAGAGATCCAACAACGCGCCGCGCGTGGCGTATTCACCGTGCTCCATTACCTGGTCAACATGGCGATAACCGGCGCTGTCCAGTTGGGTTCGCAATGCATCTCGTGACAGGCGCTGACCTTTTTTCATTACCAGTGCATGACCGTGGAGAAAACTGTGCGGGCAAACGCGCTGCATAAGCGTATTCACCGGAACAATCAGTACGCCACGCTGCATCGTCGGTAGCTGGTAAAGGGTGGAAAGGCGCGAGGAGATAATGTCCTGATGAGGCGAAAAACTGTCGTAAGGGAGGGTTTCCCAGTCCGCCAGATTCATCACCATCTGATCGGTGAACTGGCTGATTTCATCATGCAAACGCAGAGCATTTTGCATATCTGGTGCAATGAGTACCACCGGACCGGCGTGACGTTCGGCAATTTCCGCCACCAGCGTCGCGCAGGCAGCGCCAGTTAACTCGCCCAGCAGACGCTGCTCACCCGCTTTGACGGGCAGCGTATAACGATATTGTTCAGGCATAACGGTTGTCAGAGTCTCGTTAGGATATGCCCCAACATATGGGGGCATATCTCTGATAAGCAATGCTGTTCATTATCCGTAATCGACATGGTTTAGCAAATTGAATCGCCCCGGCTGGGGCGATGGCTTAACGAGAGTAACTGGTGGCAGGCAGAGAAGGCGGGGAGAACAACAGGTCGCTGAATGCGTGTTGTGAAAATTTTCGCACCAGTAATCCAGCAACAGTACAAATCAACAAACTGACAAAGGGATAAACCAGCAGGAGCGTCAGTTCGAGTTGCGGCGACCAGCGGGCCGCGTTCATTTGCGGAATCAGACTTAAGCTGAATATCTCTACCAGAATGCGATGCGTGGTGTAGATGGCAATGGTGTTCGAACCAATCACATTCAGCAGGCTGGTGGAGCGCATACCGAAACGCTGCTCGTACTGATAAAACAGTTTCATGATCACCACAATCGATAGCAGCGACAACAGCAGCGAGATATTAAACAACCAGGCAGCAACCGCCAGAACAGCCAGCAAAGAAGCCATCAGCAGATGGCGGCGCAACGGCACCTCTTTAACACAGGTCATTAATGTTGCGCCAAACCATGCACCAAGGCTGTAATAAGGCAAATTGCGGATCACACTGTTCATTCCCCACCATGGCGTGGGAACGAAATTAACCGCCACACTCATCAGCACAAACAGAACGAATAGTGGCAGTGCCAGGCGGTTAAAAATTTTACATATCACGAAATAGGCAATTAACGCATACAGATACCACAAGCTGGTGCTGGCGGTGAGCATCCCGTGCAGGAACTCGCCAGTGGAATCGGCATAAGCAGCATTGGAGGCATTGCTTAAATCGCGCTCAGGCGCCAGCCACGGGTTCAGTGCACTTAACGCCAGCCACTGCACCACGCCCCAAAGCGCCAGCACCCAGAAGATGTTCCAGATGCGTTTATCGAGACAATTTCCCCAGGGTACGCTGTCGATATAGCGGCGAATCAAATAGCCGGAAATAAAGAAAAAAACGGGCATACGAAAGGGCGCAAGGTAAAGATTGAAATAGATCCAGCATTTGCTCAGGACTTCCGATAACGGATGCTGGAAAGTGGTCAGATGCGGATAAAAGGTAATGACCGAGTGATAAATCACCACCAGACAAATACATAACCCTTTGATCTGGTTAATCCATAGCTCTTTTTGTTTCATCAGGACAACACGCTCTTTTTATTTAACATGCTGTTGATCCTGCGGGGCCAGTCGCGTGGTGTAATGCGTATCTGTCTGTATTTGGTTATTTTTCAGATAAAGATCAGGCCATAAGGCCGATGATAAAATGAGGCCCTTTAGCCGATTGATTTGCTGGTACTTTTCAGATTAGCCCTGACGATCACTTACAGTTCAGACGTTTACCCATCCCGCTTTCGCTTATATACTCGTGTCTTTGCTAACAGCAACCAGACGGATTTCATGTACCAACCTGTCGCTCTATTTATTGGCCTGCGTTACATGCGTGGGCGTGCAGCGGATCGCTTCGGTCGTTTCGTCTCCTGGCTTTCTACCATCGGCATTACCCTCGGGGTGATGGCGCTGGTCACAGTATTGTCAGTGATGAACGGCTTTGAGCGCGAGCTGCAAAACAACATCCTTGGCCTGATGCCACAGGCAATTCTCTCTTCTGAGCATGGCTCTCTTAACCCGCAGCAACTCCCGGAAACGGCAGTCAAACTGGACGGCGTTAATCACGTCGCACCTATCACTACCGGTGATGTGGTACTGCAAAGCGCGCGCAGCGTGGCGGTCGGGGTGATGCTGGGTATCGACCCGGCGCAAAAAGATCCACTAACGCCGTATCTGGTCAATGTGAAACAAACTGACCTCGAGCCGGGGAAATATAATGTCATCCTCGGTGAACAGCTGGCCTCACAGTTGGGCGTCAATCGCGGTGATCAAATCCGCGTGATGGTGCCATCTGCCAGCCAGTTCACGCCAATGGGGCGTATTCCAAGCCAGCGCCTGTTCAATGTGATTGGCACTTTTGCCGCCAACAGTGAAGTCGATGGCTATGAAATGCTGGTGAATATTGAGGATGCCTCGCGTCTGATGCGTTATCCGGCAGGCAATATTACCGGCTGGCGTTTGTGGCTGGATGAACCACTGAAAGTGGATTCTTTAAGCCAGCAAAAACTGCCTGAAGGCAGCAAATGGCAGGACTGGCGTGACCGTAAAGGCGAGCTGTTCCAGGCCGTACGCATGGAAAAAAATATGATGGGCTTGCTGCTGAGCCTGATTGTCGCCGTTGCGGCGTTTAACATTATTACCTCGCTAGGGCTGATGGTGATGGAGAAGCAGGGCGAAGTAGCGATCCTGCAAACGCAAGGCTTAACTCCGCGACAAATCATGATGGTCTTTATGGTGCAAGGGGCCAGCGCCGGGATTATCGGTGCAATCCTCGGAGCAGCGCTTGGCGCACTGCTTGCCAGCCAGTTGAATAATCTGATGCCGATAATCGGCGTCCTGCTTGATGGCGCGGCGCTGCCGGTGGCTATCGAACCTTTACAGGTCATTGTTATTGCGCTGGTGGCGATGGCTATCGCGCTGTTGTCTACGCTTTACCCTTCCTGGCGCGCTGCCGCCACTCAACCCGCTGAGGCTTTACGTTATGAATAAGATCCTGTTGCAATGCGACAACCTGTGCAAACGCTATCAGGAAGGCAGTGTGCAAACCGATGTGCTGCACAATGTCAGTTTCAGCGTGGGCGAAGGTGAAATGATGGCAATTGTCGGTAGCTCTGGTTCCGGTAAAAGTACCTTGCTGCACCTGTTAGGCGGGCTGGATACGCCAACCTCCGGCGATGTGATCTTTAACGGTCAGCCGATGAGCAAACTGTCTTCGGCGGCGAAAGCAGAACTGCGCAACCAGAAGCTGGGCTTTATTTATCAGTTTCACCACCTGCTGCCGGATTTTACTGCCCTGGAAAACGTGGCTATGCCGCTGCTGATTGGCAAGAAAAAGCCCGCTGAAATCAACAGTCGAGCGTTGGAAATGTTAAAAGCGGTGGGGCTGGAGCATCGTGCGAATCACCGTCCATCTGAACTTTCTGGCGGTGAACGCCAGCGTGTGGCGATTGCCCGTGCGCTGGTGAATAACCCGCGCCTGGTACTGGCGGATGAACCTACCGGTAACCTTGACGCGCGTAACGCAGACAGCATCTTCCAGTTGCTTGGGGAGTTGAATCGCTTGCAGGGCACCGCTTTCCTGGTGGTCACTCACGACCTGCAACTGGCGAAACGTATGAGCCGCCAACTGGAGATGCGTGATGGTCGTCTGACGGCGGAACTAAGCCTGATGGGGGCGGAGTAATGGCGATGCCTTTATCGTTATTAATTGGCCTGCGTTTTAGTCGCGGACGGCGGCGTGGCGGCATGGTGTCGCTGATCTCCGTCATTTCTACCATTGGCATTGCCCTTGGCGTGGCGGTATTGATCGTCGGCTTAAGCGCGATGAACGGCTTTGAACGCGAACTGAACAACCGTATTCTGGCGGTGGTGCCGCATGGTGAAATTGAGGCGGTAGATCAGCCGTGGACTAACTGGCAGGAAGCACTGGATAAAGTGCAGAAAGTGCCGGGTATTGCCGCCGCTGCGCCGTATATCAATTTCACCGGGCTGGTGGAGAGTGGCGCGAATCTGCGCGCTCTGCAGGTTAAAGGCGTTGATCCGCAACAGGAACAGCGTCTGAGCGCGCTGCCATCATTTGTCCAGGGCGATGCCTGGAACAATTTTAAAGCGGGCGAACAGCAGATTATCATCGGCAAAGGCGTGGCGGATGCGCTGAAAGTGAAGCAGGGGGATTGGGTGTCGATCATGATCCCAAACTCGAATCCCGAGCATAAGCTGATGCAGCCGAAACGTGTGCGTTTGCACGTTGCGGGTATTTTGCAGTTGAGTGGCCAACTCGATCACAGTTTTGCCATGATCCCGCTGGCGGATGCCCAACAATATCTTGATATGGGTTCCAGTGTGTCAGGCATTGCCCTTAAAATGACGGATGTTTTCAACGCTAACAAACTGGTACGTGACGCGGGTGAAGTAACCAACAGCTACGTTTATATTAAAAGCTGGATTGGTACTTACGGCTATATGTATCGCGATATCCAGATGATCCGCGCCATTATGTATCTGGCGATGGTACTGGTGATTGGCGTGGCCTGTTTCAACATCGTCTCCACGTTAGTGATGGCGGTGAAAGATAAGAGTGGCGATATCGCAGTATTAAGAACGCTGGGGGCGAAAGACGGTTTAATTCGCGCCATCTTTGTCTGGTATGGATTGCTGGCAGGTCTGTTCGGCAGCCTCTGTGGTGTGATTATCGGCGTAGTGGTTTCACTGCAACTTACCCCGATTATTGAGTGGATTGAAAAGCTGATTGGTCATCAGTTCCTCTCCAGCGATATCTATTTTATTGACTTCCTGCCATCGGAATTGCACTGGCAGGACGTCTTCTACGTACTGGTCACAGCATTGTTGCTGAGTCTTTTGGCAAGTTGGTATCCGGCGCGACGCGCCAGTAATATTGACCCTGCGCGAGTCCTTAGCGGCCAGTAAAGGCAGTACATTAAAACAAGGAGCGGCAATGTATTACGGGTTTGATATTGGTGGAACGAAAATTGCGCTAGGCGTGTTTGATAGCGGTCGGCAGTTGCAGTGGGAAAAGCGGGTGCCGACACCGCGTGACAGCTATGACGCATTTTTAGATGCAGTGTGCGAACTGGTGGCTGAAGCCGATCAGCGTTTTGGCTGTAAAGGTTCTGTCGGCATCGGTATTCCGGGAATGCCGGAAACAGAAGATGGCACGCTGTATGCCGCCAATGTCCCCGCCGCCAGTGGTAAACCGCTGCGTGCCGATCTGAGCGCCCGCCTTGAACGCGATGTGCGCCTTAATAACGACGCCAACTGCTTTGCCCTTTCTGAAGCCTGGGACGATGAATTTACCCAATATCCGTTGGTGATGGGACTGATCCTGGGGACTGGCGTTGGCGGTGGCCTAGTATTCAATGGTAAACCGGTAACGGGTAAAAGCTATATTACGGGTGAATTTGGGCATATGCGCCTTCCCGTCGATGCGTTAACCATGATGGGGCTGGATTTCCCGTTACGTCGCTGCGGCTGTGGTCAGCACGGTTGCATTGAAAATTATCTGTCTGGTCGCGGCTTTGCGTGGCTGTATCAACACTATTACCATCAACCGTTGCAGGCTCCCGAAATTATTGCGCTTTATGAGCAAGGCGATGAGCAGGCAAGGGCGCACGTTGAGCGTTATCTGGATTTATTAGCGGTTTGTCTGGGAAATATCCTGACCATTGTTGACCCTGATTTGCTGGTCATTGGCGGTGGCTTATCGAATTTCCCGGCAATCACAACGCAACTGGCGGACAGGCTGCCTCGTCATCTCTTACCTGTAGCTCGTGTTCCGCGCATTGAACGTGCGCGTCATGGGGATGCAGGAGGAATGCGTGGTGCGGCCTTCCTACATCTAACCGATTAATCAACAGAGGTTGCTATGTTGTCGCGTCGGGGTCATCGGTTAAGTCGTTTTCGTAAAAATAAACGCCGCCTGCACGAGCGTTTGCGTCAGCGTATTTTTTTCAGAGATAAAGTGGTGCCGGAAGCAATGGAAAAACCAAGAGTACTCGTACTGACAGGGGCAGGAATTTCTGCGGAATCAGGTATTCGTACCTTTCGCGCAGCAGATGGCCTGTGGGAAGAACATCGGGTTGAAGATGTGGCTACACCGGAAGGTTTTGATCGCGATCCTGAACTGGTGCAAGCGTTTTATAACGCCCGTCGCCGTCAACTACAGCAGCCAGAAATTCAGCCTAACGCTGCGCATCTTGCGCTGGCTAAACTGCAAGACGCCCTCGGCGATCGCTTTTTGCTGGTGACGCAGAATATCGATAATCTGCATGAACGCGCAGGTAATACCAATGTGATTCATATGCATGGGGAATTGCTGAAAGTACGTTGTTCGCAAAGCGGGCAGGTTCTCGACTGGACTGGAGACGTCACGCCAGAAGACAAATGTCATTGTTGCCAGTTCCCGGCACCCTTGCGACCGCACGTAGTTTGGTTTGGCGAAATGCCACTCGGCATGGATGAAATTTATATGGCGTTGTCGATGGCCGACATTTTCATTGCCATTGGTACTTCCGGGCATGTTTATCCGGCGGCTGGGTTTGTTCACGAAGCGAAGCTGCATGGCGCGCATACGGTTGAACTCAATCTCGAACCGAGTCAGGTCGGTAATGAATTTGCCGAGAAATATTACGGCCCGGCAAGCCAGGTGGTACCAGAATTTGTTGAAAAGTTGCTGAAGGGCTTATAAAGCAGGAAGCATTGCCTGATGCGCTACGCTTATCAGGCCTACAAGGGGGCGCAATTAATTGAATTTGCGGGTTTTGTGGGCCGGATAAGGCGTTCGCGCCGCATCCGGCATAATACACGCACACTTTACTGCCTCTTTTACCGTTTACTCGTCAATAACAACGCGGCAATAAACGTACAGACTCCAATCAGTCCCGCCCAGAGCGGCGATATTCTGGCAATCGCAAAGCTATTATCGATATACAGGCATAAAGCCTGATAACCCATATTGGCAATAGTCATCGCCACTGCAAACTTTAATGCATAAATAAAACGAGTCGTGTAGTTAAAAAATGCAGTAAAGACGATGAATGCAACCGCCCAGGCAAAAAGGCCTAATGTCGTGGTACTGCCGGGAGGATCATTCTCCTGCTGTTGTCTGGGATGCGGATAATATGTCAATGACGGCGTCGGTTGTTTTAATATCTGTGCTTGCAAAATATCCAGGGCATTATTGATTCCCTGATACCAGAGGTCCGCATGTAAATAAGCCAGCGTGTGATTTTCTACCAGGAGGCCGAGATGTTTATCGTCCAGACGGCTTTCAACCTGGCCGTTGGTTATCACAATTAACCGTGGCTCCCGGGTAGTAAAAAGCAACAGAACACTTCCTTTTACATCACTCAATGAAGATGATGCATGCGCCAGCATCGCTTTACCATTTTGTCTGAGACTGGCTTCATTTATACCATCTACCACGACGATAAACGGCGCAATCCCGGTTTGTTGACGAAAAAGCTCCGCTTTCCGCGCGATCTCTTCAGCATCCGGTACAGTACCTGTAACATCCGTAAAAAGTGTCTTCATTATTGGAATTAAGGGTTTACTGGTTACCGTCAGAGGCAGAAGTATCAGTAAACTGAGCAGTATTATGATTTTTTTCATGGGCGGGACTTCCGTTTCCTGCGTAACTTTTTGGCGGAGGGAGCCATGATTAGCAGACCGATACCACCGAAAATAATGCCTGCTATGCCAACAAAGCCCCATTCAAAAAAATTAACCCAGGGATTGTTTATTTCGGCTTCTTCTGGATGCCCTGGCGGATAATAGACATTGACTCTGTCACCTTCGCTATCTTCATAAAAATCACTACCGATACTCGAATTGAAAATTAGCGTGTAATCTGGCGTAGGGCGAAAGGCAACCACTGGATACCAGGAACCATTATCACCGACGTCGTTTGAGTGATTGTTGTACCAAACGGCATCAACAATGATTCCTTCTGTATGAACCGCGCTTTTGGTAAAAGTAAAATGGTAATAAAAGATGATTGCAGAAATAACGAGCAATATCAGACCGATACCGAGAAAAGCGCGGGATAACAATTTACTGTCCTGACTCATTAGTCACATCCTTGCTAAATAAAAAACGGGCGGTAATACCACCGCCCGTTTGCTGAATTAACGTCCTGCTTTCAGCTTCTGATAATACTCTTCATAAATGCTGCTGGCTGGGCCAACGTCACTCTGCCATTCGCCATTTTTAATGGTTTCAGCATCCGGGTAGAGCGTCTTGTCGTTCGCTATTTCCGGGCTTAACAGTTTGCGCGCGGCGAGGTTTGGTGTTGGATAACCGATAGTTTCGGCAACCTGTTTTGCCACATCCGGGCGCAGCAGGAAGTTGATCAATTTCAGCGCGCCTTCTTTGTTTTTGGCATTTGCCGGGATCGCCAGGCTGTCCATCCAGAAAATGCCGCCTTCTTTCGGCCATACCACGTCAATTGGCGTACCCGCCTGGCGAGCAACGAAAGCAGAGCCGTTCCAGATCATGCCGAGGTTAACTTCGCCTTCCATGTACGGGTTTGCCGGGTTATCGGAGTTAAACGCCGCGACGTTTGGCATCAGTTTTTTCAGCTCGTTATACGCAGCTTCAATCTCTTTCGGATCGGTGGTATTACCGGAGTAGCCCAGCTTACGCAGCGCCATCTGGAATACTTCACGGGCATCGTCGGTCAGCAGCAGGCTGCCTTTGTACTCAGGCTTCCACAGATCGGCCCAGCTGGTGACAGATTTCGGATCCACCGCATCACCGTTAACGCCAATCGCCGTCGCACCCCAGATATACGGAATGGAGTAGTCGTTATTCGGATCAAACGGCTTGTTGAGCATTTCTGGATCGAGATTGCTGAAGTTTGTTAACTTCGACTTGTCGATCTTCTGGATCATCCCTTCTTTACGCATTTTATCAACGTAATAGGTTGAAGGAACCACCAGGTCATAGGCACCGTCTTTGTACGTTTTCAGCTTGGCGTACATGGTTTCGTTCGACTCGTAAGTCGAATAGATAACCTTAATACCGGTTTCTTTGGTGAACTGTTCGAGCAGTCCAGGCGGCACGTACTCGGTCCAGTTGTAGAAATACAGTGTGTTGTTGTCATCAGCGTGAGCGGCACTCATGCCCAGTGCCAGAGCACCCGCCGCGAGCAGGTGGCGTGACCATTTTTTCATTTAACGTCCCCTGTGTTACCTTTCGTTTTATCACGAGCAATAAGCTGGCTGGCAATAACCATCACCAGCGACAGCACCAGTAATATGGTTGCCAGCGCGTTAACTTCCGGCGATACGCCGACTTTGACCATCGAATAAATTTTTAACGGCAGAATTTCATAACTCGGCCCGGTGACGAACGAAGAAACCACCACATCGTCCATCGACAGGGTAAAGCTTAACACCCAGCCCGCCGCCACCGCTGGCATTGCCAGTGGCAGGATGATTTTTCGCAGAATGGTAAATTCACTGGCACCGAGATCTTTCGCCGCTTCCAGCATTCGCACGTCAAAACCTTTCAGGCGCGAATACACCGTCACCACCACAAACGGCAGGCAGAAGGTGATATGCGAGAACAGCAGCGACCAGAAGCCAAGCTGAATACCCAGCAGCATAAACAGCACCAGCAGAGAAATCGCCATCACGATATCTGGCGACATCATCACCACAAACAGCATTCCGCTAACGAACGGCTTACCACGAAAGCGATAGCGGTACAGCGCAACAGCCGTCAGTGAACCGATAAGCGTGGCAAACGTCGCCGAAAACACCGCCATCGTCAGTGAATGCTGCGCTGCCTGTAACAGGCTGTCGTTGTTCATCAGCAGGCTATACCATTTGGTGGTAAAACCCTGCCAGTTGATGCCAAAGCGCGAGCTGTTGAAGGAGTTCACAATCAAAATAATGATTGGGATATACAGGTACGCGTAGATAGCGGTCATAAAACCGCCGCGAAGCAGTCGACCGATCATTCGAGTTCCACCTTCTTATTCAGCAAACGAGAAGCGCGCCAGTAAACCAGCAACATCAGGCCCATTACGATAGTCAGCGTAATGCTGGTGGCTGCACCAAACGGCCAGTCACGAATATTAAGGAACTGGACCTTGATGACGTTACCGATCAGCAGGTTTTTCGCACCGCCCATCAGGTCGGACACATAGAACAGGCCCATCGCTGGCAGCATCACCAGCAGACATCCGGCAATAATCCCCGGCATCGTCAGTGGAATAATGATGCGGATAAAAGTCTGCAACTTGCTGGCACCGAGATCGCGCGCCGCCTCCAGCAACGGCTTATCCAGTTTTTCGATACTGGAGTACAGCGGCATCACCATAAACGGCAGCAGAATGTAAACCAGACCGATAATCACCGCACTGGGCGTGAACATGATACGAATTGGTGTGTCGATAACGCCCAGCCAGAGCAAAAACTCGTTGAGATAGCCTTTGGTGCTGAGGAAAATTTTCAGCCCGTAGATGCGAATCAGTGAGTTGGTCCAGAAGGGAACAATCAGCAGAAACAGCAGCAGCGGACGCACCTTGTGTGGCAGCTTCGCCAGAAACCAGGCAAACGGGTAGCCCAGCACCAGGCAGGCGAGGGTGGCGATCAGCGCCATATTCAGCGAGTGCAATAGCACTTCAAAATAGAGCGGATCGAGCAGACGCGTGTAGTTATCCAGCGTAAAGACCATTTTGACAAAACTGGCGTCGTCGCGGGTCAAAAAGCTGGTGCCAATGATCATCAGGTTGGGCAGAAAGACAAACAACACAAGCCAACCGACAATAGTGACAATCACTACATTCTGGAACTTACTTGTGTTCTTCATCAGCCAGTACGACCTCCCAGCTTTCTACCCAATTAATGGCCATTTTTTGGTCGAGAGAGTGGTCAAAGTCAGGATCGTCTTCATTGAAGAATTCGCTCACCATCACCATCTTGCCATTTTCCAGTTCAACAACCGACTCCAGCGTCATGCCTTTGTAGTTACGCTCGCGAACGTAACCAATCAGCCCTTCAGCGTGGTTGTCGTCGTTAATCTCTTCAACACGTAAGTCTTCCGGGCGCAGCAGAACATGCAGTTTTTGCCCCGGTTCTACGGCGAAGTTAACGTAGATATTACACTCGCGACCTTCAACGTTAGCCCGTACGCGCTGCTCGTCGAGTCGCTCGATCACCGTGGCGTTGAACATATTGATCTCGCCAATGAATCCGGCAACAAATAAATTCTTCGGCTCTTCGTAAATTTCGCGCGGTGTACCATCCTGCTCAATACGACCCTCGCGCATCACCACAATCCTGTCTGACATGGTGAGCGCTTCTTCCTGATCGTGAGTGACAAAGACGAAGGTAATACCAAGCTTACGCTGTAACGCTTTCAGCTCGTTCTGCATTTGCTTGCGCAGTTTGTAATCCAGCGCCGAGAGCGACTCATCAAGCAGCAGCAGGCGAGGCTTGTTAACCACCGCGCGGGCAATGGCGACGCGTTGCTGTTGACCGCCTGAGAGTTGATGCGGTTTGCGTTGAGCGAAGCTTTCCAGTTGCACCATCCGCAAAGCTTCCATCACGCGAGGCGTAATTTCAGCAGCAGGGGTTTTTTGCATACGCAAACCAAAGGCCACATTTTCGAATACGGTCATGTGGGGGAATAGCGCGTAGCTTTGGAAAACGGTGTTCACATAGCGGTTTTCCGCCGGAACGTGGGTGATGTCCTCGTTATCCAGCATGATGCGTCCAGAATCAACAGTTTCCAGACCCGCAATCAGGCGAAGAACGGTTGTTTTACCGCAGCCAGAAGGGCCAAGCAGCGTGAGGAACTCGCCATTGTTGATAGTCAGATCCAGCTGGGGAATGACCTCTTTACCATCAAAGCATTTGCGAATTCCCGCCAATTGCACCAGCGGTGAAAGCGAACTCGGTTGTTTATTCAATTTTTTACTCTGTCCCATGTAAACGCAACGGATGGCTTACCGAAGCGGGGTTTGTGGTTAACCACCTTGGTGACTCTTAAAGAGGGCCGTAATTCTACGGCAAACTACTTGGATCGCCAATCCTTGTTGTGAATTACTGGCTTAGCTTTATATTCATTAAGGTAATGTTGATAAATATTCCCGATTGCAGGGGTAAAAGTGACCTGACGCAATATTTGTCTTTTCCTGCTTCTTAATAATGTTGTCACGAAAAGTGAGGGTGACTACATGGATAAACTACTTGAGCGTTTTTTGAACTACGTGTCTCTCGATACCCAATCAAAAGCGGGGGTGAGACAAGTTCCCAGCACGGAAGGCCAGTGGAAATTATTGCATCTGCTGAAAGATCAGCTGGAAGAAATGGGTCTTATCAATGTGACCTTAAGTGAGAAAGGAACGTTGATGGCGACGCTACCGGCTAACGTTCCTGGCGATATTCCGGCGATTGGCTTTATTTCTCATGTGGATACCTCACCGGATTGCAGCGGTAAAAATGTGAACCCGCAGATTGTTGAAAACTATCGTGGCGGCGACATTGCGTTGGGCGTCGGCGACGAAGTCCTGTCACCGGTCATGTTCCCGGTACTGCATCAACTGCTGGGACAGACGCTGATCACCACTGACGGTAAAACATTGTTGGGTGCTGACGACAAAGCGGGTATTGCAGAAATCATGACCGCGCTGGCGGTATTGCAGCAGAAAAATATTCCGCATGGCGATATTCGTGTTGCCTTTACGCCTGATGAAGAAGTGGGTAAAGGGGCGAAACATTTTGATGTTGAAGCCTTTGATGCCCGCTGGGCTTACACCGTAGATGGTGGTGGCGTAGGTGAACTGGAGTTTGAAAACTTCAACGCTGCTTCGGTGAATATCAAAATCGTCGGCAACAATGTTCACCCGGGTACGGCAAAAGGTGTGATGGTGAATGCGCTGTCGCTGGCGGCACGCATTCATGCGGAAGTACCGGCAGATGAAAGCCCGGAAGCTACGGAAGGTTATGCAGGCTTCTATCACCTGACAAGCATGAAAGGCACTGTTGAACGCGCCGATATGCACTACATCATCCGTGATTTCGACCGTAAACAGTTTGAAGCGCGTAAACGTAAAATGATGGAAATTGCCAAGAAAGTGGGCAAAGGGTTACACCCGGATTGCTACATTGAACTGGTGATTGAAGACAGTTACTACAACATGCGCGAGAAAGTCGTTGAGCATCCGCATATTCTTGATATTGCCCAGCAGGCGATGCGCGATTGCGATATTGAACCAGACCTGAAACCGATCCGTGGTGGTACTGACGGTGCGCAGTTGTCGTTTATGGGATTACCGTGCCCGAATCTGTTTACCGGCGGTTATAACTATCATGGCAAACATGAGTTTGTCACTCTGGAAGGAATGGAAAAAGCAGTGCAAGTGATTGTGCGAATTGCCGAGTTAACGGCGAAACGGAAGTAAGCGAAATTGGATGCGGCATATGATGCCGCATCCGGCTTCAATTCAAATTTACCCTTCGAAGAACCAATACCCGCTATTGACCAGCGCCGCGAGCATCGCGAGGAATGACGGATCTTCCAGTGCGTCGCCAAAATTCTCGGCGGTCAGTGCAATATTGCTGGCGAGTGCCTCCAGCGCCGGACGGTGCGGGGAATCAATTTTCTCACCATTGGCATAAACATCGTCGCCAATGCGCAAGACGCGCAGACCACCCAGACGCACCAGTACATCACCTTGTTTCAGCGCGTCATAGATTTCATCCGGTTGATACGGTGGCTCTGGCGGAGCGATATCCAGTTCATGACGTGACTGCGAAATAAACTCGCCAAACCACTGTTTAAAGTGTTCTGGCTGGTTGATCAACTCAAGCATCATCTCACGCAGTTTATCCATCTCCTGCGGCAGAACGTCTGCCGGATGATCGCGAGGCGGGACATCCGGGTCGCTGTAGTAATTACCGCCCAGCTCACGTTGCAGCACGTAATCGGCAAATCCGCTGATCAGTTCCCGCGTATTCGGCGCACGAAAACCAACGGAATAGTTCATCGCATTTTCCAGTGCGTAGCCTTCGTGCGGGAACCCTGGCGGAATATAAAGAATATCGCCTGGCTCCAGCTCTTCATCAATAATCGCTTCAAACGGATCAACCTGTAACAGATCCGGGTGAGGGCAGTGCTGCCTCATGTGCAGTTTTTCACCTACCCGCCAGCGACGGCGACCTGTACCCTGAATAATAAACACATCGTACTGATCGAGATGCGGACCGACGCCGCCGCCAGGCACGGAAAACGAGATCATCAGGTCGTCAATGCGCCAGTCCGGTAATTCACGGAACGGACGCATCAGCGCGGCGGCCGGTTCATGCCAGTGATCAACCGCCTGGACCAGCAATGACCAGTTGGTTTCGCCCAGATGGTCGTAGCTTTCGAATGGCCCGTGACTGACCTGCCATTTGCCATCCTGATGACTGACCAGCCGACTGTCGACTTCACTTTCCATCGCCAGGCCCGCCAGCTCGTCGGGAGAAATAGGATCAATAAAATTATTAAAGCCGCGTTTTAACACCACGGGACGTTTCTGCCAGTGGCGTTCAAGAAAATCGGGCCAATTAAGGGTGAGTTGGTATTCCATGTTAAGCGTCCATAGGCGGGTATCTGCAACCGATTATAACGGATGCATACTGTAATGCGTGAACAAAGGACATATTTATTCATCTTTTGGCAAGGAATGCTGGCGACCAAAAATCACCTCCATTCGCGCACCGCCGAGCATGCTCTCTCCGGCGATGATTCTTCCGTCGTACTGTTCAGTAATTTCACGAGCGACCGCCAGCCCCACGCCTTGCCCGGGGCGTAAGGTATCAACACGCTGACCACGGTCGAAAATCACCTCACGCTTGCTTTGCGGGATCCCCGGTCCATCATCTTCGACCACGATGTAGAGATGTTTGTCAGTTTGCCTTGCGGAGATTTCGACAAACTCGAGGCAATACTTACAGGCGTTATCCAGTACATTGCCCATTACTTCAACAAAATCGTTCTGCTCACCGACAAAGCTAATTTCTGGCGAGATATCGAGGGAAATATTGACGCCTTTACGCTGATAAACTTTATTCAGTGCCGATGTGAGATTGTCCAACAACGGGGCCACTGGATGTAGTTCGCGGCTAAGTAATGTCCCGCCACGCATACTGGCTCGGTGTAGGTAGTAACCAATTTGTTGCGAGATACGGCTAATTTGTTCCAGCATCACCGGTTCCGCCTCACTGACGTTCATCTTTTCACTTCGCAAAGAACGTAGCGTACTTTGTAGCACCGCCAGAGGCGTTTTCAGGCTGTGAGTCAGGTCAGTGAGCGTAGTGCGGTATTTGTCGTAACGCTCACGCTCGCTTTTTAAAAGTCGGTTCAGGTTACCCACCAGGCTGGTCAGTTCTCTCGTTGTTGTAGGGTTGAGCAGTTCACGGTGGTGTTCTTCCAGTTCGCGGACTTCGCGCGCCAGGGCTTCAATAGGGCGTAAGCTCCACCAGGCGGCGACCCACAGTAACGGGATCACTAACAGCAGGTTGGCCAGGAGTACATAGAGAAACCAGCTCCATACCGTATAGGAACTTTTAAGCTCTACGGGAATGGTATCGACCACCACAATGGTGAGTTTTGGCATTCGCGCCGTCGCCGGATAGACATTAACGGCTACCGAGTGGGTCATTTCTGCATCGTCGTCGTCTTCCCGAACTTCCTGCAACTGCTGCTGAATAGAGAGATCGTTACTCAGTAGCAGGCTGGTATCGTTCACGTCAGCCTCTATTTCGTGAAAACCATTGGATTTCAGCCAGTCAGGCTGGATCATTTTCATCAGCCAGGGAACGTCACGCTGCGCCCACAATAATTTGCCGTTCTCGTCATAAATCAGAGACATCGTGGGACTTTGCTTGTCGATATTTTCCGGCAGTTCAACATGTAGCTTATTGTTTTCCCATTTCGCCAGTGTATAGAATAAATTGCTCTCGCCGCGTAACAGACGAAACGTCGTTTTATCGAAACTAACGCTATAACCGATCAGGGCAACCATACCGTAGGAAAGTGAAAGCACCAGTACTACCGCGGCCGTCGCCAACAGAAAACGTACCCGCAGCGAGAGCGGGAAAAAAACACACAGTAATTTTTTCATCAGCGCAATTCGAAAAGATAACCCTGGCCGCGAACGGTGGTAATCACCTCGTGCGGGTATTGCGCCTGAATTTTTTTGCGCAGCCTGCCCATCAGAACATCAATGGTATGACTTTCCCGCAGTTCGGCATCTGGGTAGAGTTGTAGCATCAATGAATCTTTACTGACCACTTTGCCGTTGTTACGGATCAAGGTTTCCATAATGGTGTATTCAAATGCGGTCAGTTTGATGACTTCGTCACTAATAGATAATTCGCGACGGGAGAGATCAACCTGAAACGGCGGCAGCGAAATAACCTGTGAAGCCAGGCCGCTATTACGCCGCATTAATGCCTGCATTCGTGCCATCACTTCTTCAATATGAAAGGGTTTAGTCACGTAATCGTCAGCACCGGCGCTTAATACTTCAACTTTGTCCTGCCAGCTTTCACGGGCGGTTAAAACCAGAATTGGCAGTGAAACATCATTACTACGCCAGCGACGGATCAGCGACAAACCATCTTCGTCAGGCAAACCGAGATCGACAATCGCAATATCCGGTAAATGTTCGTTGAGATAATAATCGGCTTCTTTGGCATCTTCTGCGTCATCGACCTGATGACCAGCGTCCTGAATCTGAACTTTAAGATGGTGACGTAACAACGCATTGTCTTCGACAACCAGTACGCGCATTTTTATTTCTCCCTGTCTTAATTATAAAAATAGTGTAACGCGATTATGTGGTTGTGGGGGTAAACATTAAATAAACCAGTGGGGAAGGGAGGTGTAAATAGAAAAGCGGATTATCTTAATAAACAGGCCGGACGGCATCACCATCCGGCACTGATACGAGGCTTATTTCAGCTCATCAACCATAGTGATGGCACGACCAATATAGTTAGCCGGCGTCATCGCTTTCAGGCGTGCTTTTTCTTCTTCTGGCAGCGCCAGACCGTCGATAAATTGCTTCATGCCTTCGGCGTCAACGCGCTTACCGCGAGTCAGCTCTTTCAGCTTCTCGTACGGTTTTTCGATGCCATAGCGACGCATAACAGTCTGGATTGGCTCAGCCAGCACTTCCCAGTTGTGATCCAGTTCATCCAGCAGATGATCACGGTTCACTTCCAGTTTGCTCACGCCTTTCAGGGTGGATTGATACGCAATCAGCGCATAACCGATACCCACGCCGAGGTTACGCAGCACGGTGGAGTCGGTCAGGTCACGCTGCCAGCGGGAAACCGGCAGTTTGCTTGCCAGATGCTGCAATACCGCGTTGGAAAGGCCCAGATTCCCTTCGGAGTTTTCGAAGTCGATCGGGTTAACTTTATGCGGCATGGTGGAAGAACCAATCTCACCAGCAATGGTTTTTTGTTTGAAGTGGTTAAGGGCGATATAACCCCAGATGTCACGGTCGAAGTCGATCAGAATGGTGTTAAAGCGCGCAACGCAATCAAACAGCTCGGCGATGTAGTCGTGCGGTTCGATCTGGGTTGTGTACGGGTTCCACTGAATACCCAGCGAGGTGACGAACTCTTCGCTGAACTGATGCCAGTCAACTTCCGGGTAAGCGGCGATGTGGGCGTTATAGTTACCGACCGCGCCGTTGATTTTGCCGAGGATCTCCACCTGGTTAAGCTGGCGGTACTGGCGCTCCATACGGTAGGCGACGTTAGCCATCTCTTTACCGATGGTTGACGGCGTGGCTGGCTGACCGTGGGTACGGGACAGCAGCGGGATATCGCGATACTGAACGGCGAGATCTTTAATGCCGTCAATCAGTTGACGCCAGTATGGCAGGATCACTTCATCACGCGCAGTTTTCAGCATCAACGCGTGGGAGAGGTTATTGATATCTTCCGAAGTACAGGCAAAGTGAATGAATTCAGAAACCGCGTGCAGTTCCGAGATCTCCGCCACTTTTTCTTTCAGGAAATACTCAACCGCTTTAACGTCGTGGTTAGTGGTACGCTCGATGGTTTTGATTCGCGATGCATCTTCTTCACTGAAATTAGCGACGATTGCATCAAGGTAACCGATTGCGTCGGCAGCAAAAGCAGGAACTTCCTTGATCGCTGCGTGCGCGGCCAGTTTTTGCAGCCAACGTACTTCAACTTGTACACGGAATTTCAGCAAACCGTATTCGCTGAAAATCCCGCGCAGCGCGCTGACTTTATCGCCGTAGCGTCCATCGACAGGGGAAACGGCGGTCAGTGAGGATAATTCCATAGATCACAACTCCGGGGTTAAATGAGCAAGAATTTGTTTTGCCTGAGTGGTCAGGCGATTACGAGAAAACATCAGTTGCAGACGTCCACCGCCGACCTGGTGCCAGAGCACGGCGGCGCGAATGCCTGCCAGCAGGGTTGCGCGAACTTTCGCCTGCACCTGTGGGCTTTGCAGTACGGCAGGGGAGCCGGTGACCTGAATGCGCGGGCCAAGCGGGCTTATCACATCAACATAGATGGCGGCCATCGCGCTCATCAGCGTTTCGGACTGTAAATCGAAGTGTTCGAGCTGGCGTTGCAGGCCGTTGATCCGGTTGCCCAGAGTGTCGAGCGCACCTTTCGCTGAGGAAAGTTTGCGCTCAAGCACCATCAGGCTTAGCGTGTAGCGGGTTAGCTCAGCGTTTAAGCCCTGACGACTGCTGGCATTGAGCACGCCGAGCAGGGTTTCCAGCCCGACGCGCAGGTTGGCTTCGCTACCGCCAAAAACCGCCAGCGTCGAGCTGGGGTTCATATCAATAATACTGTTGAGTGAGACGTGTAGCGCATCGGCATCACAATGCCCCTGGTGAGCGAGTTGTTGCACCAGGCGTGCCGACTGACAAATACCGGCCAGGGCGAGGGTGATGTCATAGTAATTCTTTGCCACGTTCACTGCTTCCTTGTTGTAATTAAAGACAATAATCAGACCGGCAGCGGCAGACGCTGCTCAATGATACCGCCACCGAGGCACACTTCACCGTTATAGAAGACGGCAGACTGGCCCGGCGTCACGGCGGCAACGGGCTCATCGAAAATCACTTCAATGCGATCATCGTCCAGCGCCTTGACGGTGCACGGAATGTCGGTCTGGCGATAGCGGGTTTTCACCGTGCAACGCATAGTACCGGTGAACGGTTCGCGATCGACCCAGTGCAGCTGCTGGGCAATCAGACCGACAGACATCAGACGCGGGTGTTCATGGCCCTGCGCAACAATCAGAATGTTGTTTTCGACGTCTTTATCGACCACATACCACGGTTCTTCGGTGCCTTCTTTGGTGCCACCGATACCCAGACCTTTACGCTGACCGAGGGTGTGATACATCAGCCCCTGGTGCTCACCAATTTCATCGCCATCGACGGTAATGATTTTGCCCGGTTGCGCCGGGAGATAACGGCCCAGGAACTCGCGGAATTTACGTTCGCCAATGAAGCAAATGCCGGTAGAGTCTTTTTTCTTCGCGGTGACCAGACCAAGATCTTCAGCAATCTTACGCACCTGCGGTTTTTCCAGTTCGCCGACCGGGAACAGGCTTTGCGCAATCTGCTCATGGCCGAGCGTATAAAGGAAGTAGCTCTGGTCTTTATTGCTGTCCAGACCACGCAGCAGGCGGCTCTTGCCATCGACATCTGCCCGACGCACGTAATGACCGGTAGCGATATAATCGGCACCTAAATCTTCGGCGGCAAATTCGAGGAAGGCTTTAAATTTGATCTCTTTGTTGCACAGAATATCCGGATTCGGCGTGCGACCGGCTTTATATTCAGCAAGGAACAGTTCGAAGACGTTGTCCCAGTACTCGGCAGCAAAGTTGACGGTGTGCAGTTCAATGCCGAGCTTATCGCAGACCGCCTGGGCATCAGCCAGATCCGCTGCCGCTGTGCAATATTCCTCACCGTCGTCTTCTTCCCAGTTCTTCATAAACAGGCCTTCGACCTGATATCCCTGTTGTTGCAACAGCCAGGCAGAAACGGAGGAATCGACACCGCCGGACATGCCGACGATCACTTTTTTTGCGGTTTCAGACATTGGATTACTCACGACATTGAACTTCAAGGCGGCGTATTCTATCACGCAGCCTTTTAGATGACACCCTTTGTAAAAGGCCAGTTAAAATCGCCAATCATCTCCAGCGGATAGCATTGCCCGCTTTGATAACAACGAATACTTTCCGCCACCAGCGGCGAACGAAGATTTGACGCCTGTAAAATTTCTTCGGCGCTGACCCAACGGCAGCAGTCGATATCGCTGTCATGAGGCTGGGTCGGGCATATTTGCTCAAGCTCGATGGCAAACAGGAAACGCAAAAACGGCGTTTTATCTGGCGCAATCCACTGATGCATGCGGATGAAGTGTTGCGGTCGCGCGCTGATGCCGGTTTCTTCCCACAGCTCACGCGCAGCCGCTTCCACTAGCGTCTCATCCGCTTCCAGATGTCCCGCCGGTTGGTTCCATAACGCTTTACCATTAATCGTCTCTTCAACGACTAAAAATTTGCCTTCTGCGTGCACCACGCAAGCAACGGTAACGTGCGGTTTAAACATTGTGCATCCTTATTCTGTTGCTTCTCGCCATTCGCCGTTAGCGAGATTATCCAGTGTGTAATTGCCCATGGCATAACGAATCAGTCGCAGCGTAGGGAAACCGACATGGGCGGTCATGCGGCGCACCTGGCGATTACGTCCTTCATATAAAGTAATCTTCAGCCAGCTGGTGGGAATACTTTTACGTTCACGAATTGGCGGATTACGTGGCCATAACCACTCTGGTTCTTCAACCAGCTCCGCGCCTGCGGGCAGGGTAGGGCCATCATTTAAGGTTACGCCATTGCGCAAGGCTTCAAGTGCGTCTTGTGTGGGAATGCCTTCCACCTGCACATAATAGATTTTCCCGGTGCGTTTGCCCGGCTGAGTTAAACGTGCCTGTAGTGCACCGTTATTGGTCAGCACCAGTAACCCTTCGCTATCGCGGTCAAGACGACCTGCCGCATAAACGCCCTGAACCGGGATGAATTCTTTTAATGTTTTGCGCCCGGCTTCATCGGTGAACTGCGGAAGAACATCGTAGGGTTTATTGAACAGGATCACACGCGTGGGCTGGTTTTCTGGCTTGCGTTTGTTAGTGCGTTGCGAGCTGAATCGCTTAACCTGGTGATTTCTAAAAGAAGTTTTTTGCATGGTATTTTCAGAGATTATGAATTGCCGCATTATAGCCTAATAACGCGCATCTTTCATGACGGCAAACAATAGGGTAGTATTGACAAGCCAATTACAAATCATTAACAAAAAATTGCTCTAAAGCATCCGTATCGCAGGACGCAAACGCATATGCAACGTGGTGGCAGACGAGCAAACCAGTAGCGCTCGAAGGAGAGGTGAATGGAAAGTAAAGTAGTTGTTCCGGCACAAGGCAAGAAGATCACCCTGCAAAACGGCAAACTCAACGTTCCTGAAAATCCGATTATCCCTTACATTGAAGGTGATGGAATCGGTGTAGATGTAACCCCAGCCATGCTGAAAGTGGTCGACGCTGCAGTCGAGAAAGCCTATAAAGGCGAGCGTAAAATCTCCTGGATGGAAATTTACACCGGTGAAAAATCCACACAGGTTTATGGTCAGGATGTCTGGCTGCCTGCTGAAACCCTTGATCTGATTCGTGAATATCGCGTTGCTATTAAAGGCCCGCTGACCACTCCGGTTGGGGGCGGTATTCGCTCTCTGAACGTTGCCCTGCGCCAGGAACTGGATCTCTACATCTGCCTGCGTCCGGTACGTTACTATCAGGGCACCCCAAGCCCGGTTAAACACCCTGAACTGACCGATATGGTTATCTTCCGTGAAAACTCGGAAGACATTTATGCAGGTATCGAATGGAAAGCAGACTCTGCCGACGCTGAGAAAGTGATTAAATTCCTGCGTGAAGAGATGGGCGTGAAGAAAATTCGCTTCCCGGAACATTGCGGTATCGGTATTAAGCCGTGTTCTGAAGAAGGCACCAAACGTCTGGTTCGTGCAGCGATCGAATACGCAATTGCTAACGATCGTGACTCTGTGACCCTGGTGCACAAAGGCAACATCATGAAGTTCACCGAAGGCGCGTTTAAAGACTGGGGCTACCAGCTGGCGCGTGAAGAGTTTGGCGGTGAACTGATCGACGGCGGCCCGTGGCTGAAAGTTAAAAACCCGAATACAGGCAAAGAGATCGTCATTAAAGACGTGATTGCTGACGCATTCCTGCAACAGATCCTGCTGCGTCCGGCTGAATACGACGTAATCGCCTGTATGAACCTGAACGGTGACTACATTTCTGACGCCCTGGCAGCTCAGGTTGGCGGTATCGGTATCGCCCCTGGCGCAAACATCGGTGACGAATGCGCCCTGTTTGAAGCTACCCACGGTACTGCGCCGAAATATGCCGGTCAGGACAAAGTTAACCCAGGCTCTATCATCCTTTCCGCTGAGATGATGCTGCGCCATATGGGCTGGACTGAAGCCGCAGACCTGATTGTTAAAGGTATGGAAGGCGCAATCAACGCGAAGACCGTAACCTATGACTTCGAACGTCTGATGGAAGGCGCTAAGCTGCTGAAATGTTCAGAGTTTGGTGACGCGATCATCAAGAACATGTAATTCGGTAATTTATTAAATCCATTAACGGGAGCGTAACGCTCCCGTTATTTTTGTCAGGATGCTAACGGTTATCAAAATAAGTTATCAAAACCCCCAGGTTGTTGGGGGATGGTCAGATGGTTGTTCTACTGCCTGGTTCCAATTCTGTGCCAGAATCGGACGTCGCAATCGCGACAACGACGAATCCTTTAGTCCACAATAAAGAGTTTTGCTCCTGTCTCCGTTCTGGACTGATGTGGCTCTGCGTTATCACCAACCTGATAACTCATCCCCGCAGTTAAAGTGAATTTACGGCCATCTGCGAGCAGTGTTTCGAGTTCTCCCTCCATGCATAAAAGGATATGACCTTTACTGCACCAATGATCCGCCAGGTAACCTGGGGTATATTCAACCATTCGCACACGGATTTGGTTCGGCTTGTGACCAAAAAATTGTGTGCGCCAGTAGGCCATGCCTGTTTCCCCGGGATGTTCTGTTTTTTCGACTTCACCCCAGTTGGTGGTGCCAAAAGCAAATGCTTCGATATTCATTTTATGGCCTTTCGTTGTTAAGAAAGAGTGCTTGAGCTCAGGTTGGAATGAATTAACATTAACATAAGAAAAAATAATTTATATATCAACACATTATTTTTGCCTTAGGTATTGTTATAGCGTTTCAATTATTAAGAACAAAAAACTAAAACTAAATCCGAAAAATAATCTGGTAACATTTTAAAATAATGAAAAATTAAAGTGCCGCTATACATTTATCTTATTTCTAATTCTCATAGACGAAATTTTCCATGTTATGATATAATATGACGAAAATCGCAGGTTATCAACCTGTTATTGATGTAAATAAATTTCGAGGAGATTATTCCAGTGGGACGTAAATGGGCCAATATCGTAGCTAAAAAAACGGCTAAAGACGGGGCAACGTCTAAAGTATATGCAAAATTCGGTGTGGAAATCTATGCTGCGGCTAAACAGGGGGAACCAGATCCGGAATTAAACACTTCTTTAAAGTTTGTTATTGAACGCGCGAAGCAGGCGCAAGTTCCAAAACACGTTATTGATAAAGCTATTGATAAAGCCAAAGGTGGCGGAGACGAAACGTTCGTACAAGGACGTTATGAAGGCTTTGGACCCAATGGTTCAATGATTATCGCTGAAACGTTGACTTCAAACGTTAACCGTACGATTGCTAACGTTCGTACAATTTTCAATAAAAAAGGCGGTAACATTGGCGCGGCAGGTTCTGTCAGCTATATGTTTGACAATACTGGCGTGATTGTATTTAAAGGAACTGACCCTGACCGTATTTTTGAAATTTTGCTTGAAGCTGAAGTGGATGTCCGTGATGTGACCGAAGAAGAAGGAAACATCGTTATTTATACTGAGCCTACAGACCTTCACAAAGGAATTGCAGCTCTAAAAGCAGCTGGAATTACTGAGTTCTCAACAACAGAATTAGAAATGATTGCTCAATCAGAAGTTGAGCTTTCACCAGAAGATTTAGAAATCTTTGAAGGACTTATTGATGCCCTCGAAGATGACGACGATGTTCAAAAAGTATATCATAACGTTGCAAATCTCTAATTATAAATAAAAGAAATCTGTCTTTATGGCAGATTTCTTATTCTTAAAGAATGTTAAAAAACATATAAAAAAGACTCTCATCTAAAAAATAAGACTAATCGAAATTACTGATTGTAACTATCTCATGATTAACGGCAAAGGATCATCCGATGGGTGGTAATTGCGCGAAAAACGTAATGGTTTACAGTCGAAATATCAGAATGTAATGCCTGTTAATTGTTACGTAAAATATCAAGAATGATCATCAAGAACTGAATTTTTAAAATGGCAGTTTTCACCAAAATGTTGCCCGGTACCAGGAAGATATGGCATTGTATTCTTGATACTCGGGCAATGGGCATGTTACTTCAGAATATAATCATGGATACGCAGTTTTATAGCGCCCATTAAAAATGAAAAGTGCTTTTTAAATTGGAGGCAGCCCATATTTTGCGCGGGCGCGATTACATGCCTCATTAATCTTCCCATCCTCGCCAGACATGGCGAATTCTCGACATGTCGATGAGCGATTCTTATATATGGTGCAACATGCGTTTTTTCCAGGCGTTCCTGCCAGGGCGACACAACGTGGATCCTTCTGGTTAGTACCGCTCATACATCGGTGGTAAGGGGATATTTGCTCAGTAAGATGAGCCGGGATAGTGCCGCCTGCATCATCTGCTTCGGCCCAGTAAAAAGAGACGCGGAAAAATGCACAACAGGCACCACACGCCAGGCATGGATTCAGATTGCTCATAATTCACCAGTACTACTATATACATCACAATACATCATAACAAAAAATGCAGACACGCCCTGTAAAGATGCGTGTCTGTGACCGGCTGGCGAATTTTCTATAGTCAACTACTGAATGATCACCAGCTGTTATTAATTTTACATATCCACTGAGATATAACCAGACAGTCAAAATATAAACAAAGTAAATTAATCTTTACAATTTGTAACTACATAGTTTCGGAAGGGCGTGCTTTATGGAATCAGAGTCTACATTATCTTGTTAGCATAGGGTGATTTTATAAACATAGTGGATATTGCGATTGTTTTAATTCTGGTTGATTAAAGGGACTCATCAGAAAATGTTATTTCTCTGATGTTCAAAAATATGAGCAAGCTCAGGTTATAATATTTTGTATTTATATTACGGTTGTCTCATCGTTCACATTGATTATTGTGTTAATGGTAAAAACGTTATGATTCAATTCAATAGTGCATTTGACTTCGAACATACCAGAACACGTCTTCTTAAGGCGGTATCAGATAATGGTCTGGTTTTATTTGGCGAGTTTGACCACGCAAAAGCTGCCCGTAATGCAGGGCTTGTAATGCCGCCAACGACTGTTCTGGTATTTGGTAATCCTGAAAAGGGAACGCCTTTGATGTTGGAACATCCAGACCTCGCTCTGGATTTACCTTTCAGGGTACTCCTTCGCCAGTTACCCGGAGGTCAGGTCAACGTTAGATTTCACTCGGCAGAAGAATTGAAATGTTATGGACTTGACTCAACGGCGATACAAACGTTGAAAAAGCTGGAATTGCTGGTACAGAAATACATTCAACCTATTGATTAACATATGCATAAAGGCGAAAGTTAAAGCTAAACAGAAACGTGCTCAACCTGTATTTTTGTTCCCGAATTATTACCCCATGCCTCTTCTCTGCTTAAAGACCCATTGATCAGCGCGAACATTAGTTTTTCATCAGTCATTGAAAGACTTGCGGCATGTTGGGCAAAATTTCATCTGATGCGTGGATATTTCTGATTCTCTCGACCATGCTCTCTGTAGACGCCAGATTGAGCGAATGAATGTCAACCCCCTCTATTAACCTGTTGTCAGGGACACGCAGATGCGCAATACACTTATCCCTATCCTCGCTGCGGTTTGCCTGTTTATTACCGGCGTCTCTATTTTGAACATCCAGCTCTGGTATTCCGCAAAAGCGGAGAGCCTGGCAGGGGCGAGATATGCCGCAAACAATATCAATTATATACTTGAGGAAGCGTCACAGGCGACTCAAACGGCACAGGAAATAGCCAGAAAAGGGTGTGATCTGGATGAACAATATCAACTAGGTACAGAGGCAGCGCTCAAGCCACATCTGCGTACGATCATCATTCTCAAACAAGATGCGGTCTGGTGTACTTCACTGCCGGGGAACCGCGTACTGCTATCACGTATACCCGTGATTCCTGAAAGCAATTTACTGCTAGCTCCGGCAATCGATACTGTTAATAAAATGCCCATTTTGCTTTATCAGATTCAGTTCGCTGATACCCGAGTTTTGGTGACTATTAGCGATCAACATATTCGTGGCGCGCTCAATGTGCCGTTGAAGGGGGCGAAATATACTTTACTCGTTGGCGGTAGCATTATTGGCCCGTCGGGAGATGTGACAGCTCTCAATGGTAAAAATCATTTTTCTGGGCGAGTCAGTTCCACAAAATATCATTTCAGTATTATTTATAACCAGCCGTCTCTATTTAGCTTTAGCAGACTTATCGATAAAGGTCTGGGGATTTTGATATTCATTTTGTTAATTTCCTGCGCCGTTGCCTTCCTGCTTGATAAATATTTCAACAAAAGCGCGACACCGGAAGAGATCCTGCGGCGGGCAATACATAACGGTGAAATTGTGCCTTTTTATCAACCAGTGGTAAATGGGCGGGAAGGGACGTTACGCGGTGTGGAAGTCCTTGCCCGCTGGAAACACCCTCGGGGAGGATATATCTCTCCTGCGGCTTTCATTCCTCTTGCTGAAAAATCAGGGTTGATAGTTCCGCTCACCCAAAGTTTGATGAGCCAGGTCGCCAAACAAATGAATGCGATCGAAAGTAAACTGCCAGAAGGTTTTCACGTTGGGATAAATTTCAGCGCCTCGCATATTATTTCGCCGACATTTGTTGAAGAATGCCTGAAATACAAGGGCAGCTTCACGCGCCGTGATTTGAATCTCGTGCTTGAAGTCACTGAGCGTGAGCCTTTGCATGTTGATGAAAGTCTGGTCCAGCGACTAAACATTTTGCATGAAAATGGTTTTGTCATCGCACTGGATGATTTTGGTACTGGATACTCGGGGCTTTCTTATCTCCATGATCTACATATTGATTATATCAAGATTGATCACAGCTTCGTCGGGCGGGTCAACGCAGATCCAGATTCCACCCGGATCCTGGACTGCGTGCTGGATCTGGCGCGCAAACTTTCTATCAGTATTGTCGCTGAAGGTGTTGAGACGAAGGAGCAGCTCGATTACCTGAACCAAAACAACATCACGTTCCAACAGGGATACTATTTCTATAAACCGGTGACATATATTGAGCTGGTCAAAATTATTCTCTCAAAACCGAAGGTGAAAGTGGTGGTTGAGTGAAAAATGATCGCTTGAGCGTGAGGTGACGTAATTATAGACAGCTAATTAGCTCGTTTCGTCTTGTTACTATTGTTCATTATTTTGTTTGCTATAATTGTCTGAAATTTTTGACAGGATTACCATCAGTAGCATGAACAAGAGTAATAATCTGGATTATTTTACTTTATATATCATTTTCTCCATTGCATTTATGCTAATCACTTTCCTGGTTATCCTTTTTGCCAAACCCAGCACCTGGTTGGGAGAAGTGCTTGTTACTATAAATTTGCTAAATGCGTTGGTTTGGTTGGCGATCAATGTGGTTAATCGGTTAAGAGGAAAACTCGTTAGCCATAGGGATCAGCCTTAATCCTTCTGTTATCACTGTCAGAAAACGGCTAAATGAGTTGCTGGCAGTGCGCGTAATCAGGGGGAAATTAAACCTGGCGTAAATGGCAATCTGAATTCAGCGGCCAGCGTCTGGGGAAATGTTGGCGTTCAACTCGGTGATAATGGCTACAATGACACCGCAGTGATGGTGGGATTTAAATATAAGTTCTGATTCCTTCGCCTGCTAAAAAAACGCGCCGAATCAATCGGCGCGGTACTGCATTAATGATTATTTTTTGCCAATGGCACGCATGGTGTCATCAATGGCGGTAATTAACAGCATTTGCGGATCTTTAGCACAAACCTGGTTCAGTTTTTCTACCACTTTGGCACTGAGTTCCGGAGATTGCTCGATTTTTAAATCACGGCTCGTAACGCTGGCGTTACCCATTACAGCCACAATTTCTGCAACCTGTGCGCTGTCAGTTTTTGCCATTTCGTTAGCTTCAGCACAAGTAATATAGGTTTCTGCCGGCAAACCGTTCTTAATATTGTAGTCCTGCGCCCAGCTCATTGGTGCGAAAACAAACAGACCAGCCAGTAATGCAAATTTTTTCATCATCATTCCTTATTTCATTTTACCCAGAATGGCACCACCTGTGCCGCCAATTACAGCACCTTTAATCGCGCCTTCCAGACCATTGCCGGTCAACACGCCAGTGACTGCACCAACGGCAGCACCCACTTTCGCACCTTTGCGGGCATTTTTGCCGTCACGACCTTTTTCAGTGACTGCACCAACACCAGCGCCCACAGCAGCGCCTTTCAGCACGCCATTAACGCCATTGCCAGTCAGTAAACCTACGCCTGCACCTAACAGCGCACCTTTCGTGGTGCGATTCATATCCGCCATTGCTGGTGCGGAGCAGAACAATGCTGAGATAAGCCCGAAGGCGAGTATTTTTTTCTTCAACTTAGATGTCCGGTATTAAGTAAGTTGCACACACAATAATTTCGTCTTTAATTAATGTTCACTTAACTAAAGAACGCTCGCTATTATTCAGATAATTCAAAATGAGCGCGAATGGTATAATAGTAATTGTGTTTTATGCTTGAATGGGAATAATCTTAAATAAGGATTAACTCATTGATTTGAAATATTTTTTTCAAGAAATGTCATCAGGTGTTAACATGGTATTGTAAAGGTTAGACGATCTGAAATATCAATATTGTTGTGTGATTTAAATGTAAAAAACATTTATCAAAAAAGGCAAGATAAGTAATTTCGCTCTGGTGGCAATAGTGTGAATTAGCGGCGATTTGAGCTGACAATAGAAGGGGAGAACAAAATTTAGACCAAATGCAATCTGACAGATACCAGTATAAACAACCGGTAACTGTCAGATCAGGTTTGAGCTAATACAGCTTATTTCAGCTCTTCTGCTTCTGGTAAGGTCACGTTAAGCTCAAGAATGGAAATATCGCCATCCTTTTGCTCGAGTTGTACGGTTACCATCTCGGGATCAATTTGTACGTATTTACAAATGACATCAAGAATATCTTTACGCAACTGCGGCAGATAGTGTGGTTCTGCATCGCTGCGACGACGTTCAGCAACAATAATCTGCAGCCGTTCTTTTGCAATGTTGGCCGTGTTTTTCTTCCGTGAGAGAAAGAAATCGAGTAATGCCATAACTTATCCTCCGAACAAGCGTTTGAGGAAGCCTTTCTTCTCTTCTTCAATGAAGCGGAAAGGGCGTTCTTCACCCAACAGGCGTTCTACGGTATCTGCGTAGGCTTTACCCGCATCGGCATTGATGTCGAGAATGACCGGTTCACCCTGGTTAGAGGCGCGCAATACGGATTGATCCTCTGGGATCACACCGACGAGTTTGATGCGCAGGATTTCCAGCACGTCTTCCATACTCAGCATGTCTCCTCTGTGCACGCGACCAGGGTTATAGCGCGTTAACAACAGGTGCTCTTTAATGGGTTCTTCGCCGTTTTCTGCGCGACGTGATTTCGACGCCAGAATACCTAAAATACGGTCAGAGTCACGAACTGATGAGACTTCCGGGTTCGTGGTAATAATGGCTTCATCAGCGAAATAAAGAGCCATTAATGCACCGGTTTCAATACCCGCCGGTGAGTCACAAACGATAAACTCAAAGTCCATCGCTTTTAGGTCATCAAGAACTTTGGCCACCCCTTCGCGGGTGAGGGCATCTTTATCGCGAGTTTGCGATGCCGGGAGAATGTAGAGGTTATCAGTACGCTTATCCTTAATTAGCGCCTGATTTAGCGTTGCATCGCCCTGAATGACGTTGACGAAATCGTACACGACCCGACGCTCACAACCCATAATCAGGTCGAGGTTACGCAAGCCGATATCAAAATCGATCACGACAGTTTTCTTTCCCTTCTGGGCCAAACCAGTGGCGATGGCCGCGCTGGAGGTGGTCTTTCCAACGCCCCCTTTTCCCGAAGTAACAACAATAATGCGTGCCATAAAAATTCCTTGTTAAAAAGGGATCAATTTAACGATTGAACGGTCAAAGCGTTTTCGACTAATTGCAGCCGAGCCGCTTTGCCATAAAATTCTACTGGGATTTTATCACTCAGCCAGTATTCACCAGCAATAGATACTAGTTCGGCCATCAGGTTAGTACAAAATATTTGCGCTTCCCGGTCACCACTTGCCCCGGCCAGCGCACGACCGCGCATCATGCCATAGACATGAATGTTACCATCCGCGATCAATTCTGCTCCTGCACTTACATTACTTGTAACAATCAAATCACATTGTGGAGCATAAATGCGCTGACCGGAACGTACAGGCGTATCTATTAAACGTGTTTTTGTGTCCGGGATCGTATTTTGCGCTGGTGCCTGGGGAACGGGAGCTGAACGTGGCGCTTTTTCCTTTCCTTCAGTCAGGATTGGTAGCCCCATCTTTTCTATTTCAGCTTTCAGTTTCGCATTTTTACAACCGCTGACGCCAATTATCCGCAAGCCAGTTGCTGAGATAGCTTTGTGCATTGCTGACCAGTTGACCCGTTCTTCGAGGCCACTGACATTGAGTACGACGGGGGCATGCTTTAAAAATGCGGGGGCCTGAGCGATTTTGTCTTCCAGCGCTTGATGAATAATCTTAGGCTCTGCCTCATGCAGATGAACCACTGATAAGGTGAAGTTGCTACCTTTAAGCTCGATTGGCGTGTTTGACATCCTGGCCTTACTCAATTAGCTAATTATCATCATCAGCGAGCGATGATATTACGAAGACTATCAGGCATGTTATAGTCTGGATTATATTGAGGCAAGTCACCCCCACATTTATTCAGAGTAAAATTATGTTTTGTGTGATCTATCGAAGTAGCAAACGTGACCAGACCTATTTATATGTCGAAAAAAAAGACGATTTTTCGCGTGTTCCAGAGGAGCTGATGAAAGGGTTTGGCCAACCTCAACTCGCGATGATTCTGCCATTGGATGGGCGGAAAAAACTGGTAAATGCCGATATTGAGAAAGTTAAACAGGCATTAGCCGAGCAAGGTTATTATCTCCAGTTACCACCACCACCTGAAGATTTGCTTAAACAACATCTTTCTGTGATGGCGAAAAATACAGACAGTACTGACAAATAACCGATATCCGGCGGTGGCATCATATTCGTTGGAGCGGGTTTTAAGAACCACGATGAAGTGAGAGGAACGTTATGTATCAACATCACAACTGGCAAGGTGCGCTGCTGGATTATCCGGTGAGTAAGGTCGTCTGTGTTGGCAGTAACTATGCCAAACATATTAAAGAGATGGGGAGTGAAGTGCCCGAAGAGCCCGTGTTGTTTATTAAACCTGAAACGGCACTGTGTGATCTGCGCCAGCCCCTGGCTATCCCCTCTAATTTCGGCTCGGTTCATCATGAAGTTGAACTGGCGGTGTTGATTGGCGCGACGCTACGTCAGGCCACGGAAGAGCATGTGCGCAAAGC
Organism: Escherichia sp. E4702; assembly: GCF_963883545.1. Classification (NCBI taxonomy): domain Bacteria; kingdom Pseudomonadati; phylum Pseudomonadota; class Gammaproteobacteria; order Enterobacterales; family Enterobacteriaceae; genus Escherichia; species Escherichia sp. E4702. The sequence continues at coordinate 248,370 of NZ_CAWORF010000017.1, read as the reverse complement.
TATTGCAGGTTACGGTGTGGCGCTCGATCTGACATTACGTGATGTTCAGGGAAAAATGAAGAAAGCCGGACAGCCGTGGGAAAAGGCCAAAGGGTTTGATAACTCGTGCCCACTTTCCGGGTTTATTCCTGCAGCAGAGTTCAGCGGTGATCCACAAAATACGTCGCTGGGTCTAAGTGTAAACGGCGAACAACGCCAACAAGGTACGACTGCGGACATGATCCACAAAATCGTTCCACTGATTGCTTATATGAGCAAGTTTTTTACCCTTAAGGCCGGTGACGTTGTGCTGACAGGCACGCCTGATGGTGTTGGTCCGCTGCACAGTGGCGATGAATTGACGGTTACTTTCGACGGTCATTCTTTGACAACTCGCGTTTTGTAATACTTTTGCCGCCTGAAAGGGGCGGCAAAGCTTGCATCGCCGTGCCAGACTGGTTATAAGGTGCGTTTTAACGTAATGGTGGAACACCTGATGAGCGATATACCTTTCTGGCAAAGTAAAACCCTGGACGAAATGAGCGATGCAGAATGGGAGTCGTTGTGTGATGGTTGTGGTCAGTGCTGCCTGCATAAACTGATGGATGAAGACACCGACGAAATCTACTTCACTAACGTCGCCTGCCGTCAGCTCAATATTAAAACCTGTCAATGTCGGAACTACGAACGCCGCTTCGAGTTTGAACCCGACTGCATTAAATTAACCCGTGAAAATCTGCCCACGTTCGAATGGCTACCGATGACTTGTGCTTATCGCTTGTTGGCGGAGGGTAAAGATTTACCTGCGTGGCATCCGTTACTTACCGGTTCAAAAGCAGCCATGCATGGCGAACGCATTTCAGTGCGCCATATCGCGGTGAAAGAGTCGGAAGTGATTGACTGGCAGGACCATATCTTAAATAAACCTGACTGGGCGCAATAATCCGCATCAGTCAAGCCGCAGCGAAAATGGTCCTTGCGGTTTTCTGGTCATCAATAACAAGGTCTGGCGCACAGTGTATTAGCGATTTGCTACCCGGAAAGAAATGCCCCCGATTTTCCAGACGTGTCGCCAGAGTGCCGCGATGAAGTTAGGGCTGGCGGTATATTGGAAGTATGAAATATTTTGTACTGATGGGCTGAAGTATTAATCCTGAATCCTGCAAAAAATTTTCGAGCTAAAAAGTGAGAGCGTCATCGCTGTTTCTAAGTAAATCGTAGCACACGAAAAAAGATAATCTACGGTATGACAATAATTCAAATGCCGTAACCAATGGACACATTCATTAGACCGCCTGAACATGCATGCTTATTCTACTCAGGTGTTCTGATGGGTATAAAGCGAAAGGCGGTAAATTCGGACATCAAACGACGTCGTTATATATCCGATCTACAGGTAGTTGATATAAAAATACTCGTGAATATGCTTGTAGAATATGCAAAAAAAAATTCATAAAGTCCTTTTATGTTGTTAGTTTTATTTAGCGCTATGCACTGGCGGTTGAAACTGAGAATCATCCGCTATATGGGTGATTCTGATTACGTGAGACTGTTCAATTCCAGTCTATGTTTACTCTACAATCATGCAAATGACAGTGGACAAAGAAGCGCCATCAGGCGATGGATTCGCCGTAGAATGCTACTGCCTGAGCAGGATAAACCACAGCAAGATCCTGATCTTCCCCATGATTTTCAACATAATAAACACACCCATCTTCCTGAGCATAAATATCCAACGTTACGCAACGCCCTCCACTCATGGAAAAGTCCTGCATTAACTTTTTGTCTGTCATATTGCTTTTCATTATCCAACTCTGGCGTGATTAATATCACGCCGTGCTGAAAAAACTCCGTTCATACTGTTAATCCACGGTAACGTGTCTTTAGTTGAACGATAAACTTTAGCGCTATATTAAAAACGCTTCACGATAAAAATATAAATATCGGAAGGTATTATTGACTTGATCATTATCAATGACCATCTTGAAGGCCGCCACCGGGAACAATGTGTCAGGAAAACAATAACTACTCTTTATATCATTTTAATATCGAAGATATCCCATTAACTAAAACACCTGTAATTCTATTGATCATTAAATCCCCGTTGTTAATAAAACAAATGGCTTCTTTTATTATTTTTTTTTGAGGCTTATTTATGGTCTGTGTTATTGCTCTCGTTGCCCATCTTCTCAGATTTATTGTGGTGGGCAGAGTCCAAAGTGATGAAACCAAAGAACTGGTTGATGTCGTAACCGGATAAGTCACTGCTATCCATTCATTACGTGGCCAGGATCACACGGGTACAGGATGAGCCGTAGAGCAAGGTCCGTAGGTTTACGGTGGGTTAGATAGTAAAAAGAAACGCGGCTGTCGGATTGTAGCCGCGGGACAAGGTCCAAAAATTTCCAAGAGTCGTTGAATTTCCCAGCTTTTTTGGAAGCACAGGTATCTTACTAATAACTAAAAAAGGTTTAAACTATAAAATTAACCGTATTTTTAGGTAATGCTTACCGACATATCCATACCGCGTTCAGACGGTTAACAGTGGGGCGGCAATCCTTAAGGATCAGCCTACGCAGCGACAGATATTGATAGTCTGAATCAGTATTGATCTGCTGGCAAGAACAGACTACTGTATATAAAAACAGTATAACTTCAGGCAGATTATTATGTTGTTTATCAAGCCTGCGGATCTCCGCGAAATTGTGACTTTTCCGCTATTTAGCGATCTTGTTCAGTGTGGCTTTCCTTCACCGGCAGCGGATTACGTTGAACAGCGTATCGATCTGAATCAATTGCTTATTCAGCATCCCAGCGCGACTTACTTCGTCAAAGCGAGCGGAGACTCCATGATTGACGGTGGGATTAGTGACGGTGATTTATTGATTGTCGATAGCGCTATTACCGCCAGCCACGGTGATATCGTCATCGCTGCTGTCGATGGCGAGTTTACGGTGAAAAAATTGCAGTTGCGCCCGACGGTACAGCTTATTCCCATGAATAGCGCGTACTCGCCGATTACCCTCGGCAGCGAGGATACGCTGGATGTCTTTGGCGTAGTTGTCCATGTAATAAAGGCGATGCGCTGATGTTTGCCCTTTGCGATGTGAACTCGTTTTATGCCAGTTGTGAAGCGGTGTTTCGCCCTGACTTATGGGGTAAACCGGTGGTTGTGCTATCGAATAATGACGGTTGCGTTATTGCCCGAAACGCTGAGGCAAAGGCGCTGGGCGTTAAAATGGGCGATCCCTGGTTCAAACAAAAAGATCTGTTTCGTCGCTGTGGCGTTGTCTGCTTTAGCAGCAATTATGAGCTTTACGCAGACATGAGCAATCGGGTGATGTCGACGCTGGAAGAGCTATCTCCTCGCGTGGAGATTTACAGTATTGATGAAGCGTTCTGCGATTTGACGGGGGTACGTAACTGCCGCGATCTCACTGACTTTGGCAGAGAAATTCGCGCAACGGTATTGCAACGCACGCATCTCACCGTGGGGGTGGGTATCGCTCAGACCAAAACGCTGGCAAAACTTGCCAATCATGCGGCAAAAAAATGGCAGCGGCAGACCGGTGGGGTGGTGGATTTATCCAATCTGGAACGCCAGCGTAAATTAATGGCCGCTTTACCCGTAGATGAGGTCTGGGGAATTGGACGGCGGATCAGCAAAAAACTGGACGCGATGGGGATCAAAACCGTTCTGGATTTGGCGGATACAGATATCCGGTTTATTCGTAAACACTTTAATGTCGTACTCGAAAGAACGGTGCGTGAACTGCGCGGCGAACCCTGTTTGCAGCTGGAAGAGTTTGCACCGACGAAGCAGGAAATTATCTGTTCCCGCTCGTTTGGCGAACGTATCACGGATTATGAATCGATGCGGCAGGCCATTTGTAGTTACGCTGCCCGGGCGGCAGAAAAACTCCGCAGTGAGCATCAATATTGTCGGTTTATCTCCACGTTTATTAAAACGTCGCCATTTGCGCTCAATGAATCCTATTACGGCAATAGCGCGTCGGTAAAACTGTTGACGCCTACCCAGGACAGCAGAGACATTATTAACGCGGCTACGCGATCTCTGGACGCCATCTGGCAAGCGGGCCATCGCTACCAAAAAGCGGGCGTGATGCTGGGTGATTTCTTTAGTCAGGGAGTGGCACAACTCAATTTGTTCGATAACAACGCACCGCGTCCCGGTAGTGAACAATTGATGGCGGTAATGGATATGCTGAATGCTAAGGATGGCAGGGGAACACTCTATTTTGCAGGGCAGGGGATCCAGCAACAATGGCAGATGAAGCGAGCCATGCTTTCACCACGTTATACAACACGAAGTTCTGATTTACTGCGGGTCAAATAAACATAGCGGCAGGAAAAAGACGCTCCCGCAGGAGCGCCGAATAGATTAGCGACCAAACAGATCACGTTTTTTCGCTTTAAACGGCTGGGAAATCACCACCAGCACCGCGACAATCAGGTAAGCGATAAAAATACCGAGCAACCACTGTGGCATTTCCAGACCTAAAAAATCCCACTGACGCTCGGCACAATCGCCAGAGGCGACAAACACTTGTGGCACCCATTTATCCAGCGGCAGCCAGTCCGGGAAGCGAACCATAAAATCACAGGTCGCAAACGGTGACGGATAGAGTTGAAGCATAGTGTGTTCGTAAGTTAACTGCACACCGCGGAACGCACTGTATAACCAAATAATCATCGCCACATAACGCAGCGGAGTTTTCGGAGCAATAGCGCCAATCAGCGCGGCACCCAGAACGCCGAATAACGCACAGCGTTCATAAATACAGAGCACGCAAGGTTTAAGTAACATCACATGCTGGAACCACAGCGCCGTCAGTTCCAGTGCCAGAGCGGTAAACGCCATCAACAGCCACGCCCCCCGACCCTGTGAACATTGGTTCAAAAATCGCAACATAATAATATCCCTGCAATATGCATAGAATGCGCAGTTTAAACCAATTCATTCGCTGCGCCACCAGGGGGAATCAAAAATCGATCGTAATCGAACAATTATCGGGCGAAAAGGCAAACCGGGCATCAATATGCCCGGTTAGTTGTTATCAAAGCGCTGCTATCCAGCCCATTTGCATAAACCATTCGGTTACAGGGGCAAGCGTAAACTCGACGCAGAGCAGTCCGACGAGAGTCAGTACGAGGGTATAAGGCAGGGCCATCCACACCATGCGGCCATAAGAGAGGCGAATCAATGGCGCGAGCGCGGAAGTCAGCAGGAACAAGAATGCAGCCTGGCCGTTCGGCGTGGCGACGGAGGGCAGGTTGGTCCCGGTATTAATGGCAACTGCCAGAAGTTCGTATTGCTTCAACGTAATCGCGCCACTCTCCATTGCCGCTTTCGCTTCGTTGATATAAATCGTCCCCACGAAGACGTTATCCGAAATGGATGACAGCAGACCGTTGAAAATATAGAACAGCGAAAGCTGTGCATGTTCCGATGCCTGCAGCACAAACTGGATAATCGGGGAGAACAGCTGCTGGTCGATAATGACTGCAACTACCGAGAAAAAGACGGTCAACAGTGCGGTGAATGGCAGAGATTCGGTGAAGGCTTTGCCGATGGCATGTTCATCGGTGACACCGGTCAATGATGTCGCCAGAATAATGACCGACAAACCAATCAAGCCAACTTCCGCCAGATGCAACGCCAGCGCAGTCACCAGCCAGACGCCGATAATCGCCTGGACAATCAGACGAATTTTATCCTGACGGGTACGCTGGTGGCGGCTTTGATCGTCAAACTGTTGCAGCACTTCGCGGACTTTCTCCGGCAGCGTTTCACCGTAGCCAAACCAACGCAGCTTCTCCACCAACAGGCAGGTTAACAGACCGCAAACCAGAACCGGAACGGTCACTGGTGACATGCGCAGGAAGAAATCGCCAAAATGCCAGCCAGCGGCTTTGGCGATAATCAGGTTTTGCGGCTCACCCACCATGGTCATTACGCCACCTAATGCGGTACCGACGCCCGCGTGCATCATCAGGCTACGTAGAAAAGCACGGAACTGCTCCAGAACAACTTTGTAATGCTGGTCGATATGACTATCGTCTTGCAGGTCGGTATCTTCGGTACGGGAAGAGGCTACGCGGTGATAAATGCCATAAAAGCCTACTGCAACACTGATCACCACCGCCACGACGGTTAAAGCATCGAGGAACGCGGAGAGAAACGCTGCCGCAATGCAAAAAGAGAGCGATAGCAGCATTTTGGAGCGAATGCTTAACAGCAAGCGAGTAAAAATGAACAGCAACAGCTGTTTCATAAAATAGATGCCCGCCACCATAAACATCAGTAACAGCAAGACTTCAAGGTTTGCCGCCACTTCTTCACGGACATGTTTCGCGCTGGTCATGCCGATGAAGACGGCTTCGATAGCCAATAGACCGCCGGGGAGCAGCGGGTAGCATTTCAGGGCCATTGCCAGCGTGAAAATAAATTCCGCTACCAGCAGCCAGCCAGCAACAAAAGGACTGATGAGAAAAATTAGCGGATTAATAATTAAAAAAATGATGAGGGCAAGTTTGTACCAGTCGGGTGACTGGCCTAAAAAATTGCGCCATAACGCGCGGCCCCAGGAGATTTCCATGATGGTTTCCCTTACCTTAGTAATAATCAATGATGTTTTTATGTTTAAGCGCAAAGCTTAACGGTCGTGCAGGAGTGAGGCAAGTATTGATGATCAAGGAGAAAGAGATGCAGAAAATGAAGCCTTGATCCCTTTTTTCTTCTTTTTGTCTGCTATCAGCGTGATTAGCCCTCTGGTATGATGAGTGCAACTTTGTTTTGCTGTGTTATGGAAATCTCACTATGGTCATTAAGGCGCAAAGCCCGGCGGGTTTCGCGGAAGAGTACATTATTGAAAGTATCTGGAATAACCGCTTCCCTCCCGGGACTATTTTGCCCGCAGAACGTGAACTTTCAGAATTAATTGGCGTAACGCGTACTACGTTACGCGAAGTGTTGCAGCGCCTGGCGCGAGACGGCTGGCTGACTATTCAACACGGCAAACCGACGAAGGTGAATAATTTCTGGGAAACCTCCGGGTTGAATATTCTTGAGACGCTGGCGCGACTGGATCACGAAAGTGTGCCGCAGCTTATTGATAATTTGCTGTCAGTGCGTACCAATATTTCGACAATTTTTATTCGCACCGCATTTCGTCAGCATCCTGATAAAGCGCAAGAAGTGCTGGCAACCGCCAATGAAGTGGCCGATCACGCCGACGCCTTTGCTGACCTGGATTACAACATTTTCCGCGGTCTGGCGTTTGCTTCCGGTAACCCAATTTACGGTCTGATCCTCAACGGGATGAAAGGGCTGTATACGCGAATTGGTCGTCACTATTTCGCTAATCCGGAGGCGCGCAGTCTGGCACTGGGCTTCTATCACAAGCTATCGGCATTGTGCACTGAAGGCGCGCATGATCAGGTTTACGAAACAGTGCGCCGCTATGGGCATGAGAGTGGCGAGATATGGCACCGGATGCAGAAAAATCTGCCGGGTGATTTAGCCATTCAGGGGCGATAATCCCTTCCGTTTAAAAAGCAAACCCCTCAAACGAGGGGTTTTTTGTTGTTTTTACAGATTTCCCATTCTCGGCGGGCAACGTTCCAGCAACTCGACGCTGCCGTCTTCGTTTTGCTGTTCGAGCATCACATCAAATCCCCACAGGCGATGCACATGCTTCAGCACCTCTTTACGCCCCCGGTCCAGCGGAGCGCGGTTATGCGGAATGTAGCGCAGCGTCAGTGAACGGTCGCCGCGTAAATCCACGTTCCAGATCTGAATATTCGGCTCCAGATTACTTAAGTTATATTGCGACGATAATCGGTTACGGATCTCCCGATAACCTTCCTCATTATGAATGGCAGAAATTTCCAGATAATTATGGCGATCGTCGTCCAGAACGGTGAAGAAGCGAAAATCACGCATCACTTTCGGTGACAGGAACTGGCTGATAAAACTCTCATCTTTGAAATCACGCATCGCAAAATGCAATGTTTCCAGCCAGTCAGAACCGGCGATATCCGGGAACCAGTATTTGTCTTCTTCCGTCGGCGACTGACAAATCCGTTTAATATCCTGGAACATGGCGAAACCAAGCGCATACGGATTTATTCCGCTGTACCACGGGCTGTTATAGGGCGGCTGGAAAACCACATTGGTGTGGCTGTGCAAAAACTCCAGCATAAAGCGTTCGGTCACTTTTCCTTCATCGTACAGATGGTTAAGGATGGTGTAGTGCCAGAAGGTCGCCCAGCCTTCGTTCATCACCTGAGTCTGTTTTTGCGGATAAAAATACTGGCTCACCTTACGCACAATACGCAGAATTTCACGCTGCCATGATTCCAGCAGCGGCGCATTTTTCTCCATAAAATAGAGCAGGTTTTCTTGTGGTTCGGATGGATAGCGACGCGCTTCGGCAACGGTTTTCTCTTCCTCGCGTTTAGGCAGCGTTCTCCAGAGCATATTGACCTGGCTTTGCAGATACTCTTCGCGACTTTTCTGCCGGGCTTTCTCCTCTTGCAGCGAGATTTTTTGCGGACGTTTGTAACGGTCCACGCCGTAGTTCATTAGGGCATGACAGGAGTCCAGCAGCTTTTCTACTTCATCAACGCCATAACGCTCTTCGCACTCGGTAATATATTTACGGGCAAAAATCAGATAATCGACAATCGAACTGGCGTCGGTCCAGCTGCGAAACAGGTAATTGTTTTTGAAGAAAGAGTTGTGACCATAACAGGCGTGTGCCATCACCAGCGCCTGCATGGTAATGGTGTTCTCTTCCATCAGGTAAGCGATACACGGGTTAGAGTTAATGACAATTTCATAGGCCAGCCCTTGTTGACCGTGCTTATACAGACGTTCGGTTTCGATAAACTTTTTACCGAATGACCAGTGCGGATAGTTAATCGGCATGCCGACGCTGGAGTAGGCATCCATCATCTGTTCCGAGGTTATCACTTCAATCTGGTGCGGGTAGGTATCCAGCCGATAGAGTTTCGCCACCCGGTCTATCTCTGCAAGGTAAACATCCAGCAGGTCGAACGTCCAGTCGGGTCCATCGCTCAAACGTGTGGTGTCCTTATTCATAGAATCGATCGTCGCCATACGCGCACCTCATTGTTGTCGGCGCTCTCTGTGTGGAGCACCTCATTTCAAGCATAGAACACCTGTTAAAAACCGCGTCGCCGGAGAATTTTTTTCTTTGCGATTTCTTATTATCGGAGTGCCAATAATTAGCTTCTCAACGGAATTTTCTGCTGGATAAAAAGCACGTTCAGCAGGAGATGCCAAAGACAGTATATTCCCGCTGTGTCAGGGAGATGTGAGCTGGCTCACCATAAAAAAGCTGTATGTTGAATAATATTTTCAACTGAGTTATCAAGATGTAATTAGATTATTATTCTTTTACTGTATCTACCGTTATCGGAGTGGCTATGCGAGTTGTCATACTGGGAAGTGGTGTGGTAGGCGTTGCCAGCGCCTGGTATCTGAATCAGGCAGGACATGAGGTCACCGTCATTGATCGGGAACCGGGGGCGGCTCTTGAAACCAGCGCAGCGAATGCCGGGCAAATCTCCCCTGGCTATGCCGCGCCGTGGGCAGCACCAGGCGTGCCTTTAAAAGCGATTAAATGGATGTTTCAGCGCCATGCGCCGCTGGCCGTTCGTCTCGACGGTACGCAGTTCCAGTTGAAATGGATGTGGCAAATGTTACGTAACTGCGACACCAGCCACTATATGGAAAATAAAGGGCGGATGGTGCGCCTGGCGGAATACAGCCGTGATTGCCTGAAAGCATTACGCGCAGAGACAAATATCCAGTATGAAGGTCGGCAGGGTGGGACGCTGCAACTGTTCCGTACCGAACAACAATATGAAAACGCCACTCGCGATATCGCCGTGCTGGAAGATGCTGGTGTGCCGTACAAATTACTGGAATCCAGCCGCCTGGCGGAAGTGGAGCCCGCGCTGGCAGAAGTGGCGCATAAACTGACCGGCGGTCTGCAACTGCCCAATGATGAAACCGGAGACTGCCAGCTCTTTACCCAGAATCTGGCGCGGATGGCGGAGCAGGCTGGGGTTAAATTCCGCTTTAATACACCCGTTGACCAACTACTTTGCGACGGCGAGCAAATCTACGGCGTGAAGTGTGGTGATGAAGTGATTAAGGCCGATGCGTATGTGATGGCGTTTGGTTCTTACTCGACGGCGATGCTCAAAGGCATTGTTGATATTCCGGTGTATCCGCTGAAGGGGTATTCCCTGACCATTCCAATTGCGCAGGAAGATGGCGCGCCGGTATCCACCATTCTTGATGAAACCTACAAAATCGCCATTACCCGTTTCGATAACCGTATCCGCGTTGGCGGGATGGCGGAAATTGTTGGCTTTAACACTGAACTGTTACAGCCGCGTCGTGAAACGCTGGAAATGGTCGTTCGCGATCTCTATCCGCGCGGCGGTCATGTCGAGCAGGCGACTTTCTGGACGGGGCTGCGCCCGATGACGCCAGACGGCACGCCGATTGTTGGTCGTTCACGCTTTAAAAATCTGTGGCTGAATACCGGTCACGGTACGCTCGGCTGGACGATGGCTTGCGGTTCCGGCCAGTTGTTAAGCGATCTGCTCTCGGGGCGCACGCCCGCTATCCCGTATGAGGATTTAAGCGTAGCGCGCTACAGCCGTGGATTTACGCCATCACGCCCGGGCCATTTACATGGCGCGCACAGCTAAGGAATCGAGATGACCAGACCGATACAGGCCAGCCTCGATCTACAGGCATTAAAACAGAATCTGAACATCGTCCGCCAGGCCGCACCGCACGCGCGCGTCTGGTCGGTGGTAAAAGCGAACGCGTATGGGCACGGTATTGAGCGTATCTGGAGTGCGCTCGGGGCGACTGATGGCTTTGCCTTACTTAATCTGGAAGAGGCCATTACCCTACGTGAGCGCGGCTGGAAAGGGCCGATCCTCATGTTGGAAGGTTTTTTCCACGCCCAGGATCTGGAGATTTATGACCAGTATCGCCTGACTACCTGCGTTCACAGTAACTGGCAGCTCAAAGCGTTGCAAAACGCGCGACTAAAAGCACCCCTGGATATTTATCTTAAAGTGAACAGTGGAATGAATCGGCTGGGCTTCCTGCCCGATCGCGTGTCCACCGTCTGGCAGCAACTGCGGGCGATGGCGAATGTTGGCGAAATGACCCTGATGTCGCATTTTGCCGAGGCCGAACATCCTGATGGGATTACCGAGGCGATGGCGCGTGTTGACCAGGCGGCGGAAGGGCTGGAGTGTCGACGCTCGTTGTCTAACTCGGCGGCGACGCTGTGGCATCCGGAAGCGCATTTTGACTGGGTGCGTCCGGGAATTGTTTTGTATGGTGCATCACCGTCCGGTCAGTGGCGCGATATCGCCAATACCGGATTACGTCCAGTAATGACGTTAAGTAGCGAGATTATTGGTGTCCAGACGCTGAAAGCGGGAGAGCGCGTGGGCTATGGCGGTCGCTATACCGCGCGTGATGAACAGCGAATCGGCATTGTCGCCGCCGGATACGCCGACGGTTATCCGCGGCATGCGCCAACCGGTACCCCTGTTTTAGTCGACGGCGTACGCACCATGACGGTAGGGACTGTCTCGATGGATATGCTGGCGGTCGATTTAACGCCTTGCCCGCAGGCGGGTATTGGTACCCCGGTTGAGCTGTGGGGCAAAGAGATCAAAATTGATGATGTCGCCGCCGCTGCCGGAACTGTTGGCTATGAATTGATGTGCGCGCTGGCGTTACGTGTGCCTGTTGTGACGGTGTAACTTGTTGTAGCCGGATGAGACCAGCGTCTCATCCGGCGATACAAGACGGATCAAACTTAAGATTCGGCTTCTTCCTCCGCGACCCGAACGCCAATCTTCAGTACTTCATTATCTTCTTTCTCGGCCACCGTCCAGATCATCCCGGCAAACTCCACCTGATCACCGACAACCGGAGCCGCGCCTAACAATTGCTGGACAATTTCCCCCAGCGTTTGCTGTTTATCGCGATACTCCCGACCGTCTTCCAGACCATATATCAGCGCCACATCGGCATATTTGGCACTGGCTTCAAGAATGAAGTCACCAAAGAAACGTTGATCCAGCGCGACTGGCGGTGACTGGCTGAACAGTTTACCGAGCGCCGGGAGATCGCGTTCCCGACCAATCACGCACAAGACGTCGCCTTCACGCAGTCGGGTGCTGCCAGTGGGATGAAGCAACTGGTTATCACGAAACAGTGCCGCAATACGCGTCTCTTTTGGCATATGCAGATCGCGCAGCGCCGCGCCCACGCACCATTTATCGGCACTCAACTGATAAACAAACTGTTCCCACGGGTTTTCCGGATGAATATCAAGGCCAACGCGTGATACCGGGCGTCCGACGGGCGGAACCACCACTTTGGCTTTTTTCGCCGCCCACGAGAGCGATGTTCCCTGTAACAACAGCGAAACCAGAACCACGAAGAAGGCGACATTAAAGAACAGCCGTGCATTCTCCAGGCCCGCCATCATCGGGAATACCGCTAGGATAATCGGCACCGCGCCGCGCAGCCCGACCCAACTGATAAATACGCGCTCGCGCAAATTGAAGCCACGGAACGGCAGCAATCCGGCAAATACCGAAAGGGGACGAGCGAAGAAAATCATCCATGCGGACAAAATGAGCGCCGGAATGGCAATAGGCAGTAAGTCGCTTGGGTTAACCAACAGCCCAAGCACCAGGAACATGGCAATTTGCGCCAGCCAGGCGAGGCCGTCGAAATTCTGCAGAATGCCGTAGCGGTTGCGAATAGGGCGATTACCCAGCAGAAAACCGCACAGATACACCGCCAGAATACCGCTACCTTCCAGTGCAGTAGTTAATGAGAAAATCAGAATACCGCCACTTAATGCCAGCAATGGATATAATCCGGCGGGCAGGGCGATGCGGTTGATCATTTGCAGCAGTAAATAACCGCCGCCAAGACCTATTACAATGCCCAGACCAAATTGTTGCAGAATATCGACAATGAACATCCAGCTAATATTGCTCTCATGATGCTGGATCATCGCAATCAGGGTAATGGTCAGAAACACGGCCATCGGATCATTACTGCCGGATTCTATTTCCAGCGTAGAGCCAACACGTTCGTTAAGCCCCTTGCCGCCAAGCAGAGAAAATACCGCAGCGGCATCCGTGGAACCGACAATGGCGCCGATTAATAAGCCTTCAATCAAATTGAGATTAAACAGCCACGCCGCCATCATGCCGGTTAAACCAGAAGTAATCAGCACGCCCACCGTCGCCAGTGACAGCGCCGGACCTAACGCCACGCGAAATGAACTGGCCTGGGTACGCATCCCACCGTCGAGCAAAATAATCGCCAGCGCGAGGTTACTTACCATGTAAGCAAAAGGATAATTATCAAACGGGATGCCGCCGACGCCATCAACCCCCGCCAGCATGCCGATCGCCAGAAAAATAACCAGAATGGGAATGCCAAGACGGGAAGAAAATGAACTAAGTAAAATACTGCTGGTGACAAGGATGGATCCTAAGATGAAAAGGCTAATTATTGTTGTGGCATCCAACGGTCGGTTACTCCTGATTACGCTGTCTCTTATATAAACCCTACCATATTAGCGGCAGAAACAGCGTTTTACTTAGCCCTGAAACGTGATTTTTTTACACTTTAAGAACAGGATGACCACTAATCGTCAACTGTGTGCCTTCCTGGGTGTGATTAAGCGTGGCATGTGCGCCCAACGGCAGCGTAACTGTGCGTTGTTCATGACCAAAATCGAGGCCAGTTATGAGTGGAATAGACAGGCGGGAACGCAAGAACGCGTACACCGACTCCAGGTTGTAACCCGCGTCATAATCATTGGGCGTGCTACCACTGAAGCTACCGAGGATAATCGCCTTTTGACGCGGTAAAATTCCGGCATGATAGAGCTGTAACAGCATACGTTCGACGCGGAAAGGGTGCTCGTTAATATCTTCCAGCACCAGAATACCGTTCTCAATTTGCGGCATCCACGGCGTGCCAATCAGCGAAATCAGCATCGCGAGATTGCCTCCCCACAACGTGCCTTCGGTCCGACACGTCGGGCCTTCCCCTTGCCATTCAATGGTGAATGTTTCATTGCGTAATGCCAGCCAGAAATGGTGCTCGGTAAAGGCGTTCAGTTCTTCCGCGCCAAAATTCGCCACCAGCATCGGGCCGCTAAAGGTGATGACATTACCCTGGGTCAGCAGCCCACACTGGATGGCTGTGAAATCGCTATGCCCGCAGATCAGCAACGGATCATGTTGTTGGCGAGCAACCAGCGCCTGCCAGTCAATATCCGCCAGTAAGCGGCTGGCGCCGTAACCGCCGCGAACCGCCAGTACGATAGTGTTGGGTGATGTCAGCCCTGCAAGAGAATTAATATCCGCCAGGCGCTCCGTTTCCGTACCTGCAAACCGCTCACAGCGACGGGCAATGACCTCTACGTTATTGACCTGATGACCCGCATCCATCAGGCGTTGAATACTACGCTGCGCGGCGTGCTGATTAATGGAGTAACCCGACGGGGCGATTAAGTGAAACTGAGACATGGCAATTCCTTGCTGACAACAGAAACGAATTGTATATCATGCCGCTTAGGTGTGCCGTTGTCACCTCAACGGCGATTCCAGGCTATAAGGATAGATGAAGTGAAATTGAGATGGTTTGCCTTTTTGATTGTGTTATTAGCGGGTTGTTCATCAAAACATGACTATACGAACCCTCCGTGGAACGCGAAAGTTCCGGTACAACGTGCAATGAAGTGGATGCCAATAAGTCAGAAAGCCGGTGCTGCCTGGGGTGTCGATCCACAATTGATCACGGCGATTATCGCTATCGAGTCGGGCGGTAACCCGAACGCGGTGAGTAAGTCGAATGCGATTGGTCTGATGCAGTTAAAAGCCTCCACGTCCGGACGCGATGTTTACCGTCGCATGGGCTGGAGCGGCGAACCAACGACCAGTGAGCTGAAAAATCCAGAGCGTAATATCTCAATGGGGGCAGCTTACCTGAATATTCTGGAAACCGGCCCGCTGGCAGGTATTGAAGATCCGAAAGTACTGCAATATGCGCTGGTGGTGTCATACGCTAACGGGGCAGGCGCACTGTTACGGACTTTCTCCTCAGATCGGAAAAAGGCGATCAGCAAAATCAACGATCTGGACGCTGACGAGTTCCTCGATCACGTCGCGAGAAATCACCCCGCGCCGCAGGCTCCACGCTATATCTACAAACTCGAGCAGGCTCTGGACGCAATGTAACTCAGTCGCGTACTTTGTCCGCTTTCTCACGGGCTTCTCGCTCTAGTGAGAAAATAATTCGCTGTAATTGCCGCTCCACCGTCGGGCTGACGTTAAGAAAACGAAAGCTCAGACGGGGAGTGGAGACGGTTTCATTTTTACCATCAATCAATTTACGCTCGCTGATCGTCAGTAACTGGGCATCAAAGTGAAAAATGCCCCATTGTCCCATGTTGACTTCAATCTGTGCGAAGCGCATGCCTTCTTGCAATCCGGCAGGCTTTGCCGTTTCCAGTAATGCGCCCATGCCGCCTAACGACAAATCATACAGGCGAAAACGTAACGTGCTGTTATCCGCCAGTTTGGTCTGGCAAAAATAAGGCGGATGGAGCGGGGCGGAGATGCGGAAATATCGGCGTCGCTGCACAAACCATAGCGCGGGAGGTGGTGCGGTAATAAAGGCCGGAAGCTGCAGGTATTCACTTTGCTGTAATTGTTCAACAGTAAACTCGACTTTCGCACCCTGAGTTTCGGCGGTTATGGTAATGTGCTGCGCCTTAAGCACTGCATTGTTGTCTTCTGCTTGACTGCCGTAATCCAGCACCAGTTTATCCGGGCTTATTGCCAGTATTTTGCTGATCAGTTGACCGTCAGTCCAATTGATACGCAAGGGAATTGCGGCTTTATGCAAATCGCGTAAAACGCCCAGTACTGCTAAAGGATTTTGTTTCAGGAACTGCTCATGGTAGTGACTCACGCGGAAAAACTCCTGACCGACAAACTGTCTTTGGTTTATCGGTGGCGATTAACAAAACTTTATACAAATGCGAATTTTTTTTACATGTTGACTGCAAATCAACCACCAGACGCCCGACATCAAACTTACCCTTGCCTATACTTAGAGCGTTGACGTAAGCATTTCTTGCGTCCTGTTCATAGAAACGAGGGCCTGCACATGGGAATTATTGCCTGGATTATTTTTGGCCTGATAGCCGGCATTATCGCCAAGCTAATCATGCCGGGGCGTGATGGTGGTGGATTTTTCCTGACCTGTATTCTCGGGATAGTCGGTGCGGTTGTCGGCGGCTGGCTGGCGACCATGTTTGGCATTGGCGGCTCCATCAGCGGTTTTAATTTGCACAGCTTCCTGGTGGCGGTGGTGGGAGCTATTCTCGTTCTGGGCGTATTCCGCCTCCTGCGAAGAGAATAAGATTTTCATAAGGCGGATAGCGATACAGATGCCGCTATCCGCTTTCACATCAGAACGTATACTCGACACCTGCCCAGAAATTGCGACCTTCTTCAATAAACCCTTCACTGTAGGCATATTGGGTATCAAACAGGTTATTGACCGACGCATTGACGCTGAAACCATGACCTAAGGCGTAATCAGCTCGAATGTGGGTCACCGCAAAACCGGCGGCTTTTTGTGAACCGTCACTGTTGCTGTAGCTGGAGGAACGCGCCTCTTCCGACAGTGTTACGCTTAACGGCTCCCACGGTTTGAGAGTCATCCATGCGGTCATGGTCTGCGTTGGCAGATCGGTTATCTTGCCGATGTCTTTGCGTTTAGCGTCAGCGTGGATCAGGGCGTAGCTCAATCCTACATCCAGTATATTGCTGATTTTCCCCTTAATACCGGCATCCAGACCGCTGTAATCCACCGTGCCGCTGTTCTGGTTTTGAATGGTATCGGCATCGATATTGTGCGAGAGGATGGCATCACTCACCCGGTTATAGTAAACGCTGACCTCAAATCCCCAGTCGCGCGTGAAGGCACCATTCCAGGTTAAATCTACCCCGCGCGCGCGTTCCGGTTTGAGCTGTGGGTTAACAATCGCTATCTGGTTATACGCTGGTTTGGATGTGGTATAGCGTTCTTTCAGCGTCGGAAAGCGAGTGCGGTCATAGTACGAAAGTGCCAGCGTGTCTTCATTGGCAAAGTGGTATTTCCCCATCACCTGCCAGTTAAAAGCTGACTGATTGTTGTCGTCATAATGGGTGATGCTGCCATCGTTCTCATGTTTTTTCGCTTCTACGCTATCGCGCCAGTCATAGCTGATTCCCGCCACGACATCGACATTATCGGCGGCAGCCCATTGATATTCACTGGCGAGCGACCAGGTGCGATCTTCATAGCGATCGTAAGCGGCGTGCGGCGCACCTTTTTCCCGGTGTACGTCATCTTTCCAGTTAACGGCAAACGACAGCAGATCGTTTTCACGCACATCGGCTGCCAGTTGTAACCCGGCACCGTCGCTGTAATCGGAATAATGGCTGTAGCTGCCTTTTTTATTTTTCAAATCAGCCAGCGAGTTGTACATCATCAGCGTATTTTCAAAGGTGTCGCGATACAGCCGACTTTTCAAAGTAAAACGCTCGTTTAGCTGGGTCGTTCCCTGATAGTAAAAACTTTCTTTGTCATACTCTGGCCACTGCCAGTAGCGTGATTTCTGACCACTGTTTCCGCTGTATGGCGGGTTATCTTTTTCACCATCCTGCTTAATGTAAGTCAGTGTGTATTCATCGTTTTCGCGTGGTGTAAAACCGAGCTTCACAATGCCGCGTTTATCATCAGCCGATGAGTTAATCATCTTGCCGTGTTTGCCTGCAATATCGTTATTCACACCATGCGGCAGGACGAGAAAATCCTGCTTTAGCTGGCTACCGCTGACTTGCAAATACCCCAGATCGCTGCTGGCGGCAAATGAAGCATGCATATCGTAGGCATTGTCCTGGCTACGGCTCCATCCCTGGCGATATCCCAGATTTGCTTCCAGAGGTTTCGTTGGCTTCTGGGTGGTGATATTAATGGCTCCGCCCATCTGATTAGGCCCCTGAAGCAGCGACGAATACCCTTTGGAAACTTCGACCGCGCCCAGATTGTTGGTCAGAATCCGTGCCAGATCGAGGTTGCCGTCATAGGGAACATAAATCGGCACACCGTCGAAATAGACCGGTACCTGACGGCTATCAAAACCACGAACTTTGACCTGTTCTTCGTTGCGGCTGCCTGACTTTTGCAGCACTACGCCAGGGACGACGCTTAATGCCTTAGCGACATTCTGTTTATCCAGGGCCTTCATGGTGGGTTGATCGAGAACGGTGGTCGTCGTCGATGATACGGGGCTGGACCATACGGTCAGCGTGTCGCTCTCCTGAGCGGCTACGGCCTGCTGGGTAAAGGCAAGTGATAATGCTGTGCAGAGATAACGTTTTTTGAGTCTCATAGAATAAATTCCGTTTAACAAAGAATTAAATAGAGGCTGCGGGTTGCAGACTGACTTTGATGTCAGCCGGTGTCGCGTAATAAGGCGCGGAAGTAATAAAAAGGCGAATGCCGCAGTCGAGGTAATTTTTGAGTGTCGTCAGATTAATTCCGCCGGTCAGAGCCAGCGTACAGTGGGGAGCCAGCGACGGCGCTATTTGCGCAATTTCAGTTGCCTGCTGCGGACTAAATTTGTCGAGCTGAAGTACGTCTGGTTGCGCGTGTAACGCGGCGATAGCCTCTTTCGGCGTGTCGGCTTCAACAACAATTTTCTTCTCGGGGGCGTGGCGACGTAACTGAGCGATTGCGCCCGACCAGTCCTGATTGTCAGCAAGAAAATGACGGTGGTTGGCGAACAATAATATGGTTTCCGCACATCCGGCACGGTGAATCAGCCCGCCAGCGGCAATGACAGCTTGTGTTGCCAGCAACCGGGTTCCAGGGATAGCTTTTCGGGTGCAGGCGATATTGCCGTCAGGATAACGTTCACGAAGCAACGCCAGCATTTGCGCGAGATAATCTGAGACGCCGCAACTCCACTCCAGTACGTTCTGGACCGCTTTCCATCCCTGATGAAGTGCTGCAGCGTCGCCGTGGGCATGGATCAGCCGCTGACCTGCATCCGCTTGTGAACCGTCGCTGACCGCGTCATCAATGGTTAACCCCAGCGTGGTTAACATCTTACACGCGAGAGAAACGCCGCTGACGCAGCCGCCCTGGCGGTGAAAAAACGCAATATAGCCAGGCTGGTGTCCAATATTTAATGCCCGCGTGGTCAGGTCACCGCCCTGGATATCTTCCAGAAGTAACGCATCGATTTGTGCCTGAGAAATGAAGATCATCGCAGTGCCTCCGGCGGCACGCTATCCCACCAGATGAGCGCCCAGTCGCGGCTGGCAGGGGCGAGGGCACGAGCATCTTGTTGTTGATACCAGCGATATAACCGTTCACGCTCATCGTCGTTAAGCGCGCCAAGACTCCAGCTGACATTCTGCTCAAAACGTTCCCAGGTGCTGTTATCCTGTTGGCAATTTTGTCCACGGATAAAATCGACGTGAGCATAAATTCCCATTTGATACAGGACGTTGAGCGCAAAGATATAGTTGGGTAATTCGATCACTTCCCGACCTGCCGCCCGCTGAATGGCCGGGGAGACGAACGAGGTACTGACCAGATGGGTGGTGTAGACGCGCAGCCGTGCCTGATTATTCAGTTTGCTCATTGCCTGGCGCATATCTGCCACCAGTGTGGATCGGGAAGCCACGGCAATATCGCAGCGTGGCAGGTCACTCCAGTCCTCTTCCCAGGCGCGCTGGATCCAGTGGACATTGTCAGCCTTCAGTGCGGCGGCGCGGCGGGCGGCAACGTTCAGCATCCCCTGACTGTAATCAACGCCATAAACCGTAGTGAGTTTGTCAGCCAGCGCCAGCGATACGGTACCTGGTCCGCAGCCCATATCGAATAAGGTCTGCGCGCCTTGCAGGTCAATTTTAGCGATCAGTTGTTGCAGGTAGCTGTCCGTTGGCGAGGCACAATTTTCAGCCATTTTCTCCGCCCGTTGGTCCCAGTGATCGGGCGTTTTTTCTGTGCGGTGAGCCAGTTTGAGTTGCTGCAGATAAAGGTCTGCAAAATCAATATCATCAATGAGCATGATTGTTCCTTAGCGGCTAATTGCAGAGAGGTGATGATGAATTTGGTCGGCAGAAACCCGATACAGGGCCGCCAGTTTGTTCGTTGTTAACTGTTCGGTCGGTAAGCCTTGTGTTACTCGTCCATCTGGCTCTACCTGGATAATGCTGTCGGCAATGGCGTTGGCATGGAGCGGATGGTGAGTCGACATTAACATTGTCATGCCGTTATTTTTTAGCTGCGCCAGCGTGTCCAGAAGTTGGATCTGATGACCGAAATCGAGGCTGGAGGCGGGCTCATCCAGTAACAACAAGCGCGGTTGTTGGACGAGTGCACGGGCGATTAAAGCCAGCTGGCGTTCACCGCCGCTAAGGGTATTCCAGCGTCTTGTCGCCAGATGCAAAATACCCAGCTTTTCCAGTTGTTCCGTTGCTTTCAGGCGTTCTTGCTTACCGGGAACGGAAAAAGCGCCCATGGTGGGGGCCAGGCCCATCAACACCATATCCAGCACACTGAAAGCAAAAATACCGTCGTGCGCCTGCGGCACCCAGGCAATTGCTTGCGCGCGCTGGCGATGGTTAAGTGTCTGAACAGGGATGCTATCCAGTAAGATCTCGCCCTTTAATAACGGAATAACGCCAAGAATGGAGCGCATGAGTGTGGTTTTGCCGCAACCATTGGCGCCAAGCAGACAACAAATTGTTCCTTGCGACAGGGCGAAGGAAACGTCACTTAGCACCGGATGGCGGGAGTAACCCAGAGACGCATGACGGACGGCAAGCAAAGTCACTGGCGACCTCCGCGTAACAACAAAAGCAGGAAAAACGGTGCGCCAACAAAAGCGGTCAGAATGCCGAGCGGGATTTCTGTTGTCCCAATGCTGCGCGCCAGCGTATCGGTAAGCAGGAGCAGAATCGCGCCAGTACACATTGCCATGGGCAACTGTTGCTGATGGTTATGACCGGTCAACAAGCGGGCAATGTGCGGAACGACCAGACCAACCCAACCAATAATGCCCGCTATTGCTACCGTGCTGGCGGTGATTAGTGTGGCGCAGACAATCAATCCTAATCGCAGACGCGCAACATTCAGCCCCAGCGAACGGGCTTCGTCATCAGAAAGCGTGAGTAAATTCATGCGCCAGCGGAGGAATAGCAGAGGAACGGTGCCAGCCAGAATGAGCGGTGCCGCGTAGTAAAGGTCGCGTAAGGTTACCGTAGACAGGCCACCGAGTAGCCAGAAGGTAATCGAGGGCAACTGGGTATAGGGATCGGCCAGCGTTTTAATTAGCGATATCCCCGCTCCACACAGCGTTCCTAACGCAATGCCGACCAGCACCAGCGTGAGCACCGGATCGTGACGAGTCACCCGACATGTAATCAGCCAGACGCCTGCGACCACCAGCAGACCGCCGCAAAATGCATAGAGTTGGATGTAAGCTATCGATAATCCCCACAGGATTGCAGCGCAGGCACCAAGTCCGGCACCGGCGGAGACGCCTAAAATATCCGGTGAAACTAAGGGATTACGAAACATCCCCTGATAGGTGGTTCCGGCGCCTGCCAGCGCAGCGCCCAGTAACAACGCCGCCAGAATGCGCGGCACGCGGATTTGCCAGAAGACAATTTGTTCCTGCACAGGAATATCTTCTTGACGAAGAATTAGCGCCAGCAGTTGCTGCATATCGAGATGATAAGCCCCATTTACGGCGGCAAAAGTGATACTGATAGCTGCCAGCAGCAGAATACATCCGTTCGCGGTTCTCATTAGCTCGCCACCATTTTTTGATAGTCGGCGTCACTTAATGGGCAATGCCAGAACAGTTGAGCGTAACGTTGCATATCGTTTTTAAACTGGCTGTTGACTGCGGGATCCAGCCAGGCGTGGAGTCTGCGCAATCCCAGAAGACGGTTGATTCCCGGCGGGGCATCCAGCCAGCCGAAAGGCAAGCCACTCAAAAACAGGATGCGATGTTCCGCAACGGCATTTACGCCCTGCCAGAGAGGATCGTTACGGATAAAGTTTGCAGTCACAGCATCCTGAACCAGAATAATATCCGGCTGCCAGCGCAGTAGATTTTCCATGGAAACCTGTGCCAGGCCGTGGCGATCGGCTATTTGCGCGACGTTGTGCAAACCTAATAATTCCGCCGCCTCGGTATGCAACGAACCCTGTAAGCCCGTTTCCAGCCCTCGGGGACCGCGCGCAGCATAAAAGCGGAGGTTAGCGGCGGGTGAGGTGGCGAATGCCTGAGCTTCACCAACGAAGCGGCTGGCGAGATTGGCTTGTTCTGCGGCGCGGTGCTCTTCGCCTAACGTTTTGCCAAGCGTTGTTAACTGTTCTGCCGATTGCTCCAGTTTCCCATTAAGCAATAACCAGGGTATTTGTGTCTGTTCGCTAACCTGCCGTGCCTGGGAGATCCAGGTTTCATCCGTATTGCCGCAATCAACGACCAAATCGGGCTGCAATGCCATAAGCCCTTCCATTGAAAGCGAACTGGCGCGTCCGGCGAGTCGTCCAAGTTTAGGTAAATGACGTATTGCCGGAGTTAATGGAATTGCCGCCTCGCGAGCAAAGTCAAAAGAAGAAAAACCGACCAGTTTTTCTGGCGCGACAGCCAGCAAAAGCAGATCGGCAGGCGCACCGGCACTGACAATACGCGTAATTTTTTTGGCTTCAGGAAGCGTCAATGAGGCCCAGAATTTAACTGATTGTGCAAAGGACGGCAGATGATGCAGGAACAAGGTAGACGCAAGAGCCTGCGTAAACATCCGTCTGGTTAGTGACATAAGTAATATCCTGACAATTAAAACCGCTATATATTTACATATATATCGATAAAGATCATGTTTGATGTCAAGATTTGTCTAAAGAAACAGAATGATCTGCTTATTTGCTAAACAACGCTTTGTTCAACAAGAAAATTGTCAGGGAGAATGCGTGAGTGGCGGAAAAATATAAATAGAAGAGTAATGATTAATAAATTGATAATGTAAAATTAATATCTTCTCTGATATAAGAAAATTAAGACATAGACCGTATAATAATCGATGTTTGGTTTTTCGTGGAAAAAAAGAGCAATGCCAATTTTATGCGCACAATGGCATTGCCCGATATACAGCAAAGTTAAGACGTAGGTTCCGCCTCTTTTTGTTTAACCGGCGGTGTGGTTGATTTACTGGTCGGACGCGTTGCCGGAACGTTGTCACACGGTTGCTCTTTCGGGCAGATCAAATCGAGCATTTTCAGCGTGACGCCATTGGTCCAGCCAAAGCCATCCTGCAACGGGTATTCGCCACCGCCACCACCTGTTCCGGTGGTACTGACATCATATTTCTCGACCAGCTTCTTCTCCCGGTCATAAGTGTGCTGAACATTGGTCAGGAAGTGCCAGCTAATGTCCATCGCCACCTCGTTCTGCCCGTAGTTTTGCAACCCTTCTGTCGCCACCCATTGCAGCGGAGCCCAGCCATTTGGCGCATCCCATTGCTGTCCACTTTTCACCGATGTGGTGTTAAGTCCGCCTGGTTGCAACAGATGTGTTTTAGTGGCGGTAGCCATTTTGATCGCGCGATCTTTTGCTGCTGCATTGACATAAAGCGGGAACAGGGCGGCGGCAGTTAACTGATTGCGCACTTTATCGCTCTTCAGGTCGTAGTCGGCATACCAGCCATGTTGATCGTTCCACAGGTATTTTTCGATCCCTTTCTGACGGGCATCGGCGAGTGTTTCATATTGGCTGGCCATCGCGTTATCCCCGGCTGCTTTACTGGCGCGGGAGAGGATTTTCTCCATTTTATACATCAGACTATTGAGATCGACCGGTACGATGCTGGTGGTGCGTAACGTATTTAACTGCTGCGGGTTGTCCATCCAGCGTGAACTGAAATCCCAGCCAGACGCGGCGGCAGAACGCAGATCGCGGTAAATTTCAGTGGCAGGGCGGTTCGGATTACTTTTGGCGGTGGCAATATCTTCTACCCACGACTCCGGGCGTGGCGTATCGTGGTCATCCCAATAGCGGTTAAGAATAGTGCCATCCTTGAGTTTAACAACGCGCTTTTCCTGTTGTCCGGCCTGCAGGTTTTCAATACCGTCCATCCAGTACGCATACTCTTTTTGCAGTTGCGGCAGATATTGTTTCAACGCGTCGTCACCTTCATGTTGCGCGAGTAACTCTACCATCAAGGCAAAAAAGGGCGGCTGCGATCGGCTCAAATAATAGCTGCGGTTACCGTTTGGAATATGCCCATAAGTATCTATTTCATGACCAAAGTTTGCCACCATGTCCGCCACTTTATCCCAGTGACCGCTTTCGGCAAGCCCCAGCATGGTGAAGTAACTGTCCCAGTAATACACTTCGCGAAAACGACCTCCCGGCACGACATAGGGTTTCGGCAACGGCAACAGAGAATCCCATTGTTCGGTACTTTCGGTAGAACGGGTTAACACCGGCCAAAGTCCGTCAATGTGTTCGCGCAGTGACTGCCCCTTTGGAGGCACATATTTTTCTCCCTCTTTCGGCAGGGTGAAATTGACGTTAACGAAATGGCGCAGATCGAACCCGCTCTGATTCTGCTGCATCCGGTAGTCTGCGAGGATCATTAATGGATCGCTGTTAGGAATGGCATCGGCAAAAGTTTTTTGATCAGGAAAAAGTTTGGCGTTTTGCACATCGTTAAACAGAGGGCCTAACAAAATATCAGGCGATTGTGGCGTCACCGGTGTTTCTTCTGCCTGTGCAGATAGCGCGGTGGCACACAATAATACGGCAGCAGGTATTAACGCCACTTTCTGCGAGCGACGAGGGACAAGTGGTTTCATCAATCATTCTCCTTTGGCGATACCGAACAAAACGGTATTCAAGTATCAGAAAACCTTAGTTCAGGATCGCCGTAAGAGCATGATTGAAATCTTTTTCTGCGAACTGACAGACAAATCTAATTTAACACTGATGCCTGAAGCGTTGTGCTTTTACATCCAGCGTTAGCGTCTCTTCAGGTTGAATCGAATACAGCTTCTCTCCCTGCTGACAAATCCAGCCAATACCCAGTTCACGGGCAATTAGAGCGCTGTGGGATACCGGACTTCCGGCACTAAGGCAGATGCCCTTAACGACTGTCGGATCCAGTTGAAGTACCGTGGAGGGATAAATGTTCTCCGCCAGTAAAATGGTTGGCGCGCTAAATTGAGGGAGTTCTTCTTTTGTCTGTGTCAGGTGGAGCAGGGTGCGATGCAGAAGATCGTCCACATCAATATAGCGAGCCTGCAAATATTCATCATCAATCTGCTGGTATTGCTGGCTAAGTTCTTTAAGAACCTGCTGCCAGGCATACTCCGCCGTGCAATGTTCATGATGAAGGAGTTCGCTTGCCGCTACCCGCAGTTCAGGATCGTCTAATAGTGTATGGTGGCCGGAAAAAATTGCTGCGATATCGTCGCGCCCGCTTGCTTCTGCCTTTGCCGTTAACGTCATCAGATCTAACAACGTGAAGTCAATTGCCTGGCGTAACCGTTCCTGTTCTTCTTCCACGCTCAGTGATGATTTCGCCTGTACTGTGCATAAAACCGGTTGATAATAAAAGGCTTTTCCTGTGACAGGCGGAACTGGACGCAGAGTTGGCGGTGCTATCTCTTCCATTTCACCAAAGTTATCTTCAGCCAACTGGCGAAAAGCGACCAACGCCTCTTCAGCCTCTGGCCCTTTTGCAATCAGGCGCAGCGTATCGTTACAGCGGACTTGTAACAGCGCAATCTGGTTAATACTCTCCGGTGTTACGCACTTACCGTTTTTCTCCAACAACATGTCTGCATTAAATGTCGATAAGGTATAGACCAGTCGGGAGGCTGGACGGACGTGGAGTCCGTTACGGTTTTTGATCACCACTGCCAGAGAACGGGCTTCTTCATCGTGCGAGGGGCATATGTCGGAGATTACAGTGGCGGATGATGGTAAACCCAGTTGTTCTCGTTTGGCTTCCAGCGCATGCATGGCGTCATGGATGACTTTGTCGATATCCGCCCCCGAGGCTGCGCTGACGGCGGCCGCTAACGTTCCTTCGACCAACGGTGCAGCGCACAAACGTACTCTCGCGGCGATCTCTGGCGCCAGCAATTCCAGTGCGGTTTCTGCACTCAATAACGCACTCCCCATATCCATCATGACCAACACATGGTCGGCATCGGCAACGGATTCGATGGCTTCCATCACTTTGACGGCATCTGTACCGATGGGATTCTGTGGATCGTCAATTCCTGCGGCAATGGCGATTTTACAACTATCGCCCATTAACATCTGGCGAGCTAATTCACCGACACCTTCTCCCAGTCGGGCGCTATGTGAAACTATGACCAGGTTTACCATCACCAATTCCTTACTCTTTTGCGGCTAACGCCAACATTTGCATCATAAACATCACGGAGGTTGCACCAGGATCCTGGTGACCAATACTGCGTTCACCGAGATAACTGGCGCGGCCTTTGCGGGCTTGCATCGTAATCGTGCTTTGTGCGGCGGATTCCGCGACGCTACTGGCGGCTTCGAGCGCCGCCGGAACAGAAAGGTTTTGCTCACTGGACTGGCGTAACGACTCAACCACTGGCCCCCAGACATCGCACATGGTTTTATCGCCTGGTTCTGCTTTCCCCCGACTGATTACGCCGTCTGCGCCATCACGGAACATCTGATAAAGCTCTATCAACGTCAGGCTTTGACGTGCCTGAGTTGCCTGTGCCGCACGGATAAAGAACGTACCGAACAGTGGGCCGCTGGCACCGCCGACGCTGGAAAGCAACGTCATGCCGGTATTCTTGAGAATGAAACCGATGTCTTTATCCGCGATGGCAGGGAGTTTTTCCACCACTTTGCTAAAGCCACGATTCATATTCAGCCCGTGGTCAGCGTCACCGATTTCACGATCCAGCCCGGTAAGATAATCGCTCTCTTTGCTGAAAATTTCTCCACAGCGAGTGAGCCAGGTAACAATTTGAGTTCTGCTCAGTGACATGGTTATCTCCTTATTTACCCCAGTTAAGCGCCGGGGTGTGGACCGGGGCGTCCCATAACGCCAGCGTTTCGTCATCAACTTTCAGTAAGGTGATGGAAAAACCGGTCATGTCCAGTGAGGTGCAATATGCGCCGATTAAATTACGCTCGATAGTCAAGCCAGCTTGCTGGCAACGCGTGGTCAGGCGGTTATAGACGCCATACAGTTCAGAAAGCGGTGTCGCGCCAAGATTGTTGACCAGCGCAATCACTCGATCGCCAGACTGAAGCGGTTGTTTAGTTTGCGTCTCTTCCTGCCAGCTACCTTGTCTATAATCCCAGAAGCGCAGCGTGCGGTGGTATGTGCCATTTTCCAGCAGCGTGTCGAACATTTCATCGACAGTTTGATCAAGAGAGGAGAAGGGGCGGCGGTCAATACCCGGCTCACCATGAATGCCGACACCAAATTCCATTTCATTATCTGCCAGCGTAAAAGAAGGTTTGCCTGCAGCAGGGACGGTACAGGCACCGAGGGCGATACCAATAGAGTGGCCCTGATTGTTCAACTTACGCCCCAGTTGTGCACAAGCCTCCAGCGAGTCGCCGCGTTCTGCCGCTGCGCCAACAATTTTTTCAATTAATACTGTATTGGCAACGCCGCGCCGCCCGGCGGTATAAAGACTGTCTTTTACTGCAACGTCGTCATCAATGACCACGGTGGTCACTTTTACGCCGCTATCGTGCAGTAATTCGGTCGCTGTTTCGAAGTTAAGAATATCGCCGGTATAATTTTTGATAATCAGCAGTACACCTTCGCCACCATCGATTTGCATGGCACATTCAAAAATTTTATCGGGCGTCGGTGAGGTGAAAATTTCGCCCGGACACGCCCCCGAGAGCATACCCTGGCCAATATAACCACAGTGCATTGGTTCGTGTCCGCTGCCGCCGCCCGACAATAACGCCACTTTTCCTGCAATTGGCGCATCGGCTCGGGTGACATACACCGGATCCTGATGCAGTGCCAGCGAAGGATACGCTTTCGCCAGTCCCGCCAGTTGTTCGTTCAGTACGTCTTGCACATCATTGATCAATTTTTTCATTATTTTGCTCCAGCAATTAGGGTAGGGCATGGATGATGTTCAACGACACGGCGACCACTGACTGCCGGTAAATCCATTGTGCATCAGGCGGGAGAAAAGAAAATTAACCCAAATTATGTTTCATAATGAAACATATGCTTTAATAAATGTTCCATAACGGAACCATGCCGAATCTGGATAAGTAAATTTGCGATGCGGAACACCTTTTTGTCATAAGGGCAGCAAATATGAATGACGGTTTTTACAACCAGCAACAGAGCGTATCACCCTTGATAGCAGCATCCTGGGAGCGATGCCGCAAGCTGATGAAACGGGAGTCATGGAGCGTACCGCATCAGGCTCGGGGCGTGACATTTGCTTCTATCTATCGGCGTAAGGAAGCGATGCTGGCACTCGGGCAAGCGGCACTGGAAGATGCCTGGGAATATATGGAATCGCGGGCGTGTGGACTGTTCATCCTTGATGAAACCGCCTGCATCCTTAGTCGTTATGGTGATCCGCAAACGCTGCACCAGCTTAGTGTCCTGGGATTCAATGACGGCACGTATTGCGCAGAGGGAATTATTGGTACTTGTGCGCTATCGTTAGCGGCTATCTCCGGTCAGGCAGTGAAAACGATGGCCGATCAACATTTCAAGCAGGCGCTGTGGGATTGGGCATTTTGTGCAACGCCACTGTTTGACAGCAAGGGCCGATTAACGGGAACGATAGCGCTGGCGTGTCCGGTTGAGCAAACCACCGCAGCGATTTGCCGTTGACGCTGGCAATTGCGCGCGAGGTAGGAAATTTACTGCTGACAGACAGTTTACTGGCTGAAACAAATCGGCATTTAAATCAGCTTAACGCCTTGCTGGAAAGTATGGACGATGGCGTGATTAGCTGGGATGAGCAGGGTAATTTGCAATTTATCAATGCCCAGGCGGCGCGTGTTTTGTGTCTGGACGCGACGGCAAGTCAGGGAAGGGCGATCACTGAGCTATTAACGCTACCAACCGTATTGCAACAGGCAATAAAGCAAGCTCATCCCCTCAAACATGTGGAAGCGACTTTTGAAAGTCAGCACCAGTTTATTGATGCGGTCATTACCCTTAAACCGATAATTGAAACGCAAGGGACCAGCTTTATTCTGTTGCTCCATCCGGTAGAACAGATGCGGCAGTTGATGACCAGTCAATTAGGAAAAGTCAGCCATACCTTCGCTCATATGCCACAGGACGATCCGCAAACCCGCCGGTTGATCCATTTTGGCCGCCAGGCGGCGCGCAGCAGTTTCCCGGTGCTACTCTGTGGAGAAGAAGGCGTTGGCAAAGCACTGTTAAGCCAGGCCATTCACAATGAAAGCGAGCGTGCGGCGGGTCCCTATATCGCGGTTAATTGCGAGTTATATGGCGATGCGGCGCTGGCGGAAGAATTTATTGGTGGCGATCGAACGGAGAATGAAAATGGTCGTCTGAGTCGGCTGGAACTGGCACATGGTGGCACGTTGTTCCTTGAAAAGATTGAATATCTGGCGGCAGAGTTACAGTCTGCGTTGCTCCAGGTTATCAAACAAGGCGTCATCACAAGACTGGATGCGCGGCGTTTAATACCTATTGATGTCAAAGTGATTGCCACTACAACAGCGGATCTGGCGATGCTGGTGGAGCAAAATCGCTTTAGTCGTCAGCTTTATTACGCGCTTCATGCATTTGAAATTACCATCCCGCCTTTGCGGATGCGGCGCGACAGTATTCCGGCGCTGGTGAATAACAAATTGCGCAGTCTTGAAAAACGCTTCTCTACGCGTCTGAAAATTGATGACGATGCGCTTACTCGCCTGGTTTCTTGCGCATGGCCCGGCAATGATTTTGAACTTTACAGCGTCATCGAGAATCTTGCGCTGAGTAGCGAAAACGGACGCATTCGTGTCAGTGATTTGCCGGAACACCTGTTTACTGAACAGGCGACAGATGATGCCAGCGCTACACGCCTTTCTACCAGTCTGTCATTCGCGGAGGTTGAAAAAGAGGCGATTATTAACGCGGCCCAGGTGACTGGTGGACGTATTCAGGAAATGTCGGTTTTACTCGGGATAGGTCGCACTACGCTGTGGCGAAAAATGAAGCAATACGGCATTGATGCAAGTCAGTTTAAGCGTCGTGGATAGCGGGAAAGTAGGCACTCTCCCGCGTATGACTTGCTAATTAATAGCGACCATGACTGCCATGATTTGGCCCACCATTTGAAGGTGGCATTGGCTTACCGGAAGCCGCAGGACCACGCGGGCCATCGTTGTGGCGGTGATGATGGTGAGGAACACAAGCACTTAACAGGCTTGCGAAGACAATTGCTAACAGACTGAAGGTAAATGTTTTTTTCATGACAAACTCTTGAACGGTTAATGCACTGTGATTGTTATCACATAAAAGCCGCATTGTTAATATTGCCAGGAGTCTGATTATGAGTTTCGGTAACTCAGAATTGAAAGAAGCAGCGTAGCAGGCGTAAAAAAGCCATTATGTGCGACTCACATAATGGCTCGTGATTAACCGCCAGGATATTACGCGGAATTAGACGTTGAACAGGAAGTTCATCACATCGCCATCTTTAACGATGTAGTCTTTACCTTCTGCACGCATTTTGCCCGCTTCTTTCGCACCTTGTTCACCTTTGTAAGTGATGAAATCTTCAAACGAGATGGTTTGTGCGCGGATAAAGCCTTTTTCAAAATCGGTGTGGATTTTGCCAGCAGCCTGTGGCGCAGTTGCACCAACCGGAATGGTCCATGCGCGCACTTCTTTCACCCCAGCGGTGAAGTAAGTTTGCAGGTTCAGCAGTTTATAACCTGCACGGATCACACGGTTCAGGCCCGGTTCTTCCAGTCCCAGTTCCTGCATAAACTCGTCACGTTCTTCGTCATCCAGTTCTGCAATGTCTGCTTCAACAGCAGCACAAACCGGAACCACGATAGAACCTTCTTTCGCCGCAATTTCACGCACCTGGTCAAGATACGGGTTGTTTTCAAAACCGTCTTCGTTGACGTTGGCGATGTACATCGTTGGTTTCAGCGTCAGGAAGCTCAGGTAACGAATCGCCGCTTTCTCTTCAGCGCTTAAATCCAGCGCGCGCAGCATGCCTGCGTTTTCCAGCTGTGGCAGGCATTTTTCCAGTACTGCCAGCTCGGCTTTCGCGTCTTTATCGCCACCTTTGGCTTTCTTCTGTACGCGGTGAATCGCACGTTCGCAGGTGTCGAGATCCGCCAGCGCCAGTTCGGTGTTGATAACTTCAATATCGTCCGCCGGGTTAACTTTGCCGGAAACGTGAATGATATTGTCATTCTCAAAGCAGCGAACAACGTGGCCGATCGCTTCGGTTTCACGAATGTTAGTCAGGAACTGGTTACCCAAACCTTCACCTTTCGACGCGCCTTTTACCAGACCGGCGATATCGACAAATTCCATGGTCGTGGGAAGCGTACGCTGCGGTTTTACGATTTCAGCCAGTTGATCCAGGCGAGGGTCAGGCATTGGTACGACGCCTGTGTTCGGCTCGATGGTACAGAATGGAAAGTTGGCCGCTTCAATACCGGCTTTGGTCAGCGCGTTGAACAGGGTAGATTTCCCGACGTTGGGCAAACCGACGATACCGCATTTGAATCCCATGATTTAAATCACCTTAATATCTTAATAATCAACCTGTTATCACAAACAGATTGCAGAAATGGAAATAACTTTGCCTATTATACACGGCACTCGGCAAAAATGCCGCAGACAACGACTTATTGCGCTTTAAAGGCGTGCAATCGGTTCGTTGCTTTGGTCAAACCATCTGTAAACCACATTTCAGTACAACGCGCCGCTTCGTCGATGGCTTCATCAATTAACTTCTGTTCACTAACAGGTGGTTTGCCTAACACAAACCCGACAACTTTGTTTTTATCGCCCGGATGACCGATTCCGATGCGTAAACGGTGAAAGTTAGGGTTATTACCCAATTTACTGATGATGTCTTTCAGTCCATTGTGACCACCGTGGCCACCGCCCAATTTAAATTTGGCGACGCCCGGAGGCAGATCCAGTTCGTCGTGAGCCACCAGAATTTCGTCCGGATTAATGCGGAAAAAACTGGCCATCGCTGCGACGGCTTTGCCGCTGAGATTCATAAATGTAGTCGGGACTAACAGGCGGACATCTTCGCCTCCGAGGGTAACTCGCGAGGTATAACCAAAGAATTTAGCCTCTTCGCGCAGGGGAGCGCGTAAACGCTCCGCCAGTAAGTCAACGAACCAGGCGCCAGCATTATGTCGCGTTGCGGCGTATTCAGCGCCGGGGTTCGCCAGGCCGACAATCAATTTAATCGTCACGTTTTTTTGTCCTGAGTGAGTACATAACTGGCGCGTAGTTTACTGGTTGCGGCCCCGCTTGACAAAAAACAGCGTGTTAAACGCAGATAACATAATAATTGCCAGTGTCGACTATTAGAAAGTCAAGGTGTTCAGACGGTTATTTGTAAAGTTTTGTTGAAATAAGGGTTGTAATTGTGATCACGCCCGCACATAAGCCACAGGGTGTTGTCTATACTTTACACATAAGGAAGAGGGGTATTCCCTGTTACAACCCAGAAAGTTCCGGAGGTGACACATGAAACGCAAAAACGCTTCGTTACTCGGTAACGTGCTTATGGGGTTGGGTCTGGTAGTGATGGTGGTCGGCGTGGGGTATTCAATCCTCAACCAATTACCACAGTTTGATATGCCCCAGTATTTCGCACACGGTGCAGTGCTAAGTATTTTCGTCGGTGCCATTCTCTGGCTGGCGGGTGCCCGTGTTGGCGGGCATGAACAGGTGTGCGACCGTTACTGGTGGGTTCGCCACTATGACAAACGTTGCCGCCGTAGCGATAATCGCCGTCATAGCTAACAAATAATGCAGTTTGCTGACCAGTCAGTTTGCGCTGACTGGTCAATCTCGTACTTATAAATCCGCCATTGCTGCGCTGCGATTCGGGAAGAACGCCAGACGTCCCGGAATCGGTTGAATACCGGATCGGGCCATTGTACGCAGAGGCTGGAATTCCACGTTACACACGCGCAGTTCACACCCTTCAGGCAGGCGCTTCACAAAACGCTGGAACGCATCAAGACCACCAGCATCAAGCACCGGAACGGCATCCCACTTCAGAATAACAATCCGTTTTCCTTCCAGACGTGATTCCAGGTCGGTGAACAGACCTTCAGCCGCCGCGAAAAACAGCGGGCCAATAACACGCAAGACCAGCACATCATCAGGAACGTCTACTGCCACCGGCGCCAGACGAGTCATACGGGCGATACGGCGCATAAACAGCAACGATGCCAGAACAATCCCCACGCTGATGGCAATAACCATATCAAACAGCACGGTCAGTGACATACACAGCAGCATGACGATGATGTCATCTTTCGGCGCATGACGCAGCAAGTCGACCACTTTGTGCGCTTCACTCATGTTCCACGCCACCATCAACAGCAGGGCTGCCATAGCGGAAAGCGGCAGCCAGGAGAGCAGTGGTGCCAGTACCAGCAGGGCGAGAATAACCAGAATAGAGTGGATCACCGCCGAGATAGGGGAAGTTGCCCCGGCACGGACGTTAGCGGCAGAACGCGCGATGGCAGCAGTAGCGGTAATACCACCAAAGAATGGAGCGATGATATTCCCCAGCCCCTGACCGACCAGTTCACTATTCGCCTTGTGCTTAGTCCCGGTCATACCATCCAGTACCACGGCGCAGAGCAGAGATTCGATCGCCCCGAGCATTGCCATCGAGAATGCCGCAGGCAGCAGAGTGCGAATAGAATCCCAGGTTAGTGTGAATTCTGAATTAGGCAGATCCCACGGCAGCACCAGTTGCGGCAGCAGTTGCGGAATACCGTTACCCTGAGAACCATCGGCCAGAACGTAGTGGAATTGCGACCCGATGGTAGCAACATGTCCGCCAAGCAGGTTAACAATCCCCATCACCGCGCAACCAGCCAGCAAGGCCGGAAGGTGACCAGGTAAACGAATACCCAAACGTGGCCAGAAAATCAGAATGCCAAGCGTCACGATACCAATAGCAGCATCACCCACATTAATGGTCGGCAGCGCCATAAATAATGCGCCGACTTTTTGTAGATAATGTTCCGGGACATGAGCCATTTGCAGACCGAGAAAATCTTTAATCTGCATGGTACCGATGGTGATCCCGATACCCGAGGTAAAACCTAATGTGACGGAAACCGGAATATATTCAATCAGACGACCAAAGCGCGCCAGGCCCATCAGGATCAAAAAGATCCCCGACAACAACGTCGCAACCAGCAGGCCTGCCAGTCCAAACTGTTGCGAAACGGGATAGAGAATTACTACAAATGCTGCAGTCGGACCGGAAACGCTAAAGCGCGACCCACCCGTCAGAGCTATGACAATCCCCGCAACGGCAGCAGTATATAAACCGTATTGAGGAGCCACACCACTGCCAATTGCCAACGCCATCGCCAGAGGAATAGCAATAATCCCAACGGTTATCCCGGCAATCAGGTCACGGGTAAACCGTGCGGCAGTGTATTTTTCTTTCCAGCAAGCGTCGATCAGAGCGCGGAAAGGCATCACATGTGAGGAAAATATTTTGTTCACAATAATGTTTCATCCGTGAGCGCATCATCTGTCAACTAAATGGCAGGTGAAGGAGGCATAGGTCATACAAATGGATATTACAGACAAAAAAACCCGCCGCAGCGGGTCTTTGAGCCGGGTTCGATTAATGTTCGAACATGGCAGAGATCGATTCTTCGTTGCTGATACGACGAATCGCTTCGGCCAGCATACCTGACAGGGTCAGAGTACGCACGTTCGGCAGTGATTTGATTTCATCGCTCAGCGGAATGGTATCGCAGACAACGACTTCATCAATTACAGAGTTACGCAGGTTGTTCGCCGCGTTGCCAGAGAAGATCGGGTGAGTCGCGTACGCAAATACACGCTTAGCACCACGTTCTTTCAGAGCTTCAGCAGCTTTACACAGCGTACCGCCAGTGTCGATCATATCATCGACCAGTACGCAGTCACGACCTGCAACGTCACCGATGATATGCATCACCTGGGAAACGTTCGCACGCGGACGACGTTTGTCGATGATTGCCATATCGGTATCGTTCAGCAGCTTAGCGATAGCGCGGGCACGCACAACGCCGCCGATGTCCGGGGAAACCACAATCGGGTTATCCAGATTCAGCTGCAGCATGTCTTCCAGCAGGATCGGGCTACCAAATACGTTATCAACCGGAACGTCGAAGAAACCCTGAATCTGTTCAGCGTGCAGATCCACTGTCAGCACACGGTCAACACCGACGCTGGAGAGGAAGTCTGCAACCACTTTCGCAGTGATTGGTACACGAGCGGAACGGACGCGACGGTCCTGGCGCGCATAGCCAAAGTAGGGGATAACAGCGGTGATACGACCTGCGGAAGCACGACGCAGGGCATCAACCATCACGACTAATTCCATCAGGTTGTCGTTAGTAGGGGCACAAGTGGACTGGATGATGAAAATATCACCACCGCGTACATTTTCGTTAATTTGTACGCTGACTTCGCCGTCGCTAAAGCGACCTACAGCGGCGTCGCCGAGTGAAGTGTACAGGCGGTTGGCAATACGTTGTGCTAGTTCCGGGGTGGCGTTACCAGCAAAAAGCTTCATATCAGGCACGAGAAGAACCTCAGGCATGCGTCCATTGGTGGAAAGAATCTGCCGAAAACTGTGCGGGCCAGGCAATATTCTTTCCAGGCGGTGTATTAAAGAGCGCGATGCAACGTCTGGAACAAGGTGACGTTGTCACCGAAACTCAGCTTGCCCGGCTTAAAGCATGGCTCTGTGCAATGGGGAAAGATTAACACCTTTCGCCACAAAGCCATTGAGCCATTCCGGGGCTTGCTCTAGCACCTGGCGGGCTTCAGACTCTGTATCAAATTCAGCAAAGACACAGGCCCCTGTCCCAGTCAGGCGCGACGGGGCGTATTCTAACAGCCAGGAAAGCACCGCATCAACCTCGCGAAAACGTTTTCTTGCGATAACCTCGCAATCATTGCTGAATTCACATTTTAGCAACGTTTCTATTGACCTTTTCGCCGTGTTGCGCGGGAGTTCGGGATCTTTAAAAATCATTGGCGTAGGAATACTCACGCCAGGGTGCGCAACCAGATACCATTTCTCTGGTGGATTCACCGGCGTTAATATTTCACCGACCCCTTCGGCAAAAGCAGCATGACCACGGACAAAAACCGGAACATCTGCGCCCAGCGTCAGACCGATTTCTGCCAACTCATCAACACTCAGTCCGCATTGCCACAGATGATTTAAAGCTACCAGAACTGTTGCGGCATTGGATGAACCACCGCCCAGACCACCGCCCATAGGCAAACGCTTGTCAATGCTGATATCTGCCCCACTTCCTTTCGGAAGACGCCCACTGGCGGCGGCTGTTTTCATCAACAACCGTGCCGCGCGAACAATCAGGTTATCTTCGTGTTCCACACCTTCAACTGGCGTTAACAGGCGGATTTCCCCATCGTTGCGAAGTTCAATGCTGATAGTGTCGCCGTAATCCAGAAACTGAAACAGCGTTTGCAGCGTGTGGTAGCCGTCCGCACGCTGACCGGTAATGTATAAAAACAGAT
The DNA here is from genome assembly GCF_963883545.1 of Escherichia sp. E4702. NCBI lineage: Bacteria > Pseudomonadati > Pseudomonadota > Gammaproteobacteria > Enterobacterales > Enterobacteriaceae > Escherichia > Escherichia sp. E4702. Next base: position 211,389 of record NZ_CAWORF010000017.1, on the reverse strand, counting down.
TAAGCTTTGCCGGAGAGGGCCACTGAGTCCGCATTATTTCACTATCCAGTTATCCATTTTTAACTTGATGCGTTGACCGCCTTCGGTGAGTTCCATGTTGGCAGGCATCGCAGGTTGCGTTTTGGTGTCATAACCGCCATATACCACTTTCCATTTTTTACCGTTCTGACTATAGGTAATTTCGCTCAGGCGGTACTGGTCGTCCAGTTTGTAGTCGGTTGCATCACCTGGCAAACCTAAAATCCACTGGCGCAAACTGTTGAGTGGAATAGGCATTCCGGTCAATTTGCCAATCATCTCTTCGGCGTCATCGGCGGTGTAACGCTGGCCTTTATTGTCCACTAACTGCACATTACCCGGCTGGGCATTCAACTCCAGTTCCGTGCTGCCCAATGGGTTAGTCAGCAGCAGACGGTAGCGATCCTGGCCAGTTTGCTGCCAGAAGAAACGGGCATACACTTTTTGTTGGTCAGAAATATAGGCAAACGCACCGCGTGTCTGATACTGATTAAGATTACGCACGTCTTGCTGATGCTGACGCCACTGTGGCGAGTCCGGGCTTTTGCCTGGACCTTTAGGCGTCGTAACGGAACAGGCCGTGAGCACGAGAGCAGCCAGCGGTAGCAGGCGGATAAAGCGAAAATCGGGCAGGGGCATAATAATGACAAGTCCTTGAGATACGTTGCAGTTATAACCCTTAATGCTAGCGTTACCGTCAGCCATCGTCTATGTTCAAGTTGTCTTAATTGCCAGAATCTAACGGGTTTAGACAATTACTCCAAAAGGGGGCGCTCTCTTTTATTGATCCCGCGCATCCTGTATGATGCGAGCAGACTAACCATATCAACGTTGGTATTATTTCCCGCAGACATGACCCTTTTAGCACTCGGTATCAACCATAAAACGGCACCTGTATCGCTGCGAGAACGTGTATCGTTTTCGCCGGACAAGCTCGATCAGGCGCTGGACAGCCTGCTCGCGCAGCCGATGGTGCAGGGCGGCGTGGTGCTGTCGACGTGTAACCGCACAGAACTTTATCTTAGCGTTGAAGAGCAGGATAACCTGCAAGAGGCGCTCATTCGCTGGTTGTGCGATTACCATAATCTCAACGAAGAAGATCTGCGTAATAGCCTCTACTGGCATCAGGATAACGATGCGGTCAGCCATTTAATGCGCGTTGCCAGTGGTCTTGATTCACTGGTATTGGGCGAGCCGCAAATCCTCGGTCAGGTAAAAAAAGCCTTTGCCGATTCACAAAAAGGCCATATGAAGGCCAGCGAACTGGAGCGTATGTTCCAGAAATCTTTCTCCGTGGCGAAACGCGTTCGCACTGAAACGGATATTGGCGCCAGTGCGGTATCTGTTGCATTTGCGGCTTGTACGCTGGCGCGGCAGATCTTTGAATCGCTCTCTACGGTGACCGTATTGCTGGTTGGCGCGGGCGAAACCATCGAGCTGGTGGCGCGTCATCTGCGCGAACACAAAGTACAGAAGATGATTATCGCCAACCGTACTCGCGAACGAGCCCAAATTCTGGCAGATGAAGTCGGCGCGGAAGTGATTGCCCTGAGCGATATCGACGAGCGTCTGTGCGAAGCCGATATCATCATCAGTTCCACCGCTAGTCCGCTGCCGATTATCGGTAAAGGCATGGTGGAGCGCGCATTAAAAAGTCGTCGCAACCAACCGATGTTGCTGGTCGATATTGCCGTTCCACGCGATGTTGAGCCAGAAGTTGGCAAACTGGCGAATGCCTACCTTTACAGCGTTGATGATCTGCAAAGCATTATTTCGCACAACCTGGCGCAACGTAAAGCCGCCGCAGTTGAGGCGGAAACTATCGTTGCTCAGGAAACCAGCGAATTTATGGCGTGGCTACGCGCACAAAGCGCCAGCGAAACCATTCGCGATTATCGCAGCCAGGCTGAACAAGTTCGCGATGAGTTAACCGCCAAAGCATTAGCCGCTCTTGAGCAGGGCGGCGACGCGCAAGCCATAATGCAGGATCTGGCATGGAAACTGACTAACCGCCTGATCCATGCGCCAACGAAATCACTTCAACAGGCCGCCCGTGACGGGGATAACGAACGCCTGAATATTCTGCGCGACAGCCTCGGGCTGGAGTAGCAGTACATCATTTTCTTTTTTACAGGGTGCATTTACGCCTATGAAGCCTTCTATCGTTGCCAAACTGGAAGCCCTGCATGAACGCCATGAAGAAGTTCAGGCACTGCTGGGTGATGCGCAAACCATCGCCGACCAGGAACGTTTTCGCGCATTATCTCGTGAATATGCGCAGTTAAGTGATGTTTCGCGCTGTTTCACCGACTGGCAACAGGTTCAGGAAGATATCGAAACCGCGCAGATGATGCTCGACGATCCGGAAATGCGCGAGATGGCGCAGGACGAGCTGCGTGAAGCTAAAGAAAAAAGCGAGCAACTGGAGCAACAGTTACAGGTTCTTTTGCTGCCAAAAGATCCCGATGATGAACGCAATGCATTCCTCGAAGTGCGTGCCGGAACCGGCGGCGACGAAGCGGCGCTGTTCGCTGGCGATCTGTTCCGTATGTACAGTCGCTACGCAGAGGCCCGCCGCTGGCGTGTAGAAATCATGAGCGCCAGCGAGGGTGAACATGGCGGTTATAAAGAGATCATCGCCAAAATTAGCGGTGATGGTGTGTATGGTCGTTTGAAATTCGAATCTGGCGGTCATCGCGTGCAGCGTGTTCCTGCGACGGAATCGCAAGGGCGTATTCATACTTCCGCTTGTACCGTAGCGGTAATGCCGGAGCTGCCGGAAGCGGAACTGCCGGATATTAACCCGGCAGATTTGCGTATCGATACTTTCCGTTCCTCAGGCGCAGGTGGTCAGCACGTCAACACCACCGATTCGGCAATTCGTATTACCCACTTGCCGACCGGTATTGTTGTTGAATGTCAGGACGAACGTTCGCAGCATAAAAACAAAGCGAAGGCACTTTCAGTGCTTGGTGCTCGTATCCATGCGGCGGAAATGGCAAAACGCCAGCAGGCAGAGGCTTCCACCCGTCGCAACTTGCTGGGTAGCGGCGATCGCAGCGATCGTAACCGTACCTATAACTTCCCGCAGGGGCGTGTTACCGATCACCGCATCAACCTGACGCTCTACCGTCTGGATGAAGTAATGGAAGGTAAACTGGATATGCTGATAGAACCGATCGTCCAGGAACATCAGGCCGACCAACTGGCGGCGTTGTCCGAGCAGGAATAATGGAATATCAACACTGGTTACGTGAAGCAATAAGCCAACTTCAGGCGAGCGAAAGCCCGAGGCGCGATGCTGAAATCCTGCTGGAGCATGTTACCGGCAAGGGGCGCACTTATATTCTCGCCTTTGGTGAAACGCAGTTGACTGAAGAGCAATGTGAGCAACTCGACGCGCTTTTAGCTCGTCGTCGTGCCGGTGAACCTATTGCTCATTTAACCGGTGTGCGTGAATTCTGGTCGTTGCCGTTATTTGTTTCGCCAGCGACCTTAATTCCGCGCCCGGATACAGAATGTCTGGTGGAACAGGCACTGGCGCGATTGCCTGAACAACCTTGCCGCATTCTCGATCTTGGAACTGGCACCGGGGCGATTGCGCTGGCGTTGGCCAGCGAGCGGCCAGACTGCGAAATTACCGCTGTAGATCGTATGCCCGATGCTGTCGCCCTGGCACAACGTAATGCCCAGCATCTGGCGATCAAAAATATCCACATCCTGCAAAGCGACTGGTTTAGCGCGCTAGCCGGGCAGCAGTTTACGATGATTGTCAGCAATCCACCGTATATCGACGAGCAGGATCCACATCTTCAACAAGGCGATGTCCGCTTTGAGCCACTCACTGCGCTGGTTGCGGCAGACAGCGGAATGGCAGACATCGTGCATATCATCGAACAGTCGCGTAACGCGCTGGTATCCGGCGGCTTTCTGCTTCTGGAACATGGCTGGCAGCAGGGCGAAGCTGTGCGACAGGCATTTATCCACGCGGGATATTATGAAGTCGAAACCTGTCGGGACTATGGTGATAACGAGCGCGTAACGCTCGGTCGCTATTATCGATGATAAGCTTTACTACGCTGCTTAGCGTTCATCTCATTAGCATCGCGCTTTCTGTTGGGCTCTTAACCCTACGATTCTGGCTACGTTACCAGGAGCATCCACTGGCATTCGCTCGTTGGACGCGCATTGTGCCGCCGGTTGTCGACACGGTGTTATTGCTTAGCGGCATCGCGCTGATGGCTAAAGCGCACATCCTGCCATTTTCCGGGCAGGCTGAATGGCTGACTGAAAAGCTGTTTGGAGTTATCATTTATATCGTTTTGGGTTTTATTGCACTCGATTATCGTCGGATGCACAGTCAGCAGGCGCGCATTATTGCCTTCCCGCTGGCGCTGGTGGTGCTGTACATCATCATTAAACTCGCCACCACAAAAGTACCGTTACTGGGGTAAGTCATGAGATCGTTAGCTGATTTCGAATTTAATAAAGCGCCGCTGTGCGAAGGCATGATCCTGGCTTGCGAAGCAATCCGCCGCGATTTTCCCTCGCAAGATGTTTACGACGAACTGGAGCGTCTCGTTAGTCTGGCGAAGGAAGAAATTAGCCAGCTTCTGCCATTAGAAGAGCAGCTAGAAAAATTAATCGCGCTGTTTTACGGCGAATGGGGGTTTAAAGCCTCACGTGGTGTTTATCGTCTTTCCGATGCATTATGGCTTGATCAAGTGCTAAAAAATCGGCAGGGCAGTGCGGTATCGTTAGGCGCCGTTTTATTGTGGGTTGCTAATCGTCTCGATTTGCCGCTATTGCCGGTGATATTCCCGACGCAGCTTATATTGCGCATAGAATGCCCGGACGGAGAAATCTGGCTGATTAACCCTTTTAACGGTGAATCATTAAGCGAACATATGCTGGATGTGTGGTTAAAGGGAAATATCAGCCCGTCTGCGGAACTGTTTTATGAAGACCTGGATGAAGCCGATAACATTGAGGTTATCCGTAAACTGTTGGATACGCTGAAAGCGTCGCTGATGGAAGAAAATCAGATGGAACTGGCGTTACGCACCAGCGAGGCCTTATTACAATTTAACCCGGAAGATCCGTATGAAATTCGCGATCGTGGGTTGATTTACGCGCAACTGGATTGCGAACACGTTGCGTTGAATGATTTAAATTATTTCGTTGAACAGTGTCCGGAAGACCCGATCAGCGAAATGATACGTGCGCAAATTAACAACATCGCGCATAAACATATTGTGCTGCATTAATTAATCGACACTTTACTTAAGATTAAGGCGATCCTATGAAACAAAAAGTGGTTAGCATTGGCGACATCAACGTAGCAAATGACCTGCCGTTCGTGCTGTTTGGTGGTATGAACGTGCTGGAATCTCGCGATCTGGCGATGCGCATTTGCGAACACTACGTAACCGTAACCCAGAAACTGGGTATCCCTTACGTGTTCAAAGCCTCTTTTGACAAAGCCAACCGTTCCTCCATCCACTCTTATCGTGGACCAGGACTGGAAGAAGGGATGAAAATCTTCCAGGAACTGAAACAGACATTTGGCGTAAAAATTATCACTGACGTTCACGAGCCAAGCCAGGCACAGCCTGTTGCTGATGTGGTAGATGTTATTCAGTTGCCAGCGTTTCTTGCTCGCCAGACTGACCTGGTGGAGGCGATGGCGAAAACTGGCGCGGTAATTAACGTCAAGAAACCACAGTTCGTGAGCCCAGGCCAGATGGGTAATATCGTTGATAAATTCAAAGAAGGCGGCAACGATAAAGTGATTCTTTGTGACCGTGGCGCTAACTTCGGTTACGACAACCTGGTCGTTGATATGCTGGGCTTCAGCATAATGAAGAAAGTCTCTGGCAACTCCCCGGTAATTTTCGACGTTACCCACGCACTGCAATGCCGCGATCCGTTTGGTGCAGCTTCTGGTGGTCGCCGCGCCCAGGTTGCCGAACTGGCACGTGCCGGTATGGCTGTAGGTTTGGCTGGTCTGTTTATTGAAGCGCATCCGGATCCGGAACATGCGAAATGTGACGGTCCATCCGCGCTGCCGCTGGCTAAACTGGAGCCGTTCCTCAAGCAGATGAAAGCGATTGATGATCTGGTTAAAGGTTTCGAAGAGCTGGATACCAGCAAGTAATCTTTTCTGCTTTGAAAACAAAAGCCTTATCGTTCTACGGTAGGGCTTTTTTCATGGTCAAAGAAGACAAAAAAGGCCGCAGGCTGTTACCCCTGCGGCCGGTTTCGGGCGCATATTGCCATCACGGCAGCCTGACGCCCGTTTTCACCTTACTTCCGGCTACGCCACCAGCCAACAATCGCTGCGGTAATAATTCCCGCCAGGATCGGTGCTGCCAGGTCGTGCCAGAAAATCATGGCAAACTGCGCGAGCGTCATATAGCCGCCTTGTTGTAATGACAACATTTTGCGGCTATTCTTGAATTGTTAATGGTTCAAGATTAGCCCCCGTTCTGTTGTCAGGTTTGACCTCTCAACGTGCGGGGGGGTTCTCTTTCCATGAATGGATATGGGCCGGAATTTTATCGCAGAGAAGATGTGGCAGAATATTACTCACCAGAACTCGTTACAGTAAGTTTACCGTTATAGTCTTGTGCCAGGGAAAGTAGTATCTGCGTTACATGACCGGCGGATAGCCGAGCACTGTGAGTAAAAGTTGTTTGTTTATATAACCAATAGATAAAGTGTCTGCTGGCTGCTAAAGAGAGCGTCTTAGCATTATTGTTATCCCCACCGGTTAATGAGCAGGCCATTTTACGATTTTTATCTTGTTCCCATAGCTGCCACTGATTTTTCCACCAGCCATGGTACGTTACCCCCTGAAAATGCCACGGTGTATTCGTGTCACTGTCATTTATTTCCTCTTCTATAAACCAAAGCTCACCCTGGCGTTGACGAAATTGTTTGGACCATGCGGTAATGGCTGCGCCTCTTAGAAAGCATTCATGTGAAATGATATTTATCTTAACTTCAGGATAGAGGATATTCAGTAAACGGAAATGTCCGTGTACAGCGATAACAGGACGTAGAACCGTACCTCTGACATTGCGTTTGAGCTCAGCACTCCCATACTGAATTTCATCGAACTGGCTTCGGTTAAGAAATTGTTTTTCTCGCATATCAATGCGTTGTACGATGTCACTATGAAATAAATCGGGTTCAACATACCCTTTCCAGCGATAACGTAAAGATTCCCCTGTCTGGTGCTGAGTAAAATTAGTGGAGATATGAAGAATATTACCTCGAACACTATCAACGCTGAGTAGAACATATAGTTTCTGCTCCGAGCTTCTCCCTTGAAATGGCACAATAAGAGGAACCGTTTCAATTTGTTCTGGTGGTGTTATTTCTTTTTGTAGAAGCTGTTTTGGTGTCCAGACTTTTTTGCAGACGCGACACTGAACGCGCTGTGTCCCTTGTGGATTATGACCATAGCAAATAATCTCTTTGCAATAACATACAGGGCAAAAAAGACCTCTTTCACAGGCGTATGCGGTTAAGTACGCTGATAGCCAGTCACGAAATTGTTGTCCATCAAACAGGGGGGGATAACTTCCACATGCCTGACAGTGCAATGCAGGATACCCTAACCTGTAATCAGGCCAGCTGTAATCAGCAGATGTTGGTAATCCTAAATTGCGACAACCAAACGTTTTGCAGGTATTAATTGTAAATAGCGTCGACATAGGTCACCAACGATTTTAAGTGGTTGCTAATTCTGCCCTATAACTCTTGTCAAGTTGTGTGAGCAGATTCACATAAAGTAACCATTAAAAACGTAAAGTAACAAACGTTAATATAACTGAACGGAACGGGTTATGAAGATACAAATAATTACTGAGGATATCCTGTTGCTATTACAATTTTGACCTCTGCCAAAGATGTATCGATTATTTATGCTAATGCTCTCCATGCACACGTGGAACATTATAAAACTCTATGACTTGCTGATGCTAAAGGAGACATTGGGGGCTGGGTAAATATCGCTACTCAGGTAAAACAGGATAAGTAAAAGGTAAAGCAGTATGTTTTTTATACCAGGAGGGTATTTTACTGGACCATGTATTAGTAGTCTTACAAAAGGTGGGTACTAGTATTGATCTCATGAATACTGTGTCATTTTACACCGTTACAATGTGAAATCATGAATTCAGTCATGTCTACTATAATACATTATTACAGCTTGAACAGGTAAAACCCCATGCTGTACTGGGAAAGGTATTTTATCAGAATAGTAATAGAACATTGATGGATAAACCTTATGCCATTATTGAGAAAGATGGAGTGAAGAACAGTGCAATAATTTTGCACTGCATGTTTGTATTTAAGGATGCTGTTTATTCCACAACACATGTAGGCATTTAAAGTAGGGATGAAATTAAATCCCCACAACATTATATCGACGAACTAAAAGGTAAAGTTGATTTGACTGTATTGCTGGTCTATGAGTTTGTGCCAGTTAGCCAATTCAGTAAGGGGGGGACTGACCATCAGGAATGAACAAATTAATTGTATACGTGGTGTTGATGTGAAGAAATAAATACGTTTGACGTAGTGTGTTTTACATTACTGTATTTGTTAATTCATAGGAGCAAGATTCACAGGGCATTTATTGCCTTTAGATGTGATCTTTAACTAAATTTATTATTATCTATAAACTACCTTCAGGAAAGGCGGTGAATAGTTTTTATTTTAAATAAAATGGTGCCTATAATGTGTAAAAAAATACTATTGCCAGTAATGTCTTCTCTATTGTTTGCACAAAGCCTATTCGCAGAAGAAATTACTCTTTTTTATACTAACGATCTACATGCTCATGTTAATCCATGGGTTAATACAGTTGTGGATAAAAGTCGTCCTGTCGGAGGATTTGCAACTATTGCTGGTATTGTCAATCAAGCAAAACAAAACGACAAAAATGTTTTCTTTTTTGATGCCGGGGATTACTTTACAGGACCATATATTAGTATATTGACAAAAGGCGAAGCTATAGTTGATATCTTAAATACCATGCCCTATGATGCTGTCTCTGTGGGTAATCATGAATTTGATCATGGTACACCTAACATGGTTGCTCAATTGGCTAAAATTACTAATTTTCCTGTGTTGTTGAATAATGTTTATTATAAAAATAGTGATAAGCGCGTCATTGATAAGCCGTGGACTATCATTGAAAAAAATAATTTAAAAATCGGCGTTATTGGTATGCATAGTCGGTTTGCTTTTTACGATACCATTGCAGCAAAAATGATTGAAGATGTTGAAGCCCGGGATGAAATACCAGAGTTAAGACAATCTATTTCAGAATTAAAAACAAAAAATGTCGATCTAATAGTATTGCTTGCCCACGAAGGAGTTCCAGGTAGACAATCTAGCTTTAGTAATAATGATGTTTCCCGTTTACTCCAGGCTGATATTGATACCGCGAAAAAAGTTGATGGCATAGATATACTCATCACCGGTCATGCACATGTTGGCACACCTGTACCAATTAAAGCTAATAATACTTTAATCGTCTCAACCGATGCCTATGCAACCGATTTAGGTAAATTAGTGCTTAACTTTAACCCCGAAACGAAAAAAATTGAAAGTTATAATGGTAGATTAATTACGCTTTTTTCCGACCAATATAAGCCTGATCCTGGCGTACAAAAAGAAATTGACAAATGGGAACAAAAACTTAAAACAATCACCAGTCAGGTCATTGGTCACTCAGCGAATGTACTAACCCGCTCTTATGGGGAATCATCTCCGCTTGGAAATTTGATGCTTGATGCATCAATGGCACAATCAACGGATGCCGTTGTAGGTTTCCAGAATAGTGGTGGTCTTCGCGCAGATATACCTAAAGGAGACATTACGGTTGGTGATGTAATCAGCACTTACCCATTTAATGATGAATTAGTTGAGATGGATCTAACGGGTAAGGACTTAATATCACTTATGACTCATGCAACTAATCTTACGAACGGTGCTTTACAAGTTTCTAAAAATGTAAAGGTAACCTACAACAGTAAAAAGCCATTAAATGAAAGAATCGTTTCATTTACTATTGATGGGCAATCGATTCAAGATAGCAAAACGTATCGTGTTGTCACAAACTCTTTTTGTGCCAGTGGAGGGGATGGTTATCAGGCTTTTGTCTCGGGAAAGAATCGTAAAACGATACCTGGAAGCTCTAATTCTGGTTCATTGATAACTTATTTTAAAGAACATGATATTGTCATACCTGATATGACTAAACGAGTTACAGATATTGCGAATTCTAATAGCAATAATTGATTTATATTTGAAAATAAAAAGGCCGTATATCCATATAAAACCTTGAATAACATACTTCATTTTTATATAACAAAAAGGGCTGGTTATGAAGATAAAAACAAAGTTTCGTCTGCTTGCATTAAGTTTATCCGCAACGTTAGTTTTGCCAATTAATGCGAAGGATGTGACTATATATTATACAAACGATTTACATGCTCATGTTTCTCCAGGAAAGCTCCCCTTTGTCGACAAGGAACGCGCGGTGGGCGGTTTTGCTAATATTGCAACTATAGTTAATGATGCCAGGAAAAAAAGTAAAGATGTATTTTTCTTTGATGCGGGGGATTACTTCACCGGGCCATATATAAGCTCCCTGACCAAAGGTGAAGCCATTATTGACATCATGAACACAATGCCTTTTGATGCGGTGTCGGTGGGGAACCACGAATTTGACCATGGTGTCGATAATATGGTTAAGCAGTTATCAAAAGCGAATTTCCCAGTTTTGCTGGGTAATGTTTTTTATTCCAATAGTAACAAACCTGTTTGGAATAAACCCTGGACGATTGTTGAAAGAAATGGCACAAAAATTGGTGTAATTGGGATACACCAAAAATTTGCATTTTATGATACCGTTGCGGCTAAGGCTTACGCCGGTTCAGAAGCCCGCGATGAAGTTCCTTATATTCAAAAAGGGCTTGATGCATTAAAGGGTAAGGTTGATATCATCGTACTGCTTATCCACGAGGGGACGCCTGCTCGTCAATCAAGCTACGGAAATAAAGATGTCGCCAGGATGCTGCAAGCCGATATCGATACCGCAAAGAAATTTGAGGGTATTGATGTGTTAATCACAGGACATGCTCATGTTGGTACGCCAGAGCCAATTAGAGTTAATGATACGCTTATTGTTTCAACAGATGCGTATGGTACTGATATTGGTAAATTAACATTGGATTTTAACCCTAAGACTAAAAAGATTGATGGCTATGACGGTAAATTAATCACTGTATTTGCTGACGAATATAAAGCTGATCCAAAAGTCCAGGCCAGAATTGATAAATGGAATGCCAAGCTGAAAAGTATCACTGAGCAAGTTATTGGGACAACAACGGCACCATTCACTCGTTCTTATGGTGAATCATCGCCTGTTGGTAATTTGGTCCTCGATGCCATGATGGCTAAAGCACCAGACGCAATTATGGGATTACAAAACAGCGGCGGGTTGCGTGCTGATTTTCCTCAAGGGAATTTAAAATATGGTGATGTAATTACTACCTTCCCATTTAATAATGAACTTGTTGAGATGGATCTCACCGGGCAAGAACTCATTGATTTAATGGTTCATGCAACTAATCTCACTAATGGGATTTTGCAAGTGTCAAAAAACGTTCATGTCGAATACGATAGTAAAAAACCTTTAGGCCAGAGAATTATTAAATTCACTATTAATAATCAACCTGTAGATCCAACCAAAACTTATCGGGTCGTTACACACTCATTTTGTGCGACAGGTGGCGATGGATTTGAAGCATTCTTAAAAGGCACGAATGTCAAAACTATTAGCAGTACTACATCTGCAGAGTCAATTATTGATTATATTAAGGCACATAGTCCGTTAACACCTGATCTCGAAATGAGAGTAGTCGATGTGAGCGCGGCTAAATAGGCTCAATGAATTGGCAGTGACATCAATTATGATTGAGATATTAATATATCTTAATCATATTTATAGAAAAAATCACAGATAATGACGTGCGTTATTTATTACAGGAATGTATTTTTTAATAACCTCAGTGGAAGGAGTTACACTTATGCAAAAAATAAAATATCTTTTGCCAGGCGTATTTATATTGTTGCCCATAGTAACATTTGCTGATTCTGGAGATAATGAATATCTGTCGGGTTGGTGGCATCAAAGTATTAATATAGTAGGAAGCAATTCCACTCGCTTTGGTCCACAAAAAAGATCGGATTTGTATCCAGAGTATCGCGCATGGGCTCATGTTGACTGGTTTGATTTCTATGGCTATGCGGATTTGCCTAAATTTTTTGGTTTAGGAAATGATAATGATATTGGTATTTGGGATAATGGCTCACCATTTTTTATGGAAATTGAACCGCGTTTTAGTATCGACAAATTAACGGGGTTAGACTTAAGTTTTGGTCCATTTAAAGAATGGTATTTTGCTAATAACTATATCTACGATGCGGGAACGAATGAGGGGCAACGCCAGAGTACCTGGTATATGGGGCTAGGGACGGATATTGATACAGGACTGCCGATGACGTTGTCTGCAAACATCTATGCTAAATATCAAGGGAATAATTATAATGCTGCTAATGCGAATGAGTGGGATGGATATCGGGTTAAAGTAAAATATGTTGTTCCGATTACTACCGTTTTGGGCGGTAAATTAAATTATGTCGGTTTTACTAATTTTGATTTTGGCTCGGATTTAAAAGAAAAATCAGGTGGTAAGCAACAATTTTATTCCCGTACAAATAGCTCGATAGTCTCCACTCATGTACTTAGTCTTGTATATGCACACTGGAGTTATGGTGCAACTCTTCGTTATTTTTATCATGGCGGGCAATTTGATGAGGGAAGTAATGCTTTTAACAGTAAAGGAGAAATGACTACGATAGATTCAACGGGCTGGGCATATTATTTAACTGTCGGTTACGCATTTTAAACAAAATGACTTTGAAAATGGATAATTTATGAAAATAAAACATATTGCCGCGAGTATTTTGCTGACACTACCGTCCTGGCTCTGTGCAAAAGATGTTACTATTATTTATACCAATGATCTCCATGCTCATGTTGATACATACAAACTTCCGTATGTTGCAGACGGTAAACGAGCAATAGGTGGATTTGCCAATATAACAACATTAGTAAAACAAGAAAAAGCTAGAAATAAAGCCACCTTTTATTTTGATGCAGGTGACTATTTTACCGGGCCCTATATTAGTAGTCTGACTAAGGGACAGGCAATAATTGACATTATGAATACCATGCCTATTGATGTGGTATCCATCGGAAATCATGAATTTGACCATGGCTGGGACAATCTTCTCAGACAGTTAAGTAAAGCGAATTTCCCCGTTTTGTTGGGAAATGTATTCCATAAGGACAGTGAGATACCGTTCTGGAACAAACCGTATACCATTCTGGAAAAGGACGGTGTAAAGATTGGTGTTATTGGATTGCACGGCGTGTATGCGTTTAATGACACGATTTCAGAACTCTCAATTCAGGGACTCGATAACGATAACAACAATCGCTTTGATAAATCAGCGGCTACTCTCAAGAATCAGGGAATTGAGGCTCGCGATGAGGTGAAATATCTGCAACATTATCTGGATGAACTGCGGGGGAAAGTTGACATTACTGTCGCACTCATGCATGAAGGCGTTCCTGCACGTCAGTCCAGTATTGGTAACACCGATGTCAGGCGCGCGTTGGATAAAGATATTCAGACTGCAAGCAAAGTCAAAGGACTGGATATCCTCATTACCGGACACGCTCATGTAGGAACACCAGAACCTATCAAAGTAGGAAACACCTTAATTCTTTCTACTGACAGCGGTGGTATTGATGTAGGTAAATTGGTGCTCAACGTTGACCCTGTTGCCCGAACCCATGAAGTGAAAAGCTTCGAGCTGAAAACACTTTATGCTGACGAATGGAAACCTGATCCAACAACACAGAAAGCTATCGACGGCTGGAATAAAAAACTTGCGGATATTGTGCGCCAGCCGGTAGGTGAATCACCAATTATGTTAACCCGAGCCTATGGTGAATCATCACAGCTTGGAAACTTATTTACTGATGCAATGCTTGTTGCTGCACCGAATGCACAGATTGCGCTGATCAACTCCGGCAGTTTAAGGGCTGATATCAACGCTGGCTCCATTACCTTTGGTGATATTACCAGCACATTCCCCTTTAAGAATGAGCTTACCGAAATGGATCTCAGTGGCAAAGATCTGCGTAATCTAATGGAACATGGGGCATCACTTACTAATGGCATACTACAAATGTCAAAGGGTGCTGAAATGCATTATATGCCGCAGAAACCTGTAGGACAGCGCATAGAGTCCTTCACAATCAACGGCAAAGATGTTGTTGATACGGAGACTTACCATATTGCAACGACGACATTCCTTGCTTTGGGAGGGGATGGTTTTCTGGCATTTAAAGATGGAAAGAATGTGCAAGTTCGTGCCGGACATAATATGTCTGATGTCGTGATTGATTATCTGAAATCAGGACACAAAATAATTCCTGCACAGATTAATGAAATGCGGGTCAACGCTAGTAACTAATATGAAATAATTTTTCATGATGCAATTCATTTTATGGCTTGCATCATTTTTTAATCGTTAATAAACGGATAGGGCAGTAAAAATGATAATTAAATGTGCCAGTAGAACCTGCAATTTACGTTGTTCGCAATGCTATTTCGATAAGATCCAATCCAACACTGAATTTACAATGTGTGATTCAGACGATGAAACGTTGCAGTTATTTATACGTCAACAAGTTGATGCTCATGAAACTAGCAATGTGACTTTTTCCTGGCAGACTCGTGAACTAACGATGGGCGGATTTAATTTCTTTAAACGCGTCATTAAGCTACAACAGCAAATTGCGCAAGGTAAGAATATTATCAATACTGTGTTAATCAACGGTATCCTGTTAGATGATAGTTGGTGCGAGTTCTTCAAGAAGAATCAGTTTATTATTCGCCTTTCGGTGAATGTCGTTCCCCCGTTGCACGATGATTTCTGCGAAACGATTTCTGACAAACCAGCTATTCGATCGATTGAAGAGGCTGTGAGATTACTGCAAAAACATGATGTTGAATTTAATACTCTGACAGTCATTGACTCTATCAATAGTCAACAACCGTTGCGGATCTATCACTATCTTAAAAATCTTGGCAGTCGTGATATGCAGTTTATTCCCTTGCTTGAACCGCTTGTGCAAGGTGGTTTGAACGCGCGAAGCCTTGCTCCGGCCGCATTGGGGACTTTTTTGAAAACAATTTTCTACACCTGGGTACGTCTGGATATTGGAACGATTAAAATTCCTATTTTTGAACACGCTTTTGCGTCGTGGTGTGGATTACCTGTGCCGACCTGTCCTTTTACATCATTTGATGTTAGTGCGTTCACGTCAAAAATGAATGCTGTTTCATCCCAGAGTGAACATTCTGCTAATTCGAAATTTTTGTCGAGTAACAGCCGCCGAACGACCACAACACGGAAAGGAGCAAAGAATCAAATGATTGAACAGTGTAAACAGCCACTTGCAGCAGAATGTACGAGTTGTAATGTAAAATTTGCTTGTCTCGGTGGTTGCCCAAAAGATCGTATTGCGATTTCCCGAAGCGGCATTCCTGAACTCAACTATTTTTGCGAAAGCTATCAGGCTTTTTTCACTTATGTTGAGCCTTACATGTTGATGATGAAGGCGCTGTGGGATAAAAATTATGCACCTTCCGATATTCGCCAGTATTTGGCCTAATATGGTTCTCTGTATGAGGGAGTAAAAATTCTCCTCCGATTTCCGCCATCGGAGGAGATATAAATGTCAGGCAAATATTGTCATTAAATAAGCTGCAAACAGTGCCAGATGCGCCGCGCCGTTGAGCACGTTGGTACGGCCAGTCGAAAATGAAATATGGCACAGTACTAAAGAGGCTACCATTACCACCATCTCTGGTGCGCCCAGAGCAAACTGCAATTCATTACCCGTCATAAAGGCGATAAGCGTTACGACAGGTACGGTAAGCGAAATCGTCGCCAATACCGAACCAAAGAACAGATTCATCGCGCGCTGGACCTGGTTGCTTAAAACTGCTTTTAACGCGCCTAAACCTTCCGGCGACAGAATCAATAGCGCTACCAGGAAACCGGTAAAGGCCACCGGCGCATTCATGCTGGTGAGCAATGTTTCCAGCGGGCTGGCGTTCATTTTGGTGACCGCAATAACGGCAATTAGATGGATAATTAACCAGATGGCATGCCACAGGCTGCTATGAGCAGACGGTTTGCCATGATGCGGATCGTCATCATCGCTGTCATCTTCATGCTCATAGACAAACAGGCTTTGATGCGTTTTGGTTTGAATCAGCAAAAATACGCCGTACATCGCTGCGGAAATTAATGCCACAAGTAACGCCTGACCGGTCGAAAAGTTCGCCGCAGGCAGCGCCATCGGAAATACCAGCACGATTATGGCTAATGGGAACAAGGCAATTAAATACTGTTTAATACCAAACAGATTCATATATTGGGTAGCAAATTTACGTCCACCCAGCAGTAATGAAAAACCAACCAGCCCGCCGGTAACAATCATAATGATTGAATAGAGCGTATCTCGCATTAACGTCGGCGCTGCATCGCCGGTCGCCATTAAGGCTGAAATCAAACTGACTTCAAGAATAACGACGGAAAGGCTAAGAATAAGCGAACCGTAAGGTTCACCCAGACGATGGGCTAGTACGTCCGCATGACGGACAACACTAAAAGCACTGCTTAAAATACCAATAAGAGCAAGAAGGTTGATGCCAATAACCACTGGTAGTGTTTGGCTGCTTCCCCACAGGGACAGCACTACCAGCGCCAGAACCGGGAA
This sequence comes from Escherichia sp. E4702, assembly GCF_963883545.1. Lineage (NCBI taxonomy): Bacteria > Pseudomonadati > Pseudomonadota > Gammaproteobacteria > Enterobacterales > Enterobacteriaceae > Escherichia > Escherichia sp. E4702. Next base: position 194,423 of record NZ_CAWORF010000017.1, on the reverse strand, counting down.
AATAAGCGAAGTCTCCTTGTGGCGGGTTTTTACCGCCTCGTGAGCATTTGTCATTATGGTTATCCTTTGCAGATGAATTTGTCGGAAATGTAATAAATAGGCAGGAAAAATAACAGAAAGTGTCAGGATATCGGTAACATTTTACGAAATTTTACCCCTCTGTCGATTTTTTACTCTTCGGAGCATAAAAAAAAGCTACGCGTTTAGACAATGTTTGTATTAGCGTCTCTTGAGAATAGTCTGATGTGAGAGTTCTTATGTTTTGGCAAGAGGGGATATTGTTGACCACACTTAATGTTCAATTTTAATAAAGGAGTCAACAATGCCGTATAAAACGAAAAGCGACCTGCCGGAAAGCGTAAAACACGTTTTACCCACTCATGCCCAGGATATCTACAAAGAAGCATTCAACAGCGCCTGGGAGCAATATAAAGATAAAGAAGACCGGCGTGATGATGCCAGTCGCGAAGAGACAGCGCATAAAGTGGCCTGGGCTGCGGTGAAACATGAATATGCCAAAGGCGATGATGATAAATGGCATAAAAAATCGTAAAACTCAGCGGCGAGTTAAAGCTATTCGTGCGGTGTTGCCTTGCAAGTGGTCTGTGGATTGCATATTGTCCCAATAGTGGTTTCAAAATGAGCAGTAAAAATGTCCGGAAGACACCAAAAAGTTGTCGCAGGGAAGTATGCAGTGGCGGAGGTGTAAGGTGATAACGCGTGATTTCTTGATGAATGCCGATTGTAAAACGGCATTTGGTGCCATTGAAGAATCACTCTTATGGTCGGCAGAACAACGGGCGGCCTCGCTGGCGGCGACGCTGTCTTGTCGACCTGATGAGGGACCGGTGTGGATCTTCGGCTATGGATCATTAATGTGGAATCCGGCACTGGAGTTTACCGAGTCGTGCACCGGTACGCTGGTTGGGTGGCATCGTGCTTTCTGTTTGCGGCTTACTGCCGGGCGGGGGACTGCGCACCAGCCGGGGAGGATGCTTGCACTGAAAGAGGGCGGGCGTACCACGGGCGTTGCGTATCGTCTGCCGGAAGAGTCCCTGGAGCAGGAGCTGACCTTACTGTGGAAGCGTGAGATGATTACTGGCTGCTATCTGCCGTCCTGGTGTCAGCTTCATCTTGACGATGGCCGCACCGTCAATGCGCTGGTGTTCATTATGGACCCGCGTCATCCTGAGTATGAATCCGATACCCGCGCTCAGGTGATTGCCCCGTTGATTGCTGCGGCGAGTGGGCCATTAGGAACCAACGCACAGTACTTGTTTTCCCTGGAACAAGCGCTTAACAAACTGGGGATGCAGGATGACGGGCTGAGTGATTTACTGGTGTCGGTGAAAAAACTTCTGGCGGAAAATTTCCCGGATGGTGTGTTACGGCCCGGGTTTGCCCGATAAAACCTTTTAGCAGTGGGGCATCTCTATTATCTTGAGCGCCCCATACTGAAGTTAAAATGTGAGCACTTTATCGGCAAGCAGCGTCCATTGCGCCAGTTCTACCAGAGTACCAATTTCCACTCCATCAATCAGTGGAAGTGTGCTGATGCCACGACCATCGGTGCAGGTTTTGCACAATTTCACTGGCACATTTTGCGCCGTGAGGATCTCCAGCATTTGCTGAATGTTATAGCCTTCCCCAGGTTTTTGTCCGCGCAATCCGGCAGTGACCGCATCAGACATCAGGAATAGACGCAGATCCAGGTAGCTTTCCTGCTCTCGTAGCGCAATGGCCAGCCGCAGGCTGTTAAATAAGGATTCGCTCCCGTAGGGTGCGCCATTGGCAACGATCACGATTCTTTGCATTATTTACTCCTGTATTCAGGGAATTAGATGTTCAGTTTCTATCTTACAGCTTGTGTGCTGTCTGACCAATCCGTCACATTTTTTAGGATTTGTCATAAGCATGCAAAAGTACAAGAAAAATTACCAGTAATCGTTATTCTATAAAGCTGTAGCTGTTCATTTTTATTGGAAATTACTGACGTTTTGAGCCGTTTCGTCCCCCGCATTATCGCAATTTGTTTACTCTTGCTGCTGGCAGGCGGTATAGCTGGCGCACAGTCCTCTTTTAAACAGCAAGCGGCAAATCCTTTTGATAACGACAGTGACGGTCTGCCTGACTTAGGAATGGCAGCGGAAAATCATGACGGTGAAAAACATTTTGCTGAAATTGTGAAAGATTTTGGTGAAACCAGTATGACTGATAAAGGTCAGGACACTGGCGAGCAGGCGAGAGCTTTTGCGTTGGGAAAAGTCCGCGATGCGCTTAGCCAGCAGGTCAATCAGCACGTGGAATCCTGGCTATCGCCGTGGGGGAACGCCAGTGTCGACGTCAAAGTGGATAACGAAGGGCATTTTACCGGTAGCCGGGGGAGCTGGTTTGTACCGCTACAGGATAACGAACGTTATCTTACATGGAGCCAGATTGGGCTCACTCAGCAGGATGATGGTCTGGTCAGTAACCTTGGCGCAGGCCAACGCTGGGCGCGTGGTAACTGGTTGCTGGGATACAATACCTTTTATGACAACTTGCTGGACGAAAATCTCCAGCGTGCTGGATTTGGCGCTGAAGCCTGGGGCGAATATCTGCGCCTGTCTGCAAATTATTATCAGCCTTTTGCCTCCTGGCGTGAACAGACCGCCACGCTCGAGCAACGAATGGCGCGTGGTTACGACTTGACGGCCCGGATGCGGATGCCGTTTTACCAGCATATCAACACCAGCGTTAGCCTCGAACAATATTTTGGTCAGAGTGTTGATTTGTTTAACACCGGCACGGGTTATCACAATCCCGTCGCCTTGAGTCTTGGACTAAATTACACACCGGTCCCACTCGTTACAGTAACCGCCCTGCATAAACAGGGGGAAAGTGGAGAAAGGCAAAATAACCTCGGACTGAATATTAACTACCGTTTTGGCGTGCCGCTCAACAAACAGCTTTCTGCTGGCGAAGTTGCTGAAAGCCAGTCGCTACGCGGCAGTCGCTATGACAATCCGCAGCGAAATAATCTGCCGACTATTGAGTATCGGCAGCGTAAAACCTTAACGGTGTTTCTGGCGACGCCGCCCTGGGATCTTAAACCTGGTGAAACCGTGCCACTGAAATTACAAATTCGTAGTCATTACGGTATTCGGCAATTGATCTGGCAGGGAGATACGCAGATGTTAAGTCTGACATCGGGAGCGACAGCCAATAGTGCGGATGGCTGGACGTTGATCATGCCGGACTGGCAAAGTGGGGAAGGGGCGAGCAATCAATGGCGATTGTCGGTAGTGGTGGAGGATAACCAGGGGCAGCGTGTCTCCTCCAATGAGATCACGCTAACGCTTGCCGAACCTTTCGACGCAATGTCGAACGACGAACCGATCTGGGAACCGTAATCAGAAAATACGTTCCTGATGCACCCATACCGCAGCTTCTACACGAGATTTGAGCTTCATTTTTTTCAGCATGTGTTTCACATGCACTTTAACCGTGCTTTCAGTGATGTCCAGGCGACGGGCAATCATCTTATTCGGTAAGCCCTGGGCTATTAGTTTTAGAATGTCGCGTTCACGTGGTGTTAACTGGTTAACATCACGCTCAGTCGTAGCGCGGTTAGCGCGCAGGCTGGCGGCCAGAACAGGGGTCAACGCTTCGCTTAAGACCATTTCGCCAGCGGCAGCCTGATGCAATGCTTTCAGTAAATCTTCCGGCTCCATATCTTTTAACAGATAGCCATCTGCACCACGTTTCAATGCGGTTACCACGTCCTCTTCATGGTTAGAGACGCTGAACACCACAATGCGGCCGGAGAGGGACTTTTCGCGCAGTTTATCCAGCGTTTCCAGACCGTTCATGCCGGGCATATTGAGATCTAACAGGATCAGATCGGGATCAAGAGATTCCGCCAGTTCAATACCCTGTTCGCCATTACTCGCTTCGCCAACCACCGTGATATCCGGTGCCATACTGATAAGCTGTTTCACGCCAGTTCGCAGCATCGGATGATCGTCGATCAGCAGGATAGTAGCCGGTTCCTGATTACTCATGGGTATCTCCTTGGACGTCTGTGAAAGTTTTTTCGGGAATAAAGGTGACGACCACTTCAGTGCCACCTGATTCACGACGGCGGACGCGGCAGTCGCCACGTAAACTTTGCGCACGGTCACGCATAATTATCATGCCGTAGTGATTGCTGCGGATGGCATTTTCAGGCACGCCGCAGCCATTATCCTGAACGGTCAGTTTTACCTGATTATCGTTTTGCGCCACCGTAACCACCACCTCACTTGCTTGCGAATGTTTGAGGGCGTTACTTAATGCCTCACGGGCAATTTGCAACAGATGGATTGCCTGATGTGAAGGCACCAGACGTGGCGGCAATTGGTAATTCAGCTTCACCGGGAAGCCAAATTTGGCGCTGTACTCTTCGCAGCTCGCCTCCAGTGCGGGACGTAATCCTGGTTCGGTGAGCTGTAAACGAAATGTGGTGAGTAACTCACGCAACTGCGCCCAGGACGCATTCAGTTCGTTACGGATCTGGCTTAACAGTTCGCGGCTGCTTTCTGGCAGCGCGTCGCCTTGCATCTGTAAACAACTTACCTGCATTTTCATGCAAGAGAGCGATTGAGCAATAGAATCATGCAGTTCGCGCGCAATGGTGGCACGCTCTTCCATCACGATCAACTGCTGCTGGCGCTCCTGATGGCGATCCAACGCCAGCGTGGCGGTGAGCTGTTCAACCAGGGTATCCACCAGTTGTTGTTGATCATGGCTAAGATGACGCCCCTGCGGCAGGGTAGCCAGCAAAATACCATACTGCATATGAGAATCCGCTAACCGCCATTTCAACGTAGTGCCGCGATCGCCAACGGGTAAAACGCCGCGTGGGCAGAGATGGCAGCCTTTATCATCGCAAGTCATATCTGGCTGACAGGTGAACTCCTGATGGTTCTCTTCATCTTCCGTGTCATATACCCGTAGTTCGATATCACGCAACAAGGTTAAATTTTGCAGACCGTTAAGCACAGGCGACAGGCGTTCACACAGCGGAGCGCGGGAATGCAAACGGCGGTTGGCCTGCCACAAAAAAGAGAGAATCTGATTTTTATGCTCCAGTCCGGCAGTTTTCTCCTGTACCCGCTGCTCAAGCACGGCATAACTTTCCGCCAGTTCAGCAGACATATTGTTCAGTGCAGTCCCCAACATCGCCATCTCGTTGCGTCCGCTGATATTCGCTCTCTTACTAAAATCGCGATGACTGACGGCGCTGGCCATTGCCAGTAATTGTCGCCACGGTTGAAGCAAACGTGCTCGCAGCCAGATAATGGTAAACACCAGTAAAAGCGCCATAAAGACCGCCATTACCCGGTGGACCAGCACAACTGTCTCAATACGCGTTTCGGTGGTGCGGTCAAAACCAGATACCAGCTTATCAAGCCCGGCAACAAACTGGCTGACGTCTGCCGACACCGTTTCGCGGTTTTGTGCACGCAACAGCGCAGGAATCAATTCATTGCGCCAGTAATCCTGTAGCCCCTGTAATTGCGCCAGTTGCCCGTCTCGTTCTGCCGCACGAGTTAACTCGGTGCTAAATGCCGTTTGTTCCATCTCTTTGATTAAGGGCTTGTCATTCTCGCTTAATGGCACAGCCGCCAGCAGACGGTAACTTTGCATGCGCAGCGATCCCGCTTTGTTGATCGCATGGGCGCTGCCCTGAACGCCTTGCACCAGCCAGCCAGAAACTGCCATCCCCGCCAGTCCAATGGCGGTAGAAAGCAAAACAATCAGCGCAACCTGATTAACCAGGGTGAGCGGAGAGAGACAACGTTTAAGCATATAAACCTCTTCCTTCAGGCTTTGAATGAGCAATAACCTTAATGAATCTGACGATACATTCTGGAATGGCAGTATTCTCGGCTATTGGCTGAAGTATACCCATACCCGGAAAGAGTTACTCCTTATTTGCCGTGTGGTTAGTCGCTTTACGTCAGCAAGGGTAGGGATTTTACAGTGTCGTGAAAAATCTCAAAATTTTTATGAAATCTCTGTACTCACTATGGGTAATGATAAATATCAATGATAGATAAAGTTATATTGTCGTTTGATTTACATCAAATTGCCTTTGGCTACAGACACTAAGGTGGCAGACATCGAAACGAGTATCAGAGGTGTCTATGAGTCACTCATCCGCCCCCGAAAGGGCTACTGGAGCAGTCATTACAGATTGGCGACCGGAAGATCCTGCGTTCTGGCAACAACGCGGTCAACGCATCGCCAGCCGTAACCTGTGGATTTCTGTTCCCTGCCTGCTTCTGGCGTTTTGCGTATGGATGTTATTCAGTGCCGTTGCGGTGAACCTACCGAAAGTCGGCTTTAATTTTACGACCGATCAGCTATTTATGCTGACTGCGCTACCTTCAGTTTCTGGCGCATTATTACGTGTTCCATACTCCTTTATGGTTCCAATCTTCGGTGGTCGTCGCTGGACGGCATTCAGCACCGGTATTCTGATTATTCCTTGCGTCTGGCTGGGTTTTGCCGTTCAGGATACCACTACGCCATATAGCGTCTTCATCATCATCTCTCTGCTGTGCGGCTTTGCTGGCGCGAACTTCGCCTCCAGTATGGCAAACATCAGCTTCTTCTTTCCGAAGCAGAAGCAGGGTGGCGCGCTGGGCCTGAATGGTGGTCTGGGCAACATGGGTGTCAGCGTCATGCAGCTGGTTGCTCCGCTGGTGGTATCACTGTCAATTTTTGCTGCATTTGGTAGCCAGGGTGTAACACAGCCTGATGGCACCGAGCTGTATCTGGCGAACGCGTCCTGGGTATGGGTGCCGTTCCTCGCCATCTTCACCATCGCGGCGTGGTTTGGCATGAACGACCTTGCTACCTCGAAAGCCTCCATCAAGGAGCAGTTACCGGTACTCAAACGTGGGCATCTGTGGATTATGAGCCTGCTGTATCTGGCAACCTTCGGCTCCTTCATCGGTTTCTCTGCGGGCTTTGCCATGCTGTCCAAAACGCAGTTCCCGGACGTGCAGATTCTGCACTACGCCTTCTTCGGACCGTTTATTGGCGCACTGGCGCGTTCTGCTGGTGGTGCATTGTCTGACCGTCTTGGCGGTACCCGTGTCACGCTGGTGAACTTCGTGCTGATGGCGATTTTCAGTGGCTTGCTGTTCCTCACCTTACCGACTGACGGGCAGGGCGGAAGCTTTATGGCGTTCTTTGCAGTCTTCCTGGCACTGTTCCTGACCGCAGGGCTGGGTAGCGGCTCCACCTTCCAGATGATTTCCGTGATCTTCCGTAAACTGACGATGGATCGCGTGAAAGCAGAAGGCGGTTCTGACGAACGTGCCATGCGTGAAGCGGCAACCGACACTGCTGCGGCGCTGGGTTTCATCTCTGCGATTGGCGCTATCGGTGGCTTCTTTATCCCGAAAGCGTTTGGTAGCTCACTGGCATTAACGGGTTCGCCAGTCGGTGCAATGAAAGTATTTTTGATTTTCTATATCGCCTGCGTGGTGATTACCTGGGCGGTATACGGTCGGCATTCTAAAAAATAAATCGTAATATTTGATTATCCTTTGCGCGGCGTAATGTCGCGCTTTTTTTATTTGTCATTTAGTTACAACATACTTTGAGGGCGATAATTATTTTCAATTGCGTCAATTAAGCACCATTAATATGTCATCCATGGGGGATACTCCTTAATACCCACCTGTATAAAAATCCGAAGTGTATAAATGTGAGATAGCATAAAAACCATTATTTTACAGTCTGTTAGATATAAACCCTTAATTACCCTTAAGGAGTATCTTAGGAATTTACTTTATTTTTCATCCCCATCACTCTTGATCGTTATCAATTCCCACGTTGTTTCAGAGCGTTACCTTGCCTTTAAACATTAGCAATGTCGATTTATCAGAGAGCCGATAGGCTCCCACAGGAGAAAACCGATGAGTAAATTCCTGGACCGGTTTCGCTACTTCAAGCAGAAGGGCGAAACCTTTGCCGATGGGCATGGCCAGCTTCTCAATACCAACCGTGACTGGGAGGATGGATATCGCCAGCGTTGGCAGCATGACAAAATCGTCCGCTCTACCCACGGGGTAAACTGCACCGGCTCCTGTAGCTGGAAAATCTACGTTAAAAACGGTCTGGTGACCTGGGAAACCCAGCAGACTGACTATCCGCGTACTCGCCCGGACCTGCCAAACCATGAACCTCGCGGCTGCCCGCGCGGTGCCAGCTACTCCTGGTATCTCTATAGCGCCAACCGCCTGAAATACCCAATGATGCGCAAACGCCTGATGAAAATGTGGCGTGAAGCGAAGGCGCTGCATAGCGATCCGGTTGAGGCATGGGCTTCTATCATTGAAGACGCCGATAAAGCGAAAAGCTTTAAGCAGGCGCGTGGACGCGGTGGTTTTGTTCGTTCTTCCTGGCAGGAAGTGAACGAACTGATCGCCGCCTCTAACGTTTACACCATCAAAAACTACGGCCCGGACCGTGTCGCTGGTTTCTCGCCAATTCCGGCAATGTCGATGGTTTCTTACGCATCGGGTGCGCGCTATCTCTCGCTGATTGGCGGTACTTGCTTGAGCTTCTACGACTGGTACTGCGACCTGCCTCCTGCGTCTCCGCAAACCTGGGGCGAGCAAACTGACGTTCCGGAATCCGCTGATTGGTACAACTCCAGCTACATCATCGCCTGGGGTTCAAACGTGCCGCAGACGCGTACCCCGGATGCTCACTTCTTTACTGAAGTGCGTTACAAAGGCACCAAAACTGTTGCTGTCACGCCGGACTATGCTGAAATCGCCAAACTGTGCGATCTGTGGCTGGCACCGAAACAGGGCACCGATGCGGCAATGGCGCTGGCGATGGGCCACGTAATGCTGCGTGAATTCCACCTCGACAACCCAAGCCAGTATTTCACCGACTATGTGCGTCGCTACACCGACATGCCGATGCTGGTGATGCTGGAAGAACGCGACGGTTACTACGCCGCGGGTCGTATGCTGCGCGCTGCCGATCTGGTGGATGCGCTGGGCCAGGAAAACAATCCGGAATGGAAAACTGTCGCCTTTAATACCAATGGCGAAATGGTTGCGCCGAACGGTTCTATTGGCTTCCGCTGGGGCGAGAAGGGCAAATGGAATCTTGAACAGCGCGACGGCAAAACTGGCGAAGAAACCGAGCTGCAACTGAGCCTGCTGGGTAGCCAGGATGAGATCGCTGAAGTGGGCTTCCCGTACTTTGGTGGCGACGGCACGGAACACTTCAACAAAGTAGAACTGGAAAACATTCTGCTACACAAACTGCCGGTGAAACGCCTGCAACTGGCTGACGGCAGCACCGCCCTGGTGACCACCGTTTATGATCTGACGCTGGCAAACTACGGTCTGGAACGTGGCCTGAACGACGTTAACTGTGCAACCAGCTATGACGATGTGAAAGCTTACACCCCGGCCTGGGCTGAGCTGATTACCGGTGTTTCTCGCAGTCAGATTATCCGCATCGCCCGTGAATTTGCCGATAACGCTGACAAGACGCACGGTCGTTCGATGATTATCGTCGGTGCGGGTCTGAACCACTGGTATCACCTGGACATGAACTACCGTGGTCTGATCAACATGCTGATTTTCTGCGGTTGTGTCGGTCAGAGCGGGGGCGGCTGGGCGCACTATGTAGGTCAGGAAAAACTGCGTCCGCAAACCGGCTGGCAGCCGCTGGCGTTTGCCCTTGACTGGCAGCGTCCGGCGCGTCACATGAACAGCACCTCTTATTTCTATAACCACTCCAGCCAGTGGCGTTATGAAACCGTGACTGCGGAAGAACTGCTGTCGCCGATGGCGGATAAATCCCGCTATACCGGACACCTGATCGACTTCAACGTTCGTGCAGAACGCATGGGCTGGCTGCCGTCTGCGCCGCAGTTAGGCACTAACCCGCTGACTATCGCTGGCGAAGCAGAAAAAGCCGGGATGAATCCGGTAGATTACACCGTGAAATCCCTGAAAGACGGTTCCATCCGTTTTGCGGCAGAACAACCAGAAAACGGTAAAAACCACCCGCGTAACCTGTTCATCTGGCGTTCTAACCTGCTCGGTTCTTCCGGTAAAGGTCATGAGTTTATGCTCAAGTACCTGCTGGGGACAGAACACGGTATCCAGGGCAAAGACCTGGGGCAACAGGGCGGCGTGAAGCCGGAAGAAGTGGACTGGCAGGACAACGGTCTGGAAGGCAAGTTGGATCTGGTGGTGACGCTGGACTTCCGTCTGTCGAGCACCTGTCTCTATTCCGACATCATTTTGCCGACGGCGACCTGGTATGAAAAAGACGACATGAATACTTCGGATATGCATCCGTTTATTCACCCGCTGTCTGCGGCAGTCGATCCGGCCTGGGAAGCGAAAAGCGACTGGGAAATCTACAAAGCTATCGCCAGGAAATTCTCCGAAGTGTGCGTCGGTCATCTGGGTAAAGAAACCGACATCGTCACGCTGCCTATCCAGCACGACTCTGCCGCTGAACTGGCGCAGCCGTTGGATGTGAAAGACTGGAAAAAAGGCGAATGCGACCTGATCCCGGGTAAAACCGCACCGCACATTATGGTCGTAGAGCGCGATTATCCGGCAACTTACGAACGCTTTACCTCTATCGGTCCGTTGATGGAGAAAATCGGTAACGGTGGTAAAGGGATTGCCTGGAACACCCAGAGCGAGATGGATCTACTGCGTAAGCTCAACTACACCAAAGCGGAAGGCCCGGCGAAAGGCCAGCCGATGCTCAACAGCGCCATTGATGCGGCAGAGATGATCCTGACGTTGGCACCGGAAACCAACGGTCAGGTAGCCGTGAAAGCCTGGTCTGCCCTGAGCGAGTTTACCGGTCGTGACCATACGCATCTGGCGCTGAATAAAGAAGACGAGAAGATCCGCTTCCGCGATATTCAGGCACAGCCGCGCAAAATCATCTCCAGCCCGACCTGGTCTGGCCTTGAAGATGAACACGTTTCTTACAACGCCGGTTACACCAACGTTCACGAGCTGATCCCGTGGCGTACGCTCTCTGGTCGTCAGCAGCTGTATCAGGATCACCAGTGGATGCGTGATTTCGGTGAAAGCCTGCTGGTTTATCGTCCGCCGATCGACACCCGTTCGGTGAAAGAAGTGATGGGGCAGAAATCCAACGGCAACCCGGAAAAAGCGCTCAACTTCCTGACGCCGCACCAGAAGTGGGGTATCCACTCCACCTACAGCGACAACCTGCTGATGCTGACTCTGGGTCGCGGTGGTCCGGTGGTCTGGTTGAGTGAAGCCGATGCCAAAGATCTGGGTATCGCCGATAACGACTGGATTGAAGTCTTCAACAGCAACGGTGCTCTGACTGCACGTGCGGTTGTCAGCCAGCGTGTTCCGGCAGGGATGACCATGATGTACCACGCGCAGGAACGTATCGTTAACCTGCCTGGTTCGGAAATTACCCAACAGCGTGGTGGTATCCATAACTCGGTCACCCGTATCACGCCGAAACCGACGCATATGATCGGCGGCTATGCCCATCTGGCATACGGCTTTAACTACTACGGCACTGTAGGTTCTAACCGCGATGAGTTTGTTGTAGTGCGTAAGATGAAGAACATTGACTGGTTAGATGGCGAAGGCAATGACCAGGTACAGGAGAGCGTAAAATGAAAATTCGTTCACAAGTCGGCATGGTGCTGAATCTCGATAAGTGCATCGGCTGCCACACCTGTTCAGTTACCTGTAAAAACGTCTGGACCAGCCGCGAAGGCGTGGAATACGCGTGGTTCAACAACGTGGAAACCAAGCCGGGCCAGGGCTTCCCGACCGACTGGGAAAACCAGGAAAAATACAAAGGCGGCTGGATCCGTAAAATCAACGGCAAACTGCAACCGCGCATGGGTAACCGCGCCATGCTGCTGGGTAAAATCTTTGCTAACCCGCATTTGCCGGGTATCGACGATTATTACGAGCCGTTCGATTTTGATTATCAGAACCTGCATACCGCGCCGGAAGGCAGCAAATCGCAGCCGATTGCCCGTCCGCGTTCGCTGATTACCGGCGAACGGATGGCGAAAATCGAAAAAGGGCCGAACTGGGAAGATGACCTGGGCGGTGAGTTTGACAAGCTGGCGAAAGACAAGAACTTCGACAACATCCAGAAGGCGATGTATAGCCAGTTCGAAAACACCTTCATGATGTATTTGCCGCGCCTGTGCGAACACTGCCTGAACCCGGCATGTGTGGCGACCTGCCCGAGCGGTGCGATTTACAAGCGTGAAGAAGATGGCATCGTCCTGATCGACCAGGATAAATGCCGTGGCTGGCGTATGTGCATCACCGGATGTCCATACAAAAAAATCTACTTCAACTGGAAGAGCGGTAAGTCTGAGAAGTGCATCTTCTGCTATCCGCGTATTGAAGCCGGTCAGCCGACGGTGTGTTCAGAAACCTGTGTCGGTCGTATCCGTTATCTCGGCGTGCTGCTGTACGATGCGGACGCCATTGAACGTGCGGCCAGCACCGAGAACGAAAAAGATCTCTACCAGCGTCAGCTGGACGTGTTCCTCGATCCGAACGATCCGAAGGTCATCGAGCAGGCGATTAAAGACGGTATCCCGCTGAGCGTTATTGAAGCTGCGCAGCAGTCGCCGGTTTATAAAATGGCGATGGAATGGAAACTGGCGCTGCCGCTGCATCCGGAATATCGCACACTGCCGATGGTCTGGTACGTGCCGCCTCTGTCTCCGATTCAGTCTGCAGCAGACGCTGGCGAGTTGGGCAGCAACGGTATTTTGCCAGACGTCGAAAGCCTGCGTATCCCGGTACAGTATCTGGCGAACCTGCTGACCGCAGGCGACACCCAACCGGTACTGCGTGCGCTGAAACGCATGCTGGCAATGCGTCATTACAAACGTGCTGAAACCGTTGACGGTAAAGTTGATACCCGTGCGCTGGAAGAGGTCGGTCTGACCGAAGCCCAGGCGCAGGAAATGTATCGTTATCTGGCGATTGCTAACTACGAAGATCGTTTTGTGGTGCCGAGCAGTCATCGTGAACTGGCGCGGGAAGCCTTCCCGGAGAAAAATGGCTGCGGCTTTACCTTTGGTGACGGCTGCCACGGTTCAGATACCAAGTTCAATCTGTTCAACAGCCGTCGTATCGATGCCATCGATGTGACCAGCAAAACGGAGCCGCATCCATGATCGAACTCGTGATTGTATCGCGTCTCCTTGAATATCCGGATGCTGCCTTATGGCAGCATCAACAGGAGATGTTCGAGGCGATTGCCGCGTCGGAAAATTTGTCGAAAGAAGATGCCCATGCGCTGGGCATTTTCCTGCGCGATTTAACGGCGATGGATCCGCTGGATGCCCAGGCGCAGTATAGCGAACTGTTCGACCGTGGTCGCGCCACGTCACTGTTGCTATTCGAACATGTTCACGGTGAATCCCGCGATCGTGGTCAGGCAATGGTTGACCTGTTGGCGCAGTACGAGCAGCACGGCTTGCAGTTAAACAGCCGCGAATTGCCGGACCATCTGCCGCTGTATCTGGAATACCTGGCGCAGCTGCCGCAAAGCGAAGCCGTGGAGGGTTTGAAAGACATTGCGCCGATTCTGGCATTGCTGAGCGCGCGTTTGCAACAGCGTGAAAGCCGTTATGCTGTGCTGTTTGACCTGCTGCTGAAACTGGCGAATACCGCTATCGACAGCGACAAAGTGGCGGAAAAAATTGCCGATGAAGCGCGCGACGATACGCCGCAGGCGCTGGATGCTGTCTGGGAAGAAGAGCAGGTTAAGTTCTTTGCAGACAAAGGCTGTGGTGATTCAGCAATCACTGCTCATCAGCGTCGCTTTGCCGGTGCCGTCGCGCCGCAATATCTGAATATCACCACCGGAGGACAGCACTAATGCAATTCCTGAATATGTTCTTCTTTGATATCTACCCGTACATTGCCGGGGCGGTCTTCCTGATTGGTAGTTGGCTGCGCTATGACTACGGGCAGTACACCTGGCGCGCGGCATCCAGCCAGATGCTGGACCGTAAAGGAATGAACCTGGCGTCGAACCTGTTCCATATCGGGATTCTGGGGATTTTTGTCGGTCACTTCTTCGGTATGTTGACGCCGCACTGGATGTATGAAGCCTGGCTGCCGATTGAAGTGAAACAAAAAATGGCGATGTTTGCTGGTGGTGCCAGCGGCGTGCTGTGTCTGATTGGTGGCGTGCTGTTGCTGAAGCGTCGCCTGTTCAGCCCACGCGTGCGTGCAACCACTACCGGAGCGGATATCCTGATCCTGTCGCTGCTCGTTATCCAGTGCGCGCTGGGCCTGTTGACCATTCCGTTCTCCGCCCAGCATATGGACGGTAGCGAGATGATGAAACTGGTTGGCTGGGCGCAGTCGGTAGTGACCTTCCACGGTGGTGCTTCTCAACACCTTGATGGTGTGGCGTTTATCTTCCGTCTGCACCTGGTGCTGGGGATGACGTTATTCCTGCTGTTCCCGTTCTCGCGTCTGGTACACATCTGGAGCGTACCGGTGGAGTATCTGACACGTAAGTATCAGCTGGTGCGCGCTCGTCACTAAGCACGACATAGTGCCTGATGCGCTGCGCTTATCAGGCCTACAGAGTCATGCAACTCATTGATATTACGTGGTATGTATGCCGGATAAGGCGTTCACGCCGCATCCGGCATAACGTAACGCACGTTGTCAGCCTGCTGAAATCATCAGTTACACATTGTCGATATTTCAGATTGTAGAGAAACGAACCTCATCGATATGATTGGCCCACCTATGGAGCAGTGAAGGAGCACTGACCGTGGATCAACCTAATCAATCGACGATCTCTGCGGCATTAAAAATAATCGCCACGGGGATCGCCTTACCCCCTGATAAAATTACCTCTCAACAACTGGATGTTCAGTTAAATAAACCTGCGGGCTACGTTGAGCGACGTTCCGGCATTTGCTGGCGCTATTTTGCCAGCAACGACGCCAGCCAGGCCGAACTGGCGGCAGAGGCTTTGCATAATGCGTTAGCATCGGCTGCCTTAAAACCTTCTGATATTGATCTGTTAATTTGTGCGTCAGCCATTGCCGTACAGGCATTACCCTGTAGCGCAATTCATATTCTTAAAGCCGCTGCTATGCCCGCAGGCGTTGCCGGATTTGATATCAACAGTAGCTGTGTCAGCTTTATTTCCGCTCTGGAAGTTGCTGCCGGATTATTAAACTGTGGAGCATATCGGCGCATTGCCATCGTCTCGGCAGATATTGCTTCACGTGGTATCGACTGGGATCATGAAGAGTCGTCACTCATTTTTGGTGATGGCGCGGCGTGTGCGATTGTCGAGCGGGGCGATGGTCGCAGCGGGATTATCGCCAGCCTGATCGAAATGTATCCCGAAGGTAACGAGCTGTGTGAAATTCGCGCTGGCGGCACGCGGTGTAATCCTCGTTCAGGCGTCAGTGATAGCGACTTCCTTTTTCATATGCAGGGGAAACCGCTGTTTCGTTTTGCCTCTTCACTTATTGAAGATTATTTTTCGCGCTTACTGCAAAAAAGCGGTCTGCAACTGGCTGATATCGGTACGGTCGTTCCGCATCAGGCTAGTCATCTTTCCCTTGAACATATGCGTAAACGGCTGCGAGTGCCGGAATCTGCGCTTATTGATGTCTACCGCTTCTACGGCAATCAGGTTGCTGCGTCTATACCCACAGCGCTGCATGAAGCGGTAATTAGCGGTCGTTTTACTGCGGATAAACCTGCGCTGTTGATTGGCACGGCGGCGGGGTTAACGCTGGCAGGCATGGTGCTTTTACCGTGAAAATTCTCGTGACGGGGGCGACCAGCGGCCTGGGGCGAAATGCTGTGCAATATTTGTTGCAATCGGGTGTTTCGGTTGTGGCAACAGGGCGAAATCGCGAGGTTGGCAAAGTTCTCGTAAGCGCAGGTGCACAGTTTGTGGCTCTCGATTTAACCGAGGCAACTGAGGATGACTGCGCCCGGTTGATGGAAGGCTGCGATGCCGTCTGGCACTGTGCGGCAAAGTCTTCGCCCTGGGGAGACAAAACGGCATTCTGGCTTGCCAATGTCAAAGCGACCTACACTTTGGCACAGGCGGCAGGCAGGCTGAACATTCCCCGGTTTATCCATATCTCCACGCCTGCAGTTTACTTTGATTTTCAACATCACTATGACCTGCCAGAAAATTATCTTGCGCGAACATTTTCCAGCCATTATGCCAGCAGTAAATATGCCGCTGAGCAGGCTATTGCCGGGGCAGTAGCGCAATATCCTGCCACGAGGTTTATTCTTTTGCGTCCCCGTGGTTTGTTTGGTCCTCATGATCAGGTGATTGTTCCTCGTCTGATGCAGCAACTGCAACAGGGGGGCGGCAGCTTACGTTTGCCACGCGGTGGTGAAGCGTTATTGGATCTCACGTTCGTGCAAAATGTGGTGTATGCCATGCAGCTGGCAACACAGGTTGAAGGCTTACGCTCGGGCAGTATTTACAACATCAGCAATCATCAGCCGCAGAAATTATCTGTAATGCTTGACGCCTTGCTGCGCCAACAACTGGGATTGAGCTACCAAATTGCTACCGTTCCCTGGCCATTGCTTTCTCTGGTCGCGCGCGGCCTGGAGCTGTACGGGAAATGCGTTAATCAGGAACCTGTTATCACACGTTACAGCGCCGGAACACTCTGTTTTGATATGACGCTGAGTGCGCAAAAGGCCATTACAGAGTTGGGATATCACCCGCGCTTTTCGATGGAGCAAGGTATTGCAATCACGGGACAATGGCTGAGGGAACATGGCAAAAATAACCGCATTTGAAACGGGCTGGTGTACCCATATTGGCTGCATTGCGCTAAAAGGGGCAGGGCTGAAAGTGTGTAAATTCCCCGCCCGCGCCAGGCTGCTGGAAGTGGGGGATAAACGCTGGCTGTGGGACACCGGCTATTCATCGTGGTTCGAACACTACACGCAATCCGGCGTATTTCGTCTTTATCGCCAGGTCACGCCGGTTTATTTCGATCCACAACAGGCGCTGGTGCGGCAACTTTCCGCACACGGACTGGCGGCAAAAGATGTTGATGCGATTATTCTGTCGCATTTTCACGCCGATCATATTGCTGGCCTGCGCGATTTCCCTGATGTCGCCTGTATCTGTTCTGGTGAAGGTTGGCAGCAGGTAAGAACGCTGCGTGGCATAGCCGCATTGCGTCAGGCCTTTGTGCCAGGGCTGATCCCGGAGAATTTTGACTCTTCACTGCGTTTTATTGAAAGTTTCGCATTGGTGAATATGCCTCCTGAACTGGCACCGTTTGAGAGTGGCTATTTGCTGCCAGAAAGCAATGGCGAAATTATCCTCGTGCCGCTTGCGGGTCATGCTGCCGGACATATTGGCGCATTTGTGTTGACCGACAATGGCTGGACTTTACTGGCTGGCGATGCCGCTTGGGCACCTGCAAACTACCGCGAACTGCGCGGGCCTTCACCACTGGCGCATCTGGTTATGTCCGACAGCCGCGCCTACTACCGCACGCTTGGGCAATTACATCAGCTTTGGCAAAACGGCGCAGTGGACATTCGTTTGTGCCACGAGGGGGATTTATGATCCCGCTGGCTTTACTCTGGCGCTACTTCCGTACCCGCAGGCTGCATTTCACCGATCGCCAGGCGCTGGAATACTGGCAGGCAAAAAGGCTGCATCAGTTCCGGCAAAATGTCTTATCTAAAAGCCCGTGGTTTCAGCGTTATCTGGCCTTGCCCTTTAACCAGTGGCCGTTGATGGACAAAGCGTTAATGATGACGCACTTCGATGAGATGAATACCGCGGGTTTAAAGCGCGACGAGCTTCTCGCCTGTGCAATGCGCAGTGAGCAGAGTCGTGATTTCAAACCCAGCGTGGGCAAGTTCAGCGTCGGGCTTTCATCAGGTACATCGGGGCGTCGTGGGCTTTTTGTTGTTAGCCCGCACGAGCAACAGATTTGGGCCGCCGGTGTGCTGGCAAAAGTGTTACCCGACGGTTTATTTGCCAGAGAGCGGGTGGCACTGTTTTTGCGCGCGGACAACAACCTCTATCAAAGCGTGAATAACCGCTGGTTAAGTCTCGACTTTTACGATCTGCTGGCGCCATTTCAGGCGCAACTCAAACAACTGGAACAGCGAGCGCCGACGATTATTGTCGCGCCAGCTCAGGTATTACGCGCACTGGCGCTGGCGGTGATTGCCGGAGAGCTAACGCTAAAGGTCAAAAAAGTGATCTCGGTAGCGGAAGTTCTGGAGTCGCAGGATCGGGAATTACTGCGAAGCGTGTTCAACAATGTGGGCGAGATTTATCAGGCGACAGAAGGCTTTCTCGCCTCTACCTGCCGGTGTGGCACGTTACATCTCAACGAAGAATTTGTTCACATTGAACCGCAATGGCTGGATGAGCACCGTTTCGTGCCGATCGTCACAGACTTTACCCGCACCACGCAGCCGGTGGTGCGTTATCGACTTGATGATGTGCTGGTGGCAAGTGAACAGCCATGCCCTTGTGGCAGTGCGGCAATGGCGATTGCGCGTATCGAAGGGCGGCAGGACGATCAACTGCAACTGCCGACAAGATCTGGCGATATGCAGACCGTTTTTGCCGATGCCTGTAGTCGGGTGCTGGCGATGACGCTGCCGTTAACTGCTGATTATCGCCTGCTACAAACCGGGGCAGCACAGCTAACGCTAATAGCAGATTGCGAACCGGGGATGCTGGAGCAGTGCCGGGAAGCGTTGAATGCTTTGTTTATGCGCCAGAATATCGCAGTGGAGCACTTGATATGGTTCCTTGAGTCGCAACCAGTGCCAGTTGCTTTTACAGCCAAGCGGCGGCGAATTGTGCGTGAGTGGGGGCGGGAATGAGCAATCTACTACTACGCCTGAAACAGATGCTGCTGGGCTGGGGAACCGTTGGGGTTATCTATAACTTTAGCGACTACCTGCAAGGTCAGGGATATCAATTAACGCCGTCAGTAATTGATAATCTGATTGCGTTTTCACCCTCTGCCGTGTGGCTGTATCTCTCGTTTTTTTTTAATTGTGCCGTTAGGTTATTTATCCACACCACTTTGCCACCTGCGCTGGCTGGCCCGCGCAATGCAACTTTCGGCACTTGTAGCTGGCTTGTTTTATCTTCTCTGGCCCACAACTATGCAATATCCCCCGTTTGTGCAGTCGGGGATCTCAACGGGTGCATTAAACGGGCTGATCGCCATTGACTCAAGTCAGAACTGTTTTCCCTCTTTACATGCGGCGCTCACGCTGTTGGCGGTATGGGCGATTGCCAAAAAGGGGAACCGTTGGCTGACGCTGATGAGTGTTGCCTGGGCGATAGCGATCGCCTTTTCGATTCTGCAATTACGCAGACATTTATTTATCGATTTAGTAGGCGGCGCGTTGCTGGCGTCGATTTGCGGTTGGATATGCGCAATATGCGAGAAAAGGAAGACGCAATATGAGTGATTTACTGTTTCCCATCATATTGATGGTGCTGTTGGTGTTAGCCGAAGCGGGCGTGTTGCAATTCACCGGGCGGCAAAAAGTGGAATGGCTGGACGTTATTTTTAATATCAACTCCGGTCATATGATGCTGTGGTTATTTCGCTGCCTGGAAGTGCTCTGCTATGGCCAGGTGGTCAATCACTTCAGCCTTGGGCTGTTTGATAATGCACCGGTGATCCTGCTATGGCTGTTTACTATCCTTGCGTGGGATTTTGGCTTTTACTGGCTGCATCGCTGGCATCACGAAATGCGCCCGCTGTGGGCGGTACATGTGGTGCATCATCAGGGTGAACACTACAACCTGTCATTAGGCGTGCGGAACTCGTGGTATTCCTCGTTAACCTCAATTCCATTTTTTATGCTGCTGGCGCTGCTTGGTGTGCCGTTACAGGTCTTTTTGGCAGTTTCTATTATTCACTATAGTTGGCAATTTTTTAACCATAACGCGCTAACGCCGAAACTGGGCTGGCTGGAAAAAGTGCTGATCACGCCTTCGCATCATCGCGTCCATCATCTGAATGAAAAGCAATATGCCGATACCAATTACGGCGGCACCTTTCTGTTGTGGGATAAAATTTTCGGTTCTTATAGCGCCGGGCCGGATCATGACGTGGCCTATGGCGTAAAAAATAGTCGCTTGTCCTGTAACCCGATGCGCGAGAGTAACCTGCCATTTTTACGCTTAATGGGCTTTCGCTCATTTGGCAAAGCGATTGAACGTCGCTACCAAAGTTCCGCGTGGGCAGTGGGGGCAGGGGTGATCCTGCTGTTTATGTTGGTGCTTGGCTACATTCAACAATATGGCTATGGCATCGAGTTTATTACCAGTGAGCAAGCCGTATTATTTGTTCTGCTGGTGGCAGGCTCCATTGCGCTGGGGGGCATGAGCGACGGGCAGCGTTGGGGAATGATTTTGTGGTGCTCTGTGACGTTGTCACTGCTCTATTTTATTCTTTATATGTGTTCATGGAGCACTCTGCTCTGGAAGGGATTAGCGGGCATTTTGCTGGCCCATTGCGTGTTATTCCTAATCGGTGTAGGACGTAAGTCGCTAAGGAAACGCTATGAACCTGTTTAATCCCGACAGGTTAATCACTTTTCCTGCTGATGATCCGCAACTGGTCAAACAGTTACAGAATGGTACGAAATCGTACCTCGCAAAAGTAGGCGGTCATCGTTATGCCGACGGCTGGGCATTCACCAAAATGGCGGCACTGATTATTACCTGTCTGTTCTGTTATTCACTGTCGTTGTCTCAAAGCCAGTGGGGGCTGTATTTGTTGTGGTATCTGGCGATGATGATTTGCGCCATGCTGTTAGCGGTCAATGTAGTGCATGACGCTTCGCATGATGCGTTTTTGCGTGGTAAAAAGGCCAATGCCTGGCTTAACCGGTGGGTTGCGTTCCCGATGGGACTTGATCCGGACTGCTGGCGGGTGCGCCACGTTCGCTTTCATCACGGCTTTACCAATATTGAATTTTACGATCCGGATACCGCAGAAAATGGCATTCTTCGCCAGACTCCATGGCAGCGGTGGCGACCTTTTATGCGCCAGCAACATCGCTACTGGCCACTGGTCGCGGCGCTCACCTTTCCCTGGTATATCTGGGTGGTGGACTGGCTCGATCGCGCCGGGTATACGCCGGTAACACGGCATCTGGCCCTGAGGGGTTTTGCTGGCTGGGGGTATTTCTTAGCCGGGAAACTGGCGCATTGCGCGCTGTGTCTGATACTTCCCTGGCTTTTGTCTGATTTTAGTTTTATGACCATCCTGCTGACTTATCTGCTTAGCCAGCTGCTGGCGTCATTGATCTTTGTGATGTTGATTATCGGAACGCACTGGGCGAAGGGGCATACGCAATTGCCGCCAGAAGAGGGCAAAATGGCCGTGGGCCGGTTGGCGCATACCTTCGCCACTACCTTTGACTGGACGCCGCAACCTGCATGGCTTGGCTACTGGCTGGGCGGAATTAATTTGCATCTTACCCATCATCTTTTTCCTCACTGGCATCATCGCCATTATCCAGCGTTAAGCCGCATTATCGCGCAAATTGCCAGCCAGCAAGGTCTGGATTATCAGTTATTGACGTTAGCGGATTTGCTGAGGCTACAGCAGCAGTTTTTACGGCGAATGGGGGAGAAATAGATTGATTGAGAAACGAATTAAGAGATGGTGGTGGGGGAAGGATTACTCAGCGCTGCGCGCTTCGCCCTTCGGGTCGTTGCCTGCGGCAACGCTCTCTCGCTGACGCTCGAGTCGAACCTTGGTCGAAGCTTCTCATCCTTCCCCGCATGGGCAGAATATTCAATTGTGGATTCGTTAGGGAATTCAGGGATTTTTGAAAGTGATGGTGGTGGGGGAAGGATTCGAACCTTCGAAGTCGATGACGGCAGATTTACAGTCTGCTCCCTTTGGCCGCTCGGGAACCCCACCACAGGGTAATGCTTTTTACTGGCCTACTCCCTCACTGGGAAGCGGGGCGCATCATATCAAATGACACGCCGCTGTAAAGAGTTACGTTGAGAAAAATGAACTGGTTGCGTAATTTTCATCCGCAACGGATTAAAGCCAACCAGTTCTATTTTGCCAGCGATTAAAGAATAATCGTCCGGTTACCGTAAACAAATACACGCTGTGCCAAAACCTGGTAAAGCGCGCGGCTTAATACGTTTTTCTCAACATCACGACCTGCACGCATCATGTCTTCGGCAGTGTAGGTGTGATCCACATGAATGACATCCTGCATGATGATTGGACCTTCATCCAGATTGTCATTTACATAGTGTGCTGTTGCGCCAATAATCTTCACGCCGCGTTCATAAGCCTGATGATAGGGACGTGCGCCGATAAACGCTGGCAGGAATGAATGGTGAATGTTGATGATTTTGTTCGGGAAGCGAGCGACAAACTCCGGCGTCAATACCCGCATATATTTCGCCAGCACCACATAATCAGGTTGATGCGCTTCAATGGCATCCGCCATCTTCTGATCGTGCTCGTTGCGGCTTAACCCTTCATGGCTCACCAATTCAAACGGAATATCAAAACGTTCCACCAGAGAACGTAAAGTCTCGTGGTTACCAATAACCGCAGCGATTTCAACATCCAGTCCACCGTAGTTGGCTTTCATCAGCAGATCGCCCAGGCAATGCGCTTCTTTGGTCACCAGAATGACTATGCGGCGGCGACCTGCGGGATTCAGTTCACGCACCGAACCTTCTGGCAAAGCGCTATCGAGATCCGCCAACAGGGTGGAATCATTAAAAATACCCTCCAGTTCCGTGCGCATAAAAAAGCGCCCGGTACGGTGGTCAACAAATTCATTGTTCTGCACGATATTTAACTCGTGCTTGTAGCAAATATTAGTAATACGTGCGATCAGACCTTTTTGATCCGGGCAAATAGTACGCAGAACTTTACGTTGGAGTGAATGCATTGCTGGAAAAACCTTGTTGAGAGTGTTTGCTAAACCGTACCGTCAACCTTTATTGGCCGCAGCACTTTTTAAATTTTTTACCTGAACCACAAGGGCAGGGATCGTTGCGACCAAACTGCGGACGTGTACCATCAATATAGTACCATTGACCGTTTTCTTTCAAAAATCGCGAACGCTCAATAATCGCCCCGGATTTACCCTTCTCAGTAAAACGAGCGACAAAACTGACATAACCTACGTCGTCACCTTCGTGATATGAACGTTCAAATACGGTCAACCCTAACCATTCGGTATGTGCAAATCCGGCAATTAATTCAGCACGTAACACCGAGGCGCCACAGGATGGATGCCAGGTTTTAATTAAATAATCTGCGTCGTGCATCACAAAAGCGCAGTAACGCGAACGCATAAGACGTTCGGGATCTGGTGCAACCTTTTCACCAGACACATAAGGGTGGCAACATAGGCTATACTCGACAGCACTACCACAGGGACAAAGCTTAGACACAAATAATCTCCCTGGAAACAATAACGGCGTTTTAACCGCCGGAGTAGCACTATGTTAACCGAGCGGTAGCGATGTGGCTACGGCTGCATTCCAGGGGACGCTTTCAGGAACAATGAGAAAAGTAAAAATAGGGCTGGCACTGGGATCCGGTGCTGCACGAGGATGGTCGCATATTGGCGTCATTAACGCGCTTAAAAAAATGGGCATTGAAATTGATATCGTCGCAGGATGTTCAATTGGTTCGCTGGTAGGCGCAGCCTATGCCTGTGATCGATTATCTGCGCTGGAAGAGTGGGTTACCTCTTTTAGCTATTGGGATGTTTTACGACTGATGGACCTCTCCTGGCAGCGCGGTGGACTGCTGCGCGGCGAGCGTGTGTTCAATCGGTATCGTGAAATAATGCCAGAAACAGAAATCGAGAATTGTTCACGCCGCTTTGCTGCAGTCGCCACCAATCTAAGCACAGGGCGCGAATTATGGTTTACCGAAGGTGATCTCCATCTCGCTATTCGTGCATCCTGCAGTATTCCTGGCTTGATGGCACCGGTCGCGCATAACGGCTACTGGCTTGTTGATGGCGCAGTCGTTAATCCCATTCCTATCTCTCTGACTCGTGCGTTGGGCGCAGATATCGTAATTGCGGTTGATCTCCAGCACGACGCTCACTTAATGCAGCAAGATCTTCTTTCATTTAATGTCAGTGCTGAAAATGGCGAGAGTGAAGATGATCTACCCTGGCATGCGCGGCTGAAAGAGCGGCTAAGTAGTATTACTGCGCGTCGAGGCGTCACGGCACCGACAGCAACAGAGATTATGACTACCTCTATTCAGGTATTGGAAAACCGCCTTAAAAGAAACCGTATGGCAGGGGACCCGCCTGATATTCTGATTCAACCCGTTTGCCCACAGATTTCCACGCTCGATTTTCATCGTGCGCAGGCTGCCATTTCGGCAGGACAATTGGCGGTTGAGAAGAAAATGGATGAGCTTTTACCGCTAGTTCGAACTAACGTTTTGACCTGATTTTTTATCTACACTTAAGTTAATTCTGACAGGCACTGATGGCAATAGCATGCCACTATTGAATAAAGCCAGTCAGGGGAGAGAACATGACGCAGCCATTGGTCGGAAAACAGATTCTCATAGTTGAAGATGAGGCGGTATTTCGCTCGCTTCTGGATTCGTGGTTTTCCTCATTGGGAGCGACAACGGTACTGGCGGCTGATGGGGTGGATGCCCTTGAGCTACTGGGCGGTTTCACACCCGATCTAATGATATGTGATATTGCAATGCCGAGAATGAACGGCCTGAAACTATTGGAACATATTCGCAACCGGGGTGACCAAACACCTGTCCTGGTGATTTCCGCTACGGAAAACATGGCAGATATCGCGAAAGCGTTACGTCTGGGCGTGGAAGATGTTTTGTTAAAACCAGTTAAAGATCTCAACCGTCTGCGCGAGATGGTTTTTGCGTGTCTCTATCCCAGCATGTTTAATTCGCGTGTAGAGGAAGAAGAACGGCTTTTTCGCGACTGGGATGCGATGGTGGATAATCCCACCGCGGCTGCTAAATTATTGCAAGAATTACAACCTCCGGTTCAGCAGGTGATTTCCCATTGCCGGGTTAATTATCGCCAACTGGTGGCCGTTGATAAACCGGGGCTGGTGCTTGATATTGCAGCTCTTTCGGAAAACGATCTGGCTTTTTATTGTCTCGATGTAACTCGCGCCGGACATAATGGTGTCCTTGCCGCCTTGTTATTACGCGCGCTGTTTAATGGGTTATTACAGGAACAGATTGCCCACCAAAATCAGCGTTTGCCAGAGTTGGGTGCGTTATTGAAGCAGGTAAATCATTTACTGCGGCAGGCCAATCTGCCTGGTCAGTTCCCGCTATTAGTCGGCTATTATCATCGTGAATTAAAAAATCTCATTTTGGTTTCCGCTGGTCTGAATGCAACGTTAAATGCTGGTGAACACCAGATTCAAATCAGTAATGGCGTTCCGTTAGGAACATTAGGCAACGCCTATTTGAATCAATTGAGCCAGCGATGTGATGCCTGGCAATGTCAAATTTGGGGAACAGGTGGAAGACTGCGCTTGATGTTGTCTGCGGAATGAGCAAACGATCATATGGGATAAAATTGCATTACGCGCTGGTGTCGGCTGGTGGTACTATCGTCGCCATTCGTTTAAGTAATTGTCTTAATTATGTTAACTCGCCTCCTTTTCAGAACCAGGCCTCGTCAGGGTACTGATATACTGGGATGCGACACAGAAATATGAACACGTTCAATACACGAACAGTCCAGGAGAATTTAAATGGCTGCCATTAATACGAAAGTCAAAAAAGCCGTTATCCCCGTTGCGGGATTAGGAACCAGGATGTTGCCGGCGACGAAAGCTATCCCGAAAGAGATGCTGCCGCTTGTCGATAAGCCATTAATTCAATACGTCGTGAATGAATGTATTGCGGCTGGCATTACTGAAATTGTGCTGGTCACTCACTCATCTAAAAACTCTATTGAAAACCATTTCGATACCAGTTTTGAACTGGAAGCAATGCTGGAAAAACGTGTAAAACGCCAGTTGCTTGATGAAGTGCAGTCCATTTGTCCACCACACGTGACTATTATGCAAGTTCGTCAGGGACTGGCGAAAGGTTTGGGACACGCAGTATTGTGTGCCCATCCGGTAGTTGGTGATGAACCTGTGGCTGTTATTTTGCCTGACGTTATTCTGGATGAATATGAATCCGATTTATCGCAGGATAACCTTGCAGAGATGATTCGTCGCTTTGATGAAACTGGCCACAGCCAGATAATGGTGGAGCCTGTTGCTGATGTGACGGCATATGGTGTTGTGGATTGCAAAGGTGTGGATTTAGCGCCTGGCGAAAGTGTACCGATGGTCGGCGTGGTAGAAAAACCGAAAGCAGATGTAGCGCCGTCTAATCTTGCTATTGTCGGCCGTTATGTTCTCAGTGCTGATATTTGGCCGCTGCTGGCAAAAACCCCTCCGGGAGCAGGTGATGAAATTCAGCTCACCGACGCGATTGATATGCTGATCGAAAAAGAAACGGTTGAAGCCTATCATATGAAAGGGAAGAGCCATGACTGCGGTAATAAATTAGGTTACATGCAGGCCTTCGTTGAATACGGTATTCGTCACAACACTCTGGGTACTGAATTTAAAGCCTGGCTTGAAGAAGAGATAGGCATTAAGAAGTAACATCTAGCACGATGTTTTCTACGAAACGGCATTGAGTGATCAATGCCGTTTTTTTATAGCGTATTCTTATCAGAGAGTCTTAAAACGGACAATAAAAAATCCCGCCAATGGCGGGATTTTAAGCAAACAGAATCAAGAAAAGATTATTGCTTGATCAGGAAATCGTCGAGGGATTTACCTTGCTCATCCATTGCTTTTTTGATTACAGCTGGAGTACGGCCTTGGCCAGTCCAGGTTTTGGTTTCGCCGTTTTCGTCAACATAGCTATATTTAGCCGGACGCTGTGCGCGTTTAGCTTTTGTGCCAGATTTAACAGCAGCAATGCTATTCAGCAGTTCGTTCGGGTCAATACCGTCAGCGATCAGCATTTCACGATATTGCTGCAGTTTACGAGTACGCTCTTCAACTTCAGCAGCAGCTGCGCTTTCTTCTTCGCGACGTTCGTTAACGACAACTTCTAATTTTTCCAGCATTTCTTCCAGCGTTTCAAGTGTACATTCTCTTGCCTGCGCACGAAGAGTACGGATGTTGTTCAGAATTTTAAGTGCTTCGCTCATTGTAGTAATCTCAAACTTATATTGGGGTGGTTTGTTGAGGTAATAATAGAGCCTTAAATTCAGTTGTGCAATAGCCAGGAATGTAAGGAATTCAAAAATGTTCTTTATTTCGTACCGACAATAAATATCTTTTCATAAAATTAGCCAGAAATGACGTGGCATATAGCCCTATTTACATCGATGCTTTCGCATCACTTAAGGTTAAAACTTCCTGATTCATGTCACATTTTATGTGGAGATTAACATGCGCTGGAGCCTTTTCACTCTTGGGTATTAGCCCTGTTTATGAAAATCCCCTATTAAGCGAATGATGAAAAGTAGAACAGTCGCAATAAGTGCAAGGACTTCGTATTGCTCTTTCCTGGAGGCCAACAGGGGTTATTACGTGCGCAACAGGTTAAAGATTGTGAATAGTTACCAAGAGTCATTTACGCGTTTATAACAAGCAAGGCCGTGGTAAAGATAGCTCTGAAGGATTATGCCAGCCATTCGTAATGGATGACGAATATACTACTTCTGTGCGCACTGTTACGCTGTAAAACTGACGAATTATGATAAACTCCTGCCAACTTTATTTCATATCATTGAGGGCCTGTGGCTGATGGCGCAGCTATATTTCTACTATTCCGCAATGAATGCGGGTAAGTCTACGGCATTGTTGCAATCTTCATACAATTACCAGGAACGCGGTATGCGCACTGTCGTATATACGGCGGAAATTGATGATCGTTTCGGGGCAGGGAAAGTCAGCTCGCGTATAGGTTTGTCATCACCTGCAAAATTATTTAACCAAAATTCATCATTATTTGATGAGATTCGTGCGGAACACGAACAGCAGACAATTCATTGCGTACTTGTTGATGAATGCCAGTTTTTAACCAGACAACAAGTATATGAATTATCGGAGGTTGTCGATCAACTCGATATACCCGTACTTTGTTATGGTTTGCGTACCGATTTTCGCGGTGAATTGTTTGTTGGTAGCCAATACTTACTGGCATGGTCAGACAAACTGGTCGAATTAAAAACTATTTGTTTTTGTGGCCGCAAAGCAAGCATGGTGCTACGTCTTGATCTGGCGGGTAGACCTTATAACGAAGGTGAGCAGGTGGTTATTGGTGGTAATGAGCGTTACGTCTCGGTTTGCCGTAAACACTATAAAGAAGCGTTAGAGATTGGCTTTTTGACGGCGATTCAGGACAATCATCGGCACGACTAATAAATTTTTCTTTACTGACAGGGTGAATAGGGCGCTTTTCTCCTGTCAGTCCGTTTTACTAACTTCTTCCGAGTCATCATCCTTTCTCTATTCTTAATCATCACTCAACGTACCACAGAACGATTTTAGTGCGTCGATGCCTCATTACCTACGAGGTAGAGTTATTTGTCGACAATCTCGCTTTGTGCTCGTTTTCCGACAATACAAACATGATGAATTAATACAGCTGGATTATTTGACTTTACATAGCCGTTCTTTGTCTGAAACAAAAAAACGGCCCCGAATGGGACCGTTTATGATGTTATACAGAGCTACCGATTAAGCGGATTTTTTCGCTTTTTTCTCTGCTTTAGCCGGAGCTGCTTCTTTAGCAACGGTTGCGCCTTCTACGTAATCACGACCGTAGTAGGTGTCCAGCAGGATCTGTTTCAGCTCGGAGATCAGCGGATAACGCGGGTTAGCGCCGGTGCACTGGTCATCGAATGCATCTTCAGACAGTTTATCAACGTTTGCCAGGAAGTCTGCTTCCTGAACGCCAGCTTCACGGATAGATTTAGGAATACCCAGTTCAGCTTTCAGCGTTTCCAGCCATGCCAGCAGTTTCTCGATCTTAGCAGCAGTACGGTCGCCCGGAGCGCTCAGACCCAGATGGTCTGCAATTTCAGCATAACGACGACGTGCTTGTGGACGGTCGTACTGGCTGAATGCAGTCTGCTTGGTCGGGTTGTCATTCGCGTTGTAGCGGATAACGTTACAAATCAGCAGGGCGTTTGCCAGACCATGCGGAATGTGGAACTGAGAGCCCAGTTTATGTGCCATTGAGTGACATACACCCAGGAAGGCGTTAGCAAACGCGATACCTGCGATAGTTGCCGCACTGTGAACACGTTCACGCGCTACCGGGTTTTTAGACCCTTCGTGGTAGGACGCTGGCAGATATTCTTTCAGCAGTTTCAGCGCCTGCAGAGCCTGACCATCAGAGAACTCAGAAGCCAGTACAGAAACATATGCTTCCATGGCGTGAGTTACTGCGTCCAGACCACCGAAAGCACACAGGGACTTCGGCATATCCATAACCAGGTTGGCGTCAACAATCGCCATATCCGGGGTCAGAGCATAGTCTGCCAGCGGATATTTTTGGCCAGTTGCGTCATCGGTTACAACCGCGAACGGTGTAACTTCAGAACCGGTACCGGAAGTTGTGGTGACCGCGATCATTTTCGCTTTCACGCCCATTTTCGGGAACTTGTAGATACGTTTACGGATGTCCATAAAGCGCAGCGCCAGTTCTTCGAAATGAGTTTCTGGATGTTCGTACATAACCCACATGATTTTCGCAGCATCCATCGGGGAACCACCACCCAGCGCGATAATCACGTCTGGTTTGAAGGAGTTCGCCAGTTCTGCACCTTTACGAACAATGCTCAGAGTCGGGTCAGCTTCAACTTCGAAGAACACTTCAGTTTCTACGCCAGCTGCTTTCAGTACAGAAGTGATCTGGTCAGCATAGCCGTTGTTGAACAGGAAGCGGTCAGTCACGATGAGCGCACGTTTGTGGCCATCAGTAATCACTTCATCCAGCGCGATTGGCAGAGAGCCACGGCGGAAGTAGATAGATTTCGGAAGTTTGTGCCACAACATGTTTTCAGCTCGCTTAGCAACGGTTTTCTTGTTGATCAGGTGTTTCGGACCAACGTTTTCAGAGATGGAGTTACCACCCCAGGAACCACAACCCAGAGTCAGGGAAGGCGCGAGTTTGAAGTTGTACAGGTCACCGATACCGCCCTGAGAAGCCGGGGTATTGATCAGGATACGGGCAGTTTTCATTTTCTGACCGAAGTAAGAAACGCGTGCCGGCTGGTTATCCTGGTCGGTGTACAGGCAAGATGTGTGACCGATACCGCCCATAGCAACCAGTTTCTCTGCTTTCTCTACCGCGTCTTCAAAATCTTTCGCACGGTACATTGCCAGAGTCGGGGACAGTTTTTCATGAGCGAATGGTTCGCTTTCATCAACAACAGTCACTTCACCGATCAGAATCTTAGTGTTTTCTGGTACAGAGAAGCCTGCCAGTTCAGCAATTTTATAAGCTGGCTGACCAACGATAGCTGCGTTCAGCGCACCATTTTTCAGGATAACGTCCTGAACAGCTTTCAGCTCTTTGCCCTGCAGCATGTAGCCGCCGTGGGTGGCAAAACGCTCACGTACAGCATCATAAACAGAATCAACAACAACAACAGACTGTTCAGAAGCACAGATTACGCCGTTGTCGAAGGTTTTGGACATCAGTACGGATGCAACTGCACGTTTGATATCAGCAGTTTCATCAATAACAACTGGGGTGTTGCCTGCGCCTACGCCGATCGCCGGTTTACCGGAGCTGTATGCAGCTTTAACCATGCCTGGACCACCGGTCGCAAGGATCAGGTTAATGTCAGGGTGGTGCATCAGTGCGTTGGAGAGTTCAACAGACGGTTGATCGATCCAGCCAATCAGATCTTTTGGTGCACCAGCAGCAATAGCAGCCTGCAGAACGATATCAGCAGCTTTGTTGGTTGCATCTTTAGCACGCGGGTGTGGTGAGAAAATGATGGCGTTACGGGTCTTCAGGCTAATCAGAGATTTGAAGATAGCGGTTGAAGTCGGGTTAGTTGTTGGAACGATACCGCAGATAATACCGATTGGTTCAGCGATAGTGATGGTACCGAAAGTGTCGTCTTCAGACAGAACACCGCAGGTCTTTTCATCTTTGTAGGCGTTATAGATATATTCAGAAGCAAAGTGGTTTTTGATCACTTTATCTTCAACGATACCCATGCCGGATTCGGCAACGGCCATTTTTGCGAGTGGGATTCGAGCATCTGCGGCAGCCAGAGCGGCGGCGCGGAAGATTTTGTCTACTTGCTCTTGAGTGAAACTGGCATATTCACGCTGGGCTTTTTTTACACGCTCTACGAGTGCGTTAAGTTCAGCGACATTAGTAACAGCCATAATGCTCTCCTGATAATGTTAAACTTTTTTAGTAAATCATCTGCTCGAATACGAGAGTATAGTCAGT
This sequence comes from Escherichia sp. E4702, assembly GCF_963883545.1. Classification (NCBI taxonomy): domain Bacteria; kingdom Pseudomonadati; phylum Pseudomonadota; class Gammaproteobacteria; order Enterobacterales; family Enterobacteriaceae; genus Escherichia; species Escherichia sp. E4702. Next base: position 162,829 of record NZ_CAWORF010000017.1, on the reverse strand, counting down.
GCGATGATGATTTGCTTAACCTTTGAAAATCAAAATCTTACTCGTGCTCACACTCACTGTGATTTACTAAAAGAGTTTAAACATTAGAGTCATTAATCTCTAATGCGTCACTTCCAAGTGGCGTAAGCAAGATTACTCACTTCTGGGTACCGATTAAGTGATCCAGATCAAGATTTCGCGAAGCTGACACCTTTCAGCTCCGCTTTTAGCCATAATAGCTAATAGTTAATAAATTGTAGTATTAATTGTTGGCTACCTTAGCATGTTTTGTACGACTAGATAACAATAATGAATGATAGTAATTTTAGATAGTTAGGAGGTGAAAAATGCTGACAAAAGGCGTATTGTCAGCACGTATTTTTACCCTTGTTTAAAGATAACATTATCCGGCTTTTGCTTCGGAGCTAACCGTGATTCAGACACTTTTTGATTTTCCCGTTTATTTTAAGTTTTTCATCGGGTTATTTGCGCTGGTTAACCCGGTAGGGATCATCCCCGTGTTCATCAGTATGACCAGCTATCAGACTGCGGCAGCGAGAAACAAAACAAATCTGACCGCCAACTTGTCTGTAGCCATTATTTTGTGGATCGCACTGTTTCTCGGCGACACGATTCTGCAACTTTTTGGAATATCTATTGATTCGTTCCGCATCGCGGGCGGCATACTGGTCGTGACAATTGCAATGTCGATGATCAGCGGTAAGCTTGGCGAGGATAAACAGAACAAACAAGAAAAATCAGAAACCGCAATTCGTGAAAGCATTGGCGTTGTACCGCTCGCATTACCTCTGATGGCAGGACCAGGGGCAATCAGTTCAACCATCGTATGGGGAACGCGTTATCACAGCATTGGTTATCTGTTCGGTTTTTTTGTAGCAATCGCGTTGTTCGCTTTATGTTGCTGGGGGTTATTCCGCATGGCACCCTGGCTGGTGAGGGTTCTGCGTCAGACTGGCATCAACGTCATTACCCGGATTATGGGGTTATTGCTAATGGCATTAGGGATTGAATTTATCGTCAATGGTATCAAAGGGATTTTCCCTGGTCTGCTCAATTAATTCCTTTCATATGAAACGGAGTCATGATGCTCCGTTTCTTTCATCATTATTTTTACTGCAACCCAAAGCAGTTAACAAAAGAAATAGATAATTTTTTTCCAATTTTACAGATGGTTATAAGACTATCCTTATCTGGCGATCCGCATCATCATGTTATTTTCATCACATCATAATCCTGGGCCTTGCTGAAGAATAATTGAAATGATATTAGTAATTCTACTGCCTTTGGCAGAGAAAAGTGCTAAATAGCATTCAATTGTTAAATTATTGTGCGTATTTCTATCGGGACTATAACCGGAAAAGTCAGTATTGCTTCCTGTACTTCTATCTCTTTGTTTTTAAATTATTTTATTGATTGGATAACGAGGGCTATACGTACTGGTATGGTTAGAAAAGAGAATTGCGTAACAATTTTGCAAAATGTATTGGCGGGCAAGAAGGGCATTTGATACTTTTCGGCCAACCGTTTGGCGATTTTTATTGGCAATGAGAATGATTTGCGATTAAAAGACGCTGCAAAAAATAATGTGTCTCGACAGGGGAGACACAGTAAGAATCGACATAAGGTGGTCATCTGAATCACCAGAATAAATAAAGTCGGTGATAGCAATTAGTAACGATAAAGCAACCTGGCAGCAAAAAGTCTCCGAGCTGTACAGGTATCCTAATCCGGGATTACACATGCTGGTAAAAACCAGTAATTATAATGAGGGAGTCCAAAACACAATGACCAACATCACCAAGAGAAGTTTAGTGGCAGCAGGCGTTCTGGCTGCGCTTATGGCAGGGAATATCGCACTGGCAGCTGATGTACCCGCAGGAGTCACACTAGCGGAAAAACAAACGCTGGTACGCAACAATGGTTCTGAAGTTCAGTCATTAGATCCGCACAAAATTGAAGGGGTTCCCGAGTCTAATATCAGCCGTGACCTGTTTGAAGGTTTGCTGGTTAGCGATCTTGATGGTCATCCGGCCCCTGGCGTGGCTGAATCCTGGGATAACAAAGACGCTAAAGTCTGGACGTTCCACCTGCGTAAAGATGCGAAATGGTCTGACGGCACGCCAGTCACGGCACAAGACTTTGTGTATAGCTGGCAACGTTCTGTTGATCCGAACACCGCTTCCCCCTACGCAAGCTACTTACAATACGGGCATATTGCGGGTATTGATGAAATACTGGAGGGGAAGAAACCAATTACCGATCTCGGTGTTAAAGCCCTCGATGACCACACATTAGAAGTCACCTTAAGTGAACCTGTTCCGTACTTCTATAAGTTACTGGTTCACCCATCTACTTCCCCGGTGCCAAAAGCCGCTATTGAGAAATTTGGCGAAAAATGGACCCAGCCAGGCAATATCGTTACTAACGGCGCCTATACATTAAAAGATTGGGTTGTTAACGAACGTATCGTTCTTGAGCGCAGCCCGACTTACTGGAATAACGCTAAAACGGTAATTAACCAGGTGACCTATTTACCGATCGCTTCTGAAGTCACTGATGTTAACCGCTATCGTAGCGGCGAAATCGATATGACTTATAACAACATGCCGATCGAACTGTTCCAGAAACTGAAAAAAGAAATCCCGAACGAAGTTCACGTTGATCCATACCTGTGCACTTACTATTACGAGATTAACAACCAGAAACCGCCATTCAATGATGTGCGTGTGCGTACCGCACTGAAACTGGGCATGGATCGCGATATCATTGTTAATAAAGTCAAAGCGCAGGGCGATATGCCGGCCTATGGTTACACACCGCCATATACCGATGGCGCAAAACTGACGCAACCAGAATGGTTTGGCTGGAGCCAGGAAAAACGTAACGAAGAAGCGAAAAAACTGCTGGCAGAAGCGGGCTATACCGCAGACAAACCGCTAACGATTAATCTGTTATATAACACGTCCGATCTGCATAAAAAGCTGGCGATTGCCGCCTCTTCACTGTGGAAGAAAAATATCGGCGTGAACGTTAAACTGGTTAACCAGGAATGGAAAACATTCCTCGATACCCGCCACCAGGGTACTTTTGATGTGGCCCGTGCAGGCTGGTGTGCAGACTATAATGAACCAACTTCCTTTCTGAACACCATGTTGTCGAACAGTTCGATGAACACCGCTCATTATAAGAGTCCGGCCTTTGACAGCATAATGGCGGAAACCCTGAAAGCTACAGACGAGGCACAGCGCACGGCGCTGTACACGAAAGCAGAGCAACAGTTGGATAAAGATTCGGCCATTGTTCCGGTTTATTACTACGTGAACGCGCGTCTGGTAAAACCGTGGGTTGGGGGTTATACCGGTAAAGATCCGTTGGATAATACCTACACCCGAAATATGTACATTGTGAAGCACTAATGGCAATGCGTGGGGCAGGTGTATCCTGCTCCACGGTGTCTGCTTTTTATCGCATTACAGAAGGCACAGGCCAGAAGGTACGGCAATGTTAAAATTTATTCTACGTCGCTGTCTGGAAGCGATTCCGACGCTATTTATTCTTATTACTATTTCGTTCTTTATGATGCGCCTCGCGCCGGGAAGTCCCTTTACCGGCGAACGTACATTACCGCCAGAAGTAATGGCCAATATTGAAGCGAAATATCATCTTAATGATCCCATCATGACGCAGTATTTCAGCTATCTGAAACAACTGGCTCATGGCGATTTCGGTCCTTCATTTAAATATAAAGATTATTCGGTCAATGACCTGGTCGCATCCAGTTTTCCCGTTTCAGCAAAACTGGGAGCTGCTGCATTTTTCCTCGCAGTGGTACTGGGCGTTAGTGCTGGCGTTATTGCCGCATTAAAACAAAACACCAAATGGGACTATACCGTCATGGGATTGGCTATGACGGGAGTGGTTATACCAAGCTTTGTCGTTGCGCCATTATTAGTCATGATATTCGCGATCATTTTGCATTGGCTACCGGGCGGTGGCTGGAATGGTGGGGCGTTGAAATTTATGATCCTGCCGATGGTTGCCTTATCACTGGCTTATATCGCCAGTATTGCGCGTATCACCCGTGGATCGATGATTGAAGTTTTACACTCCAACTTCATTCGTACCGCACGCGCGAAAGGTCTGCCCATGCGGCGCATTATTTTCCGCCACGCATTAAAGCCCGCGTTGCTACCGGTGCTTTCTTATATGGGACCCGCATTTGTTGGCATTATCACCGGTTCTATGGTTATCGAAACCATTTACGGTTTGCCGGGCATCGGACAATTGTTTGTTAATGGTGCCTTGAACCGTGACTATTCATTGGTGTTAAGCCTGACCATTCTGGTTGGTGCTTTAACTATTTTGTTCAATGCCATTGTCGATGTGCTATATGCGGTTATCGACCCGAAAATCCGTTACTGATACTGGAGCTCGCGATGATGTTAAGTAAGAAAAACAGCGAGACGCTGGAGAATTTCAGTGAAAAGCTGGAGGTCGAAGGCCGCAGTTTATGGCAGGACGCACGTCGACGTTTTATGCATAACCGTGCAGCAGTGGCCAGTCTGATTGTACTGGTGCTTATTGCACTGTTTGTTATTCTGGCGCCGATGCTCTCGCAATTTGCCTATGACGACACCGACTGGGCGATGATGTCCAGCGCCCCGGATATGGAATCTGGTCACTACTTTGGTACCGACTCTTCCGGTCGCGATCTGCTGGTGCGCGTTGCCATTGGTGGGCGCATCTCATTAATGGTTGGTGTTGCTGCAGCGTTGGTGGCAGTAGTCGTAGGAACGCTTTACGGTTCACTTTCCGGTTATCTTGGCGGCAAGGTGGATTCCGTAATGATGCGCCTGCTGGAAATCCTCAACTCCTTTCCGTTCATGTTCTTCGTCATTTTGCTGGTGACTTTTTTCGGTCAAAACATCCTGCTGATTTTCGTAGCGATTGGGATGGTATCCTGGCTGGACATGGCACGTATCGTGCGTGGTCAAACCCTTAGTCTGAAGCGCAAAGAGTTTATTGAGGCGGCACAAGTTGGCGGTGTATCTACGCCTGGCATTGTGATTCGCCACATTGTGCCGAACGTGCTTGGTGTGGTGGTGGTCTATGCCTCTCTGCTGGTACCCAGCATGATCCTCTTTGAGTCTTTTCTTAGCTTCCTGGGACTGGGTACGCAAGAGCCATTAAGTAGTTGGGGCGCATTGCTCAGTGATGGCGCGAACTCGATGGAAGTCTCTCCGTGGTTGCTGCTATTTCCGGCAGGTTTCCTTGTGGTGACACTGTTTTGTTTCAACTTTATCGGCGATGGCTTGCGTGATGCCCTCGACCCGAAAGATCGTTAAGGAGTGCAGCCATGAGCGTAATTGAAACTGCAACCGTGCCGCTCGCACAGCAACAGGCTGACGCACTGCTGAACGTGAAAGATTTGCGAGTGACATTTAGTACCCCGGACGGTGACGTCACGGCGGTCAATGATTTAAATTTTTCCCTGCGTGCCGGGGAAACGCTGGGTATCGTTGGCGAATCGGGTTCCGGTAAGTCGCAAACCGCGTTTGCTTTAATGGGACTGCTGGCGGCTAACGGACGCATTGGTGGATCGGCAACCTTTAATGGGCGCGAAATCCTCAATCTGCCAGAACGTGAACTTAATAAACTGCGCGCTGAACAAATCTCGATGATTTTTCAGGACCCGATGACCTCGTTAAATCCATACATGCGCGTCGGCGAGCAGTTGATGGAAGTGCTGATGCTGCATAAAGGTATGGGCAAGGCCGAAGCGTTTGAAGAATCGGTACGAATGCTCGATGCGGTGAAAATGCCAGAAGCGCGTAAGCGCATGAAGATGTTCCCTCATGAGTTTTCTGGCGGCATGCGTCAGCGTGTGATGATTGCGATGGCGTTGCTGTGTCGACCTAAATTGCTGATTGCCGATGAACCGACTACTGCGCTGGACGTGACAGTACAGGCGCAGATCATGACGCTATTGAATGAACTGAAGCGGGAATTTAATACTGCCATTATCATGATCACCCACGATCTCGGTGTGGTTGCGGGGATCTGTGACAAAGTTCTGGTGATGTACGCTGGGCGCACGATGGAATATGGCAACGCGCGCGATGTCTTTTATGAACCCGTTCATCCTTATTCTATCGGTTTACTCAATGCGGTGCCGCGTCTTGATGCGGAAGGTGAAACTATGTTGACCATCCCGGGTAACCCGCCAAACCTGCTACGTTTGCCGAAAGGTTGCCCGTTCCAGCCGCGTTGTCCGTATGCGATGGAGATTTGCAGTAGCGCGCCGCCGCTGGAAGAGTTCACGCCAGGCCGACTGCGTGCCTGCTTTAAACCGGTGGAGGAGCTGTTATGAATGCTGTAACCGAAGGAAGAAAAGTCCTCCTTGAAATTGCCGATTTGAAAGTGCACTTTGAGATCAAAGATGGCAAACAGTGGTTCTGGCAACCGCCGAAAACCCTTAAGGCCGTTGATGGTGTGACGCTCAGGTTATATGAAGGGGAAACCTTGGGCGTCGTAGGGGAATCAGGTTGCGGAAAGTCCACCTTTGCCCGTGCCATCATCGGTTTGGTCAAAGCTACCGACGGTCATGTTGCCTGGTTAGGTAAAGAGTTGCTGGGCATGAAACCCGATGAATGGCGTGCCGTTCGCAGTGATATTCAGATGATTTTCCAGGACCCGTTGGCATCGCTAAACCCGCGTATGACCATCGGCGAGATCATCGCTGAACCGCTGCGTACCTATCATCCGAAAATGTCACGCCAGGAAGTTCGCGAGCGCGTGAAGGTGATGATGATGAAAGTCGGCTTGCTACCTAACCTGATTAACCGTTATCCGCATGAGTTTTCCGGCGGTCAGTGTCAGCGCATCGGGATTGCGCGTGCACTTATTCTTGAACCGAAGCTGATTATCTGTGACGAACCGGTGTCGGCGCTGGACGTGTCAATCCAGGCGCAGGTGGTGAATTTACTCCAGCAGTTGCAACGTGAGATGGGATTGTCATTAATTTTTATCGCTCACGATCTGGCCGTGGTAAAACACATTTCCGATCGCGTGTTGGTGATGTATCTCGGCCATGCGGTAGAGTTGGGGACGTATGATGAGGTCTACCACAATCCGTTGCATCCCTATACCAAAGCATTGATGTCGGCAGTCCCCATTCCAGACCCTGATCTGGAGAGGAATAAATCTATCCAGTTACTGGAAGGGGAATTACCGTCGCCCATCAACCCGCCTTCTGGTTGTGTGTTCCGCACTCGTTGCCCGATTGCCGGTCCGGAGTGTGCCAAAACACGACCTGTGCTGGAGGGGAGTTTCAGGCATGCCGTTTCTTGCCTGAAAGTCGATCCGCTTTAAAAACAAAAAGGGCTGACAGTGGTCAGCCCTTTTTCACGCCAAAAGCGATTATTTATTCCCGCCAGATAATATGGCAAAGTTTGTGATCTTTTTCGCGGCATAACAAAATACGGGCGAAAATATCGTTGATTTCGCCATCTTCACTGTCTGCCAGACCAATCACCACTTCGGCAAAAAAGTCCGGGTTCAAGTCGAAATCAACATGTTCCTGCCAGTCTTCCGCCGGATCAAATAACTCTGCACCACCGCGCTCTTCAAACTGCAGATTGAACAACAGAACATCAGCCGGATCGAGATTATCAGCGGCCAGTTCGAGAAAAATATCGTAGGCCTGCTCAAGCGTTTCATCTTCAGTCAGGCGATTGTTTAAATCCATATCCATAGTCACTACCTGTTTAATCTCTGTTGGCGACGTTTTACAGCAACGGGCTGAAGAAGTAAAACAGTCGCTCGGCGACACGTTGCCAGAGTGGACGTTTTAACCACAGCCGCGCATCGAGCAGACGCGAACGAGAAATGTAGTCGTCCTGAACGGCAGCCAGATCGGCACCAAAACCTTTATCGTCGATAGCCAGCGTGATTTCAAAATTCAGCCACAGACTACGCATGTCGAGGTTAACGGTGCCAACCAGACTTAATTCGCCATCGACCAGCACGCTCTTGGTATGCAGTAACCCACCTTCAAACTGATAAATCTTAACCCCAGCAGCAAGTAGTTCTGTAAAGAATGCGCGACTGGCCCAGCCTACCAGCATTGAGTCATTTTTCCTCGGCAAAATAATACTGACATCAACCCCGCGTTGCGCCGCCGTGCAGATTGCGTGAAGTAAGTCATCGCTGGGGACGAAGTAGGGCGTCGTCATGATTAAATATTCACGAGCTGAATAAGCTGCAGTCAGCAAAGCCTGGTGGATCAGGTCTTCCGGGAATCCAGGGCCGGAAGCGATGGTATGAATCGTATGACCGCTGGCCTGCTCGAACGGCATAATATTGACATCAGGCGGTGGTGGTAAAATACGTTTTCCCGTCTCAATCTCCCAGTCGCAAGAGTAGATAATTCCCATCGCGGTGGCGATAGGGCCTTCCATGCGAGCCATTAGATCAATCCATTGTCCTACGCCCGCATCCTGTTTGAAGAAGCGCGGATCGACCATATTCATGCTACCGGTGTAGGCGATGTAGTTATCGATCATGATCATCTTGCGGTGCTGGCGCAGGTCCATGCGGCGTAAGAATACGCGCATCAGGTTAACCTTTAAGGACTCGACCACTTCGATACCGGCATTTCGCATTAACTCTGGCCACGGGCTACGGAAAAAAGCAACACTCCCCGCAGAGTCGAGCATTAATCGGCAATGAATACCGCGTCGTGCTGCGGCCATCAAAGATTCTGCCACCTGGTCTGCCATACCGCCTGGTTGCCAGATATAAAACACCATCTCAATGTTATGACGAGCGAGTTGAATGTCGCGGATTAACGCCTGCATCACATCATCAGACTCGGTCATCAGTTGCAGTTGATTACCCTTGACCCCGGCGATCCCCTGACGACGCTCACAGAGCTTAAATAACGGTCCAGCGACGCTGCTATTTTCTTCAGCAAAAATATGCTTACAGGCTTTAAGATCGTTAAGCCATTTCGCCGTGGAAGGCCACATCGCTCTGGCGCGTTCGGCACGGCGTTTGCCTAAATGGAGTTCGCCAACGGCCAGATAAGCAATAATTCCGACCAATGGCAGAATGTAAATGATCAACAGCCAGGCCATGGCGGAGGGAACTGCGCGTCGTTTCATTAGAATGCGTAAAGTTACGCCTGCAATGAGCAACCAGTATCCCAGAATGGCCAACCAACTCACCAACGTATAAACGGTTGTCATAGATTAGAAATCCTTTTGAAAGCGCATTGTTATGAGTTTACGCATATGGATTCATCTGGCAAATAAAAACGCGGTAAAAGCACTGGTCAGCGTCGGGACCGGGGGTATAATGACCGCTCTGTTATTGCATAGAGTAGTTAACATGAAGCGGAGTAGAACGGAAGTGGGGCGCTGGCGCATGCAGCGTCAGGCTAGCCGACGGAAATCGCGTTGGCTTGAGGGGCAGTCACGCCGAAATATGCGTATCCACAGCATCAGGAAGTGCCTTCTAAACAAACAGCGAAACTCGTTATTGTTTGCGATCTACAATATCTAAATGTTCTGGGCACCAACGCGGTGCCCATTAAGATTATCTTTCCGCCGTTAAAATCTATTTTTGCGCAGATTCATTGTTGTCAGTTTTGGCTTCGTCGTCATTGTTATCGCTGAAAATGCCATGCCCGGAGTTCAGCAACATCGAGACGAGCATATCATTATTAATTTCTTCCCCATTGAGAATACGCGCCAGTATCTCGCTACCAAATAGCTGCGGTGAAAGAATAATATCCGGATGCACCATCTTAATCTTATTCAGGTTTTTGCTATCACTAACGGCAAGCACGGTTTTAACATCTTTGCTCATATCTTTCGCCGACAGAACGACAAAAGCATTATCGGCGTCATTATCACTTAACGCCAGAATAGCCCGACAGTGATCAATTCCCGCTTTTTTTAGTACTGAACTGTCATTGCTGTCACCGGGGATAACATCGGCATTGTCACCGAGTCTTTGTTCAAGCTGCTTTATGTCATCCTCTGGCAGGTTGCTGATAACCGTGACGTTTTGTCCGCGTTGATTCAGTTGCAGAATCGTGTTGATTGCCAGAATGGAATGCCCGCAAACAATAAAGTGATCTTTACGACGCATTGTATGATTGTTTCCTTTCACAAGTTTATTGAATCCTCCGCGGATAAGCGGGCCGAAAATCGAGGTCATGGAGGTGGCAAAAACAGTAATACCGGAAATAATGACCGAAATAGTAAACAGGCGCGCTGATTCAGAAACCGGGACGATATCGCCGTAGCCCACGGTTGACATAGTTTCTATCGAAAAATAGAACGCGGTCATTAGACTCTCTATTCGCGGATTAAAACCTTCGCTTAAATAAAGGGCGCCGTAGGTAGAGTAAAACAGTAACGTCGTAAAACTAATAAAAGCAAAAATTGTCCCGGCTGCAGCACTACTGTGAGAGAAGTCTTTACGCAGCACCAACAAAATTATCAAGGTAAAGATGCAAAAACCAATGCTGAATTTAAGCCAGGGATAAAAGTGCAGGGTGTAAATCAGCGTTATCACCAATAAAATGATACTGATAGCCCATGCCAGCTTTGCCCGAAATAGCAAGCCGATCGAGTTCAAAACAAGAAAGACGCCGAGCATAAACAGTGGCGCATTGGCCAGCAAGGAGAGGTCAAGTTCTGAAAACGCCTGGATATGGAAAATATCGAGCAGATTGACCGACATGCCATAAATTGTTTTAAAAATAAGCAATCCATTTGAAAGGACCGCCAGCGCGATAACATCGTGCCGCAGGGTCACCCATAAATTTACCGCTGTTTGCTTGAATGTAGCCCAGTGACTCACTGATACCTCTGTAACCACAATTTTGTTTAATTATCTTCACGCGTACAGAATGTGAAAAACATGCGGCACGTGAATGTGTTAAACCATAGTAGATGACTTTATCCGCAGCAATCAAAGGTTTTGATTGTTCAAAACCGAGTCAGACAGAGAAATTTTGTCATTTTTAGACGGAGATGCCGAGGGTATATAGGGAGATACAGATAAAGTTATTATCTGTTTGTGGTGGTGGATTGGGGGCATCGGTAAATATAAAGAAAAAACAAGAGCACGGATTCTGTCACCGCGCCCCTGGATGTTGATATTCAGAACACTTTCTTAAAGGGTTTCACGGAAACGTGCTCATAGACTCCCGCTGCCACGTACGGATCGGCATCTGCCCATGCCTGGGCTGCTTCCAGCGATTCAAATTCAGCAATAACGGTTGAGCCAGTAAATCCTGCGGCGCCTGGATCGTTACTGTCTACCGCTGGCATTGGACCGGCGGTCAGCAGACGCCCTTCATCATGCAGTAACTGCAAACGCGCTAAATGTGCCGGACGAACGGAAAGGCGCTTTTCGAGGCTATCGGCTTTGTCTTGAGCGTAAATAACATACAACACGGGCACAACTCCTTGTTCGGAAAAGTTATAAAGTACGTTATTTGAAAGGGCGAAGATCTGCAACGGAAAGATGATGTCTTTGTTAAGGCGTCACTAAAAGTAAGGTTAAAAGCGCCAAAAATTGCGTTTTCACTGATCCTGATCGCCTTGCCTTATTGAATATGATTGCTATTTGCATTTAAAATCGAGGCCTGGTTTTTTTACTGAAACGATTATGACTTCAATGACCCTTGATTTACCTCGCCGCTTCCCCTGGCCGACGTTACTTTCGGTCTGCATTCATGGTGCTGTTGTGGCGGGTCTACTCTATACCTCGGTACATCAGGTTATTGAACTACCTGCGCCCGCGCAGCCGATTTCTGTCACCATGGTTGCCCCGGCCGAACTTGAGCCGCCACAAGCCGTTCAACCGCCGCCGGAACCAGTGGTGGAGCCAGAACCGGAGCCTGAGCCGATACCAGAACCGCCAAAAGAAGCTCCGGTAGTCATTGAAAAGCCGAAGCCGAAACCTAAGCCAAAACCGAAGCCGGTGAAAAAGGTACAGGAGCAGCCAAAACGCGATGTCAAACCGGTAGAGTCACGTCCGGCGTCACCGTTTGAAAATACGGCACCAGCTCGCCCGACATCAAGTACGGCAACGGCTGCAACCAGCAAACCGGTCACAAGTGTCGCGTCTGGTCCACGGGCATTAAGCCGTAATCAACCGCAGTATCCGGCGCGCGCGCAGGCACTACGCATTGAAGGGCAGGTTAAAGTTAAATTTGACGTCACACCGGATGGTCGCGTGGATAACGTACAAATTCTTTCAGCCAAACCGGCGAACATGTTTGAGCGCGAAGTGAAAAACGCGATGCGCAGATGGCGTTATGAGCCGGGCAAACCCGGAAGTGGGATTGTGGTAAATATCCTGTTTAAAATTAACGGCACCACCGAAATTCAATAACCTGAAAATCAAAAGCCTCCAACCTGGAGGCTTTTGACTATTACTCTACAGGTAAGGCACGAGGCTTTCCTTCAGGGTCGACGGCAACATACTTAAATAACGCTTCCGTCGCTTTATAGCGCTGCCCAATCGGCTCAGACGCCACTTTTTTCACCCATACTTCAATATTAATGCTGACTGATGTCGTCCCTTTTTGGAGACAGCGCGCATAGCAGCACACCACATCACCAACCGCAACTGGTCGTAAGAAAGTCATTCCTTCAACCCGCACGGTCACGACGCGACCGTGGGCAATTTCTTTTGCCAGAATGGCACCGCCAATATCCATCTGCGACATCAACCAACCACCAAAGATATCGCCATTGGCATTGGTATCGGCAGGCATGGCTAAAGTACGTAAAACAAGATCGCCCTGAGGGACGTTAGGTGTTGTAGACATGGTAAAACCGACATAAAAGGAAAATCACAGGCGCGATGCTACTATGATTTTCCAAATGAGAACAGAGGATATGCAGCGCCGGCCCCGAAGGGCCGGCAGACAGATTATGATTTATCTTCCTGAGGCATATGGCGGTAGATATAAATACCGCTTAACAGTGTGAAGATTAAGGTGAGGGCGGTCAGACCGAACACTTTGAAGTTGACCCAAATATTTTGCGGTAGCCAGAATGCGATGTAGATATTCGCCAGCCCACAAAGAATAAAGAAGACTGCCCAGGCCAGATTCAGTTTCGACCACACCGGCTGCGGTAGAGTGAGTTCTTTACCCAGCATGCGCTGAATCAGCGGCTTTTTCATTACCCATTGGCTAACCAACAAAGCACCGGCAAACAGAGCGTAGATGACAGTGACCTTCCATTTAATAAACTCATCATTGTGGAAGAACAGCGTCAGACCACCGAAAACAACCACCAGAACGAAGGTGATCAGGGCCATCTTCTCAACTTTCCGGAAGCGAACCCAGCTATAAATAAGCACAATCGCCGTGGCGACGATGAGCGCCGCAGTTGCCGCATAGATGTCATAAATTTTGTAGAACGCGAAGAAGACAACCAGCGGTAAAAAATCAAGAAACTGCTTCATTTTACGATTCCGTAATCAAATACTTCAGGTTATTGGCGAATCAACATGTACAGGCGGAACAGATAGATAAGCAATACGGCTGAAATCAGGTTGCTTAAGGTATTCGCCAGTACGGCACCAATTTCCGGGGTTAATGCGGCAAACGAAGAGGCAAACAGCAGCAACAGTGTTTTTGCCAGTAACCAGCTTAGTACTGCAGGTGCCACCAGACGCATATTCGCCCATGTCAGCCGCATACTGCTGCGCATAGAGGCGAAAACGCCCATTTTATCCTGCACCAACATCACCGGCGCCAGTGCCAGTAAAATGGCCATTAAAATTCCCGGAACGACCACCAGCATGATGCCAATCTGTACTAAAAGGGTAGTCAGAAAAATCAGAATAAATAACTTTGGCAATATCGGCGCACTGGCACCAATAGCGCGTAGCGCACTGACTCTCTGACCCGCGGACACCAGTTGGATGATTAATATTACGCCTCCGGCGAGTATGGCGTTACCGATTAATCCTGAAAAAGTGGACGCAGCGGAAGCACGCAGCAAAATTTGTTGCTGTTCCGGGGACATATTTTGCACCAGATCGAACAACCCACCGCCGCCACTAACGGGCGCGCCGTCATTGAGCTGCGCAAGCTGTGCGTCACTGGGTGAGAAAACATGTCCTAACACCACTGTGATAAATGCACAAAGCAACGATACCAACAGAATGGTCATAAATTGATTACGGAAGAAATTTCCGGTGTCACGGTATACGGACTGCGCCGTGATAGACATGCACTCTCCTTGAGTTTTATGCAGGTGTTAATTAGCGGGCAATTGTACCCTGGTTATCCCTTAAGTGGCAGCATCACGACTTGTATGGAAAAGCATATCTTTGTAAAGCGCAGGTAATCCACAGCGTGCGTGGGTGCGATCACAGGATCCATTGCTTTCTCCAGACACGACAAATTCCTGACAAGCAGAAGGGCTGTTTGCATAAATACCGCAACTTACCGCCTGCTTAAAAGGCCAATAAGGTAGCAAAAGAATACTTTCGGAGATGGAAAGCATTCAAATTGATTTGAATCATGTTAACCAGGATTTGCGATACAACTTCTAAATTAATCCAGATCAATAAATGGTCATTTAGCGAATGCAATGTGATCTATGTAGGATCATTTGTTACTCCAATGTAGGTATATTCGTCACGTTTTTATAACCATAACGACGGAGCGAACATGAAAAAATTAACAGTGGCGGCATTGGCAGTCAGTACACTTCTCTCTGGTAGCGTCTATGCTCACGAAGCAGGCGAGTTCTTTATTCGTGCAGGTTCGGCAACGGTACGTCCAACGGAAGGCGCAGATGGAACTCTGGGAAGCCTGGGTGGCTTTAGCGTGACCAATAACACCCAACTGGGCCTGACCTTCACCTATATGGCGACTGATAACATTGGTGTGGAATTGCTGGCGGCATCTCCGTTTCGTCATAAGGTTGGCACAGCCACAACCGGAGATATTGCGACAGTCCACCATTTACCGCCAACACTGATGGCACAATGGTATTTTGGCGATTCCGGCAGTAAATTCCGTCCTTACATTGGTGCGGGTATTAACTACACCACCTTTTTTAATAATGACTTCAATGACACCGGTGAAGGTCTTGGCTTATCCGATCTTAGTCTGAAGGATTCATGGGGCGTGGCGGGACAAGTCGGTGTGGATTATCTCATCAACCGTGACTGGTTGCTGAATATGTCGGTTTGGTACATGGATATCGATACCGACGTGAAATATAAATCCAACGGCGCAGTGCTGCCAGCAGGACATTACTCTGACAATGTCCGCCTTGATCCGTGGGTATTTATGTTCTCTGCGGGTTATCGTTTTTAATTATTTGCCCGTCAATAAACCGCCAGATGTTTTCTGGCGGTTTGTCTCGTATTAACTGCGCGTCGCCGCTTTCATCGATTGTACAAAAGCTTTCAGTGCCGCCAGCATTTTCTCTGGCTGATTAATATGTTGCTCGATGATTTTAACAATTGCAGAACCAGAAATTGCGCCCGCAGCTCCTGCATCAATTGCTGCTTTTACCTGATCTGGGGCGGAAATACCAAAGCCCTGCAATGGAGGCGCAGCATTGTATTCTTTCAGCTTCGTGACCAGATGATTGAGCGGTAATGCCGCGCGGTTTTCCGCTCCGGTCACGCCCGCACGCGACAGTAAATAGGTGTAACCACGACCGTAAGAGGCAATCTGGCGCAGCAAATCATCATCAGCATTCGGCGGGCAGATAAAGATAGGTGCGACATTATGACGCAACGCGGCCTGGCGGAAGGGCGCGGACTCTTCCACTGGCACGTCGGCAACCAGCACCGAATCGACGCCGACTTTTTCACATTGAGCGTAAAACTCATCAATGCCTTTGTTAAACACCAGGTTGGCGTACATCAGCAGGCCAACAGGAATGGTCGGATGTTTTTGACGAATCAGTGCCAGCATCTCAAAGCACTGCGCCGGGGTCACACCCGCCGCAAAGGCACGCAGTGTAGCGTTTTGAATCGTCGGGCCATCCGCCAGTGGGTCGGAGAAGGGGATGCCTAGCTCCAAAGCATCAGCACCTGCTTCGATCAACGTATCGATAATTTTCAGCGACTGCTCAATGCCCGGATCACCGAGTGTGACGAAAGGAACAAATGCGCCTTCTTTGCGTTCCTTCAACTGGGCAGACAGAGATTCGTAGCGTTCCATCAGATTTCCCCTCGTGCTTTCAAAATATCGTGAACGGTGAAGATGTCTTTATCGCCGCGACCGGAAAGGTTAACCACCAGTAGCTGCTCTTTTTCCGGGTTTTCGCGCATCATTTTCAGCGCATGGGCCAGAGCGTGGGAGGATTCCAGCGCCGGGATAATCCCTTCGTGCAGGCACAGCGTTTTAAAGGCTTCCAGTGCTTCATCATCGGTAATTGAAACATAATCAGCGCGACCGATGCTGTTGAGATACGCGTGTTGTGGGCCGACGGACGGGAAATCCAGTCCGGCAGAGATGGAGTAAGATTCTTCAATCTGCCCGTCTTCGGTTTGCATCATCGGCGCTTTCATACCGAAATAAATGCCCACGCGACCATGTTTTAATGGTGCGCCGTGCTCACCGGTTTCGATACCGTGACCGCCTGGCTCTACGCCAATCAGGCCGACATTGGTTTCGTTGATGAAATCAGCAAACATCCCGATGGCATTCGAACCGCCGCCAACACAGGCGATAACGGCATCCGGCAGACGACCTTCTCTTTCCAGAATCTGCGCTTTCGTTTCTTCGCCAATCATCCGCTGAAACTCACGCACAATGGTCGGGTAAGGATGCGGGCCAGCTGCGGTACCCAGCATATAGTGCGCGGTTTCATAACTACCGGACCAGTCGCGCAGAGCCTCGTTACAGGCATCTTTCAGCGTCGCGGAGCCGCTATGCACCGGGATCACTTCCGCACCCATTAAGCGCATACGAAAAACGTTGGGCGACTGGCGCTCCACGTCTTTGGCACCCATATAAATACGGCATTTCAGACCGAGCAGGGCGCTGGCAAGGGCAGACGCCACGCCATGTTGACCGGCACCGGTTTCGGCGATGATTTCGGTTTTACCCATCCGCTTCGCCAGCAATGCCTGACCGAGCACCTGGTTGGTTTTATGCGCGCCGCCGTGCAGCAAATCTTCGCGCTTCAGATACAGCGTGGTGTTCGTGCCAGCCGTAATGTTCTGGCATTTGGTCAGCGCGGTTGGGCGCCCGGCATAGTTTTTCAGCAGGTCGTTGAACTGGGCCTGAAATTCAGGATCTTTTTGCGCGCTGACAAAAGCTTCTTCCAGCTGGCGCAGAGCAGGCATCAGGATTTGTGGCACGTACATGCCGCCAAACTCACCAAAATACGGGTTAAGTAATGTTGTCATTGTTCCTTTCCTTAATATGCGCGCAGCGTCTGGAAAACCGAGGCCAAAAGGCGTACGTCCTTAATGCCCGGTTGCGACTCTACAGCAGAATTAAAATCAAGCCCGGCGCAGCCGGTTTGTGCCGCTTCCACGCAGTTATCTGCGCCTAAGCCCCCCGCCAGCAGGACGTTGCCAAGCGATTGACCGTTTAACAGTGACCAGTCGAAACGTTGCCCGCTTCCACCCTGGCCGTTGTCGAAAACATATTTATCAACGTGCTGAAAATCGCGCGCGGGAAGAGTTTCACCGACGCTCAATGCTTTCCAGATGGCAACGTTAGCGGGCAGCACGTCACGCAGCGTATCGATATACAGCTGATCTTCATTACCATGCAGTTGCACTGCTGCCAGCGATAACGCGTTAGCTTTGTCCACCACATCGGCAATATCGTGATTGCGGAATACGCCAACGTATTGCAACGGTGCCGCAGCCATCACTTCCTGCGCCTGTTCAACGCTGACGCAACGCGGTGACGTTGTAACAAATATCAATCCACCGTAAATCGCGCCCGCGTCATAAGCGGCTCTGGCATCTTGTGGGCGAGTCAGGCCACACACTTTATTCTCACCCAGCAACACCCGACACACGGCGGCGTTCAAATCGTCATGGGCCATCAACGCCGAACCAATTAAAAAGCCGTTAGCGAAGTGGCTTAACTCGCGTACCTGAGCGTAAGTATTGATGCCGGATTCGCTGATTACCGTCACGTTGTGTCCCAGTTTCGGCGCAAGCTCGCGGGTACGGTTGAGATCAATCGACAAATCACGCAGATCGCGGTTGTTGATGCCAACGACCTTTGCCCCCAATGCAATGGCGCGCTCCAGTTCCTCTTCATTACTGACTTCGGTCAGCACACCCATCTTCAGACTATGGGCGACGGCTGCAAGCTGGCGATATTGTTCATCGTCCAGAACCGACAGCATTAATAAGCAGGCATCGGCCTGGTAATAACGCGCCAGATAGATCTGGTAAGGGTCGATAATAAAGTCTTTACATAAAATCGGCTGCGGGGCGATTTGGCTGACGATGGGGAGGAAATCAAAGCTCCCCTGGAAATATTTCTCATCGGTCAGCACCGAAATTGCCGAAGCGTAATGTTTATAAATCGAGGCAATGCGTGCCGGATCGAAATCATCACGGATCACGCCTTTTGACGGCGACGCTTTTTTGCACTCCAGAATAAACGCCGTGCGCGCGCCCTGTAGCGCATCATAAAAATGTCGCGTGCTCGGCTGAACCTCATTCTGAAAACTGGCCAGCGGTTGCTGCTGTTTGCGGGCTTCTACCCAAATCGCCTTGTCTGCGACGATTTTCGCTAAAACGGTTTGCATCATTTACCCTCGTGCCGCCAGTGCGGTGACTCTGTCGTAAGCGGAACCACTGCGCAGTACCTCAAGAACGGTTTGCGCATTGGCTTGCAGATCTTCATGGCCATGCAGGCGCATTAACATGGCGACGTTCGCAGCGACGGCTGCTTCATGGGCGGAGTCGCCTTTACCTTGTAACAAGCGTGTTAAAATGTCACGGTTTTCTTCCGGTGTTCCGCCTGCCAGTTGCTCCTGGTGGTAGGGCGTCAGGCCAAAATCTTCAGCGGTCAGTTGATAGCTTTTAATTTCACCATCGTGCAGCTCGGCAACAATGGTCGGCGCGTGTAAGGAAACTTCATCCATCCCGCCGCTGTGCACCACCGCCGCGCGTTGATACCCCAGCACGCGCAAGGTTTCGGCAATCGGCAGCACCAGTTCCGGGCTGTAGACACCAATTAACGCCAGTGGAGGATGCGCCGGGTTAATCAGTGGCCCCAGCACGTTGAACAGGGTGCGAGTTTTCAGTTGCTGGCGAACCGGCATCGCGTGGCGGAATCCGGTGTGATACTTCGGCGCAAAGAGGAAACAAACACCTAACTCATCCAGCGCCTGGCGCGATTTATCGGCATTCATATCAAGATTAATACCGAACGCCGCCAGCAGATCCGACGAGCCGGATTTACTTGAGACGCTGCGGTTACCGTGTTTCGCCACTTTCAGCCCACAGGCCGCGGCGACAAACGCACTGGCGGTAGAAATATTGATACTGTTACTGCCGTCACCGCCGGTGCCGACGATATCGGCAAACAGATAATCAGGGCGTGGGAACGGCGCGGCGTTTTCCAGTAGCGCGGTTGCTGCTCCGGCGATTTCGTTTGGGTGCTCGCCGCGAATTTTCATGCTCACCAGCGCCGCCGCGAGCTGTTCTGGCTTCAGCTCGCCACGCACCACCGCTGAAAAAAGCTGGTGGCTTTCTTGTTGGCTAAGCGTCTGCGCCTGATACAGTTTTTCCAGAATCGGTTGCAGCGTGTTGGTTGGCTCTAGTTTCTGCTGCGCCCAGGCCAGCGTTTGTTCCAGCAGGCGAGCGCCCTGGGTAGTGAGAATGGATTCCGGATGGAACTGGAATCCGCAAACGCGATCCGCATCGTGACGCACCGCCATCACCATGCCATTAAAATGGGCGTTGATGGTTAAACCTGCCGGAATATTACTGCCAACCAGCGAGTGATAACGCGCCACCGGCAATGGGTTTGTTAATCCGGCAAACATCGCCTGACCGTCATGTTCAATGCTCGACGCTTTACCGTGAAGAATTTCGCCCGCCTGACCGACATAGCCCCCGTAAGCTTCGACAATCGCCTGATGTCCGAGGCAAATGCCAATAATTGGCAGCTTGCCACGCAAGCGGGTAAGCAGTTCTGGCATACAACCGGCTTCGCTCGGCACACCGGGGCCAGGAGAAAGCATCAGCACCGGATTGCTCATGGTCGCCAGACGTTCAATTAAGGTCTGCGCCGGAATATGGTTGCGGTAAATCACCACGTTATGCCCATTGCTGCGCAACTGATCTGCCAGGTTGTAAGTAAAAGAGTCGATATTATCGAGCAGCAGAATGTCAGCCATCAGAAAGTCTCCTGTGCATGATGCGCGGTGGCAATAGCGCGCAGTACAGCGCGGGCTTTGTTACGGGTTTCGTCGGCTTCCGACTGCGGAACAGAATCAAGGACTACGCCAGCACCGGCTTGCACGGTGGCGATACCGTTTTCCACCAGCGCCGAGCGGATCACAATGCAGGTGTCGAGATCGCCATGCGCGGTGAAATAACCTACCGCGCCGCCGTAGCTGCCGCGGCGACGACCTTCCGCCTCGGCAATTAACTGCATAGCGCGTACTTTCGGCGCACCACTTAACGTCCCCATATTCATACAGGCGCGGTAAGCGTGCAGGGCGTCGAGATCGTGGCGCAGCTCACCGACCACGCGGGAGACCAGGTGCATCACGTAAGAGTAACGGTCAACTTTGGTGAGGTCGGCGACGTAGCGGCTGCCGGGGGTGCAAATGCGTGCCAGATCATTACGGGCGAGATCCACCAGCATCAGATGTTCAGAAAGCTCTTTATGATCGGTACGCATTTCCAGTTCGATGCGGCTGTCGAGGTCTCTGTCCAGTGAACCATCGGCACGACGACCGCGTGGACGTGTTCCGGCAATCGGGTAGATCTCAATCTGGCGGCTGGTGGCATCATACTTGAGCGAGCTTTCCGGCGACGCGCCAAACAGGGTGAAATCATTATCCTGCATAAAAAACATGTACGGGCTGGGATTACTCTTTTTCAGCACGTAATAGGCCGCCAGCGGTGAAGGGCAGGGCAGCGAGAAACGGCGAGATGGCACCACCTGGAAAATTTCTCCGGCGCGAATCGCTTTTTGCAACAAACGCACTACGCCACCGAACTCTTCATCGCTCTGGTTACATTCACAACGCATATGCGGCACGGAAACCACCGGCAGCGGTGGCGCGGTTTCGGTCAGTTGCTGGCGAAGATCGTTCAGGCGCGCAGTGAGACGTTGTTTTTCTTCTTCATTCGGAGCAAACAGGCTGGCCTGAATGCGGGTGCTTTTTTTCTGATGGTCAATCACCATCAGCGTTTCAGCGAGATAAAAACAGAAATCAGGGCAGTTATTTTCCGCTGACAATTGCGGTAAATCTTCAAACCCCGCAACAAGGTCATAAGAGAACAGGCCGCCGAAGAACATTGCTTCTCGTTCTTCCTTCGGTACATTCAACAGACTCTGCAATAAGCGGAAAGCGTCAAAAACTGAAAGGGAGCATAAGCGAGCGTCTTCATCCAGCAGTGGACTGACAGGGGGGAAGCGCAGCACTCGGCAGTTTGGCGATTGTTCATTTTCCACACCCGCAGGCAGGGCGTTATCCAATAGTGTCAGCAGGGCTTCGCCATTGCGTGAGAGTGCTTTAATTGTGACAGTGTCACCTAAAGCTGTAATACGCAGCGCACTGTCCACCAGCAGCAGGCTTTTTAAATCATCTTTGCTGTCGATATCTGCGGATTCCAGCAGCAGCGTTGCCGGACGATCCCCACACAACTGGTGAAAAAGCGCGGTCGGATTATCGCGATAAGCGCCTTCGCAGGTTAACAATTCGAGAGTTGGTTTTTGTGTTTGCATTGTTATTCTCTAATTTTGTTCAAAAAAAAGCCCGCTTATAAGGCGGGCTGGGTATCTGATTGCTTTACGCATGGTGAATACACTGCCCGTTTCAGGAAGTGCGCCACCAACCTTTCAGTACGAAAATCGCTTTCATTGTCGATACCCTTTTTACGTGAACTTGCGTACTAGTTAACTAGTTCAATGGTTAATTGTCAACAGCTCATTTCAGAATATTTGCCAGAACCGTTATGATGTCGGCGCCAAAAACATTATCCAAAACGGGAGTGCGCCTTGAGCGACACGAATTACGCAGTGATTTACGACCTGCACAGCCACACCACAGCTTCCGATGGCTGCCTGAAGCCAGAAGCATTGGTGCACCGTGCAGTCGAGATGCGCGTTGGCACCCTGGCGATCACCGACCATGACACCACAGCTGCAATCGCGCCAGCAAGAGAGGAAATTTCACGTTCGGGACTGGCGCTGAATCTTATCCCCGGCGTGGAAATTTCCACGGTCTGGGAAAATCATGAAATTCATATTGTCGGGCTGAATATTGATATTACTCATCCGCTAATGTGTGAGTTCCTCGCGCAGCAGACAGAACGGCGCAATCAGCGGGCGCAGCTAATTGCCGAAAGACTTGAAAAAGCGCAAATACCAGGGGCGCTGGAAGGCGCGCAACGACTGGCGCAGGGCGGCGCGGTGACGCGCGGTCATTTTGCGCGTTTCCTGGTGGAGTGCGGCAAAGCCAGTTCAATGGCGGATGTCTTTAAAAAGTATCTGGCGCGCGGGAAAACCGGATACGTTCCGCCACAGTGGTGTACAATAGAACAAGCTATTGATGTCATTCATCATTCTGGCGGTAAGGCGGTGCTAGCTCATCCTGGGCGGTACAATCTTAGTGCTAAATGGCTGAAAAGATTGGTTGCGCATTTTGCCGAACACCACGGCGACGCGATGGAAGTCGCGCAGTGCCAGCAATCGCCCAATGAACGCACCCAGCTGGCGACACTTGCGCGTCAGCATCATTTATGGGCATCACAAGGATCTGATTTTCATCAGCCATGCCCGTGGATCGAACTGGGTCGTAAACTCTGGCTGCCCGCAGGCGTTGAAGGCGTCTGGCAGCTATGGGAACAGCCGCAGAACACCACAGAGAGGGAATTATGAGCCAGTTTTTTTATATTCATCCTGATAACCCGCAGCAACGTCTGATCAACCAGGCGGTGGAGATCGTGCGTAAAGGCGGGGTGATTGTTTATCCAACTGATTCCGGCTATGCGCTCGGCTGTAAAATTGAAGATAAAAACGCGATGGAGCGTATTTGTCGTATTCGCCAGCTGCCGGACGGTCACAACTTTACCCTGATGTGTCGCGATCTTTCTGAACTTTCGACCTATTCATTCGTGGATAACGTTGCGTTTCGTTTAATGAAAAACAACACGCCGGGCAACTATACCTTCATCCTGAAGGGGACGAAGGAAGTGCCACGCCGTCTGTTGCAGGAAAAACGCAAAACCATTGGGATGCGTGTGCCTTCAAACCCGATTGCGCAGGCGTTGCTTGAAGTATTGGGCGAACCGATGCTTTCCACTTCGTTGATGCTACCGGGCAGCGAATTTACCGAATCCGATCCGGAAGAAATTAAAGACCGTCTGGAAAAACAGGTGGATTTGATTATTCACGGTGGCTATCTCGGGCAGAAACCGACAACGGTCATTGATCTTACCGATGATACGCCGGTCGTGGTGCGTGAAGGCGTGGGTGATGTGAAGCCTTTCTTATAACAAATTGCGTTCCACGGATGGAAGACTATGGCAGGGATATATCGCTGCATTTTGCTGTTGATAGTTGGGCTTTTTTTCTCTTCGTTGAGTTATGCGAAAAACACGGAGATCCCTTCATATGAAGAAGGGATCTCGCTCTTTGATGTTGAAGCCACTCTGCAACCGGATGGGGTGCTCGACATCAAAGAGAACATTTATTTTCAGGCGCGAAATCAGCAGATTAAGCACGGATTTTCTCGTGATTTACCACGACTATGGATGCAGTCTAATGGGGACGCTGCACTGCTGAACTATCGTATTGTTGGCGTTACCCGTGACGGCGTTCCTGAACCCTGGCATCTTGACTGGCATATCGGGTTAATGAGTATTGTCGTGGGCGATAAACAACGTTTCTTGCCTCAAGGCGACTATCATTATCAAATTCATTATCAGGTTAAAAATGCTTTCCTGCGCGAGGGTGATTCTGACCTGCTAATCTGGAACGTGACCGGTAACAACTGGCCGTTTGAAATCTATAAGACCCGATTTTCACTCAAGTTCTCTAATATTGCGGGTAATCCATTTAGTGAAATCGATCTCTTTACCGGAGATGAGGGCGACACATATCGAAATGGCCTTATCCTTGAGGACGGAAGAATTGAATCCCGCAATCCGTTTTATCGTGAAGACTTCACGGTTCTCTACCGCTGGCCTCATGCCTTGCTGGATAATGCCCCGGCACAACACACGACGAATATTTTTAGCCATCTTTTTGGGCCCTCAACATCGTCTCTTATCATTTGGTTACCGTGTTTGCTCCTGGCGTGTGGATGTTTATATCTCTGGAGGCGCAGGCCGCAATTTACGCCGGTAGATGTGATTGAAACCGATGTCATTCCGCCAGATTACACGCCCGGTATGTTACGTCTCGATGCGAAGCTGGTTTACGACGATAAAGGTTTTTGTGCCGATATCGTAAATCTGATTGTGAAAGGAAAAATTCATCTGGAAGATCAGTATGACAAAAATCAGCAAACCCTGATTCGTGTTAATGAAGGCGCGACCAGAAATAATGCGGTATTACTGCCCACCGAACAGTTATTACTGGAAGCGCTATTTCGTAAAGGCGATAAGGTCGTCCTTACGGGGAGGCGCAACAGAGTCTTACGCAGAGCATTTTTACGGATGCAGAAATTTTATCTGCCGCGTAAAAAGTCTTCGTTTTACCGACCTGATGCGTTTTTGCAATGGGGCGGAATGGCGATATTGGCGGTCATTCTCTACGGTAACCTGAGTCCCGTAGGTTGTGCAGGAATGAGTCTGGTGGGCGATATGTTTATTATGATCTGCTGGCTTCTTCCTTTTTTATTTTGTTCCCTTGAGCTTTTGTTTGCCCGCGATGATGACAAGCCTTGCGTTAATCGTGTAATCATCACTTTGTTTTTACCACTGATTTGTTCAGGCGTGGCCTTCTATTCTCTCTATATCAATGTCGGAGATGTATTCTTTTACTGGTATATGCCAGCGGGTTATTTTAGCGCTGTTTTCCTGACCGGTTATCTCACTGGCATGGGGTATATTTTTCTGCCAAAGTTTACTCAAACTGGGCAGCAACGTTATGCCCACGGTGAAGCTATCGTTAACTATCTTGCGCGTAAAGAGGCGGCAACACACAGTGGGCGGCGGCGGAAAGGGGAAACACGGAAACTGGATTACGCGTTGTTAGGTTGGGCTATATCGGCAAATTTGGGGAGGGAATGGGCGTTACGCATTGCCCCTTCGCTTTCTTCGGCGATTTGCGCCCCAGAGATTGCCCGTAACGGCGTTTTATTCTCATTACAGACGCACCTGAGTTGCGGGGCCTATACCAGTTTGTTGGGGCGGAGCTATTCCGGTGGTGGTTCTGGCGCTGGTGGCGGAGGCGGTTGGTAACCAAATCGACGTTAATCGAAACAAGCTTTAACCATAAAGATAGTGTAGTATGTTGCGCCTCAAAGCCAGGCCGATAAACGTCGAGTCGTTTACTTAAGGCCTGAAGAGTTCGAACAGACTTTACTATCAGTGAGTCAGATGTAAGTTCTGACTCATTGTTGCACAAAAGCATATCAGACGCCTGGGAAGGCGACACCAAAAGGAAGCTCAATGAGCGAAAAGTTACAGAAAGTGCTGGCGCGTGCCGGCCACGGTTCTCGCCGTGAAATCGAATCTATTATTGAAGCCGGTCGTGTGAGTGTCGATGGCAAAATTGCTAAACTCGGCGATCGCGTTGAAGTTACCCCTGGGCTGAAAATCCGTATCGATGGTCATCTGATTTCGGTACGTGAGTCCGCTGAACAAATTTGTCGCGTTCTGGCCTATTACAAGCCAGAAGGTGAGTTGTGTACACGTAATGACCCGGAAGGGCGTCCGACCGTGTTTGATCGTCTGCCGAAGCTGCGCGGTGCGCGCTGGATTGCCGTTGGTCGTCTGGACGTTAATACCTGCGGTCTGTTGCTGTTTACCACCGATGGTGAACTGGCAAACCGTTTAATGCACCCCAGCCGTGAAGTTGAACGTGAATATGCCGTGCGTGTATTTGGTCAGGTTGACGACGCGAAACTGCGTGATTTAAGTCGTGGCGTGCAACTGGAAGATGGTCCGGCAGCCTTTAAAACCATCAAGTTCAGCGGTGGTGAAGGGATTAACCAGTGGTACAACGTGACTCTGACCGAAGGTCGTAACCGTGAGGTTCGTCGTCTTTGGGAAGCGGTTGGTGTGCAGGTAAGTCGCCTGATCCGTGTGCGTTACGGTGATATTCCACTGCCGAAAGGACTGCCACGCGGCGGCTGGACAGAGCTGGATCTCGCCCAGACTAACTATCTGCGTGAACTGGTGGAACTGCCGCCAGAAACCAGCTCTAAAGTCGCTGTAGAAAAAGACCGTCGTCGTATGAAGGCGAATCAGATTCGTCGTGCGGTGAAACGTCATAGCCAGGTGAGCGGTGGTCGCCGTTCTGGCGGACGTAATAATAACGGTTAATTTAAGATAAGTATAAAATAAAGGCCCTGCGGGGCCTTTTCTTCATTTGAAGCATGATAAATAGTCGCAGTATTTTAATTTAATTTCATACTTGCTTATGAATAATACCCGGAAATAGCCACATTACTATTTAATTATCTGAGATAAACTCAACGTCAAGAGGTGGGTTATGATTAGATATAGTGGAATATTTCTATCGCTGTTAATGCTTTCAGGTTGTGCAACTGAAGCATTGAAAAACGAACAAGCTGAAACTGTTATTACTGCGGGTAACAAAGCAGTAGCGGCGAATGCAAGTTTCTTTAAACAATACTATGCTTCTCGTGAAAACTTCCTTGTTAATTTCTACGCGACTAATCCGGATTGTGCCCTGCGACCTGATTATACCATTGATATAGGCGGTGATGGGAATGGCGGAAAATTATGTCAGCGTTCAGGGCCAAATACAAAACAAGTACAATTAGTCCCTTTCGAGAAAGAAAAATTACTGGCTTCAATGGAAGTCATTAATAGCATGAGCGCTTATGTGGAACTTCTGACAGAGGATATGGCAACTACGGAAAGTCAGCAAGTGGCATTACTTAAACAGGCTCTGGATCACGCAAACAACGCACAAACACTACTTGGTGTTTCACATAGCAAAGATTTAGCTCAATCTGCAGCAGCGGTTAAAGATTTGGTAAATTATTTCAATGAGTTATATATAATTAAAGTCAATTCTGGAAAAATAGGCAAAACGGTAGATGAAAACTGGGTAAGACTTATAAAGAACATGGCAGTTTTGCGCAATGATATTTATACAAAAAGCAATAAGATTGAAAATTATACCTTTGCGAATGTGCATGATAATATGTTTTATTATAATACGGCATCTAAAAACTCTAAGAATACAGAGTTTAACACTCTGAAAAACAGGAAGGAGTTTCTAAGTTCAGTAATCAATGTGAATGAAACCAGACTACAGGCATCGGCACCTGCCATGCCTGCGATTGAGGCTTTAAATGCCTTTATAGATAAGGGTGATTATCTGAAAAGCTTATACGTTAATAAAACACGTACGGCTGCTGAACAAAAAAGATTAAATGAAATATTACGCGCACAAGTAATTAGTGGATTAAAGGCGTCTGAGGGGCTGGCAAAACTACTTATTGCTAGCGGAATAATGTTATAGGAGGCTTTTTATGAACGATGTACAAAATCGTAGAATACTGGCATTACTCGACATGCTGTATAATACCTTGGGCAACAAAACCACATGCAAGGTTTGTCATAAATATTTTATCCTTATCCTCTCGGTTATGAACAATCTGACGATTAACTATGGTACTGAAACCTCACCAGAGTTAAGCGGAATCAGTTATGAAGATGCGAATGTGCTAATTACGGAACTGATATTATTTATTGAAGATGTTGACGCTGAGAATCATGAAGCATATCCGGGACATTTGAATGAGATTAAACGAATTCTGAATTTCGCTATTGCCGCTTGAATATAATTATGATTAAAGCACCTCAAGAGGCAATCTTTTGAGGTGCTTTCACTTAGTAGTCAATCCCGATTTGCGCCTTAACACCTGCATCAAACGCATGTTTGACGGGGCGTAATTCACTGACGGTATCTGCCAGTTCAAGTATATCCCGATGACAGCCACGACCCGTAATAATCACCGTTTGTTGATGTGGACGATCATTTAAGGCTTGCATCACTTCTTCCAGTGGCAAATAGTCATACGCCACCATATACGTCAGCTCATCGAGCAAAACCATATCCACTGAGGAATCTGCCAGCATCCGCTTTGCATGTTGCCAGACTTCACGGCAGGCGGCGGTATCAGACTCGCGATTTTGCGTATCCCAGGTAAAGCCCGTTGCCATCACCTGAAACTCGACGCCATGCGGCTCCAGCAAATTGCGCTCGCCGTTAGGCCAGGTACCTTTAATAAACTGCACGACCCCCACTTTTTTGCCATGGCCAACCGCGCGAGTTGCGGTACCAAATGCCGCGGTGGTTTTGCCTTTTCCATTGCCGGTAAAGACGATGATAATGCCACGCTCATCCTGCGCTTGCGCCACGCGAGCATCAACTTTCTCTTTAACACGCTGCTGACGCTGTTGGTAGCGTTCATCACTCATTGGGAAATTCCTGGTTTGCGGCCCGGTTGGGCGTCAAAGGTCATGCCGGTTTTACGGCGGCTGTCATCGCCCATCAGCCATAAATAGAGTGGCATGATATCGGCGGGTGTTTTGAGTTTCTGTGGATCTTCGGTGGGGAAAGCACTGGCACGCATTGCAGTACGTGTACCACCCGGGTTAATACAGTTCACACGCAGGCGCTGCTGGTATTCATCGGCCAGCACTTGCATCATTCCTTCAGTGGCAAATTTCGACACCGCATATGCGCCCCAGTTGGCTCGCCCCTGACGCCCAACGCTTGATGAAGTAAAGACCAGTGAACCCGCGTCAGATTTGAGTAATAAAGGAAGCAGTGCCTGGGTGAGCATAAAGGTGGCATTAACGTTGACCTGCATGACGTCCTGCCAGACCTGCGGATTTTGCTCGCGCATTGGGCAAACATCGCCGAGCAATCCGGCGTTATGCAGCACGCCGTCCAGACGCGGGTAATTAACAGCAATACGCTGTGCCAGTTGTTGGCAGTCTTCGGACGTACAGGTCAGCAAATCGAGAAGAAACCATTGCGGCTGGCGTCCTGTCTCTTCGAACATGCTCTGGGCCACCTGACGTAATTTTTCTTCGTTCCGGCCCAGCAGAATGACCGTCGCGCCATAGCGCGCATAAGTTAAGGCGGCTTCACGACCAATGCCGTCGCTGGCGCCTGTCACCAGGATAATACGATCATTGAGTAAATCTTGTTTTGGTTGGTAATGCATGGCTACTCCCCGACGACATCAACAGTCGCGCTGCCAGTGTACTTTATGACTTTGGGGTTTTATGCCTGAAACAGGAGGGCATTTCAATCAGCCTGGGGCGATAACGCCGTAAAATGAATACTTTGTCATACTTTCGCTGCAATAACATCTCTGCGAGACGGCTTAACATGCCTGTTGTAAACTGTGAGCCAAAGCGTTGTTTAACCAAGGTGGGACTCGTGGAATTGTTGTCTGAATATGGTTTGTTTTTGGCGAAAATCGTCACCGTTGTGGTGGCGATTGCGGCTATTGCCGCCATTATTGTCAATGTTGCTCAACGTAATAAACGCCAGCGTGGCGAGTTACGGGTCAACAATCTCAGCGAACAGTATAAGGAGATGAAAGAAGAACTGGTTGCGGCGCTGATGGATCCACATCAGCAAAAACAGTGGCACAAAGCGCAGAAGAAAAAGCACAAGCAAGAAGCGAAGGCAGCGAAAGCAAAAACCAAACTGGGCGAGGCGGCAGCCGAAAGCAAGCCTCGAGTCTGGGTGCTGGATTTCAAAGGCAGCATGGACGCCCATGAAGTGAACGCGCTACGTGAAGAGGTCACTGCGGTACTCGCGGCATTTAAACCGCAGGATCAGGTCGTTCTGCGTCTGGAAAGCCCCGGTGGCATGGTACATGGTTACGGCCTGGCGGCTTCACAGTTGCAGCGCCTGCGCGATAAAAATATTCCTTTAACCGTTACGGTAGACAAAGTGGCTGCCAGCGGCGGTTACATGATGGCCTGTGTGGCGGATAAAATTGTTTCAGCGCCGTTTGCAATTGTTGGCTCTATTGGTGTTGTGGCGCAAATGCCCAACTTTAACCGCTTCCTGAAAAGCAAAGATATTGATATCGAACTGCACACTGCCGGGCAGTATAAGCGCACGCTGACAGTGCTGGGTGAAAACACCGAAGAAGGGCGCGAGAAATTCCGCGAAGAACTGAACGAAACGCATCAGTTATTTAAAGATTTTGTGAAGCGTATGCGTCCGTCTCTGGACATTGAAATGGTGGCAACCGGTGAACACTGGTACGGACAACAGGCGGTG
Organism: Escherichia sp. E4702; assembly: GCF_963883545.1. NCBI lineage: Bacteria > Pseudomonadati > Pseudomonadota > Gammaproteobacteria > Enterobacterales > Enterobacteriaceae > Escherichia > Escherichia sp. E4702. The sequence goes on along the minus strand of NZ_CAWORF010000017.1, from coordinate 132,147 downwards.
GAGAAAGGGCTGGTTGACGAAATCAACACCAGTGATGAAGTGATCCTTAGCCTGATGGAAGGTCGTGAAGTGGTCAATGTACGCTATATGCAGCGTAAACGGTTGATCGATCGATTCACTGGCAGCGCGGCAGAGAGCGCCGACCGGTTGTTGCTACGCTGGTGGCAACGCGGGCAAAAACCGTTGATGTAAAAGATAAACGCGAGGGTAAAACCTCGCGTTTATCTTTAATCGACCAGATGGTATTTTTCCGAGAGTACATGGGCCAGGTGTTTGAACATATTAAACACCGCGGTGCTTTTCGCTGTCGGCAATCCTTGTTCATCTAAAAAATAATCGCCGCTAAACACCAGCACGCCATTACGCTGCGTGACGCCGGTGGCTTCAATCCCTGCGAGCGTATCCTCATGCTCACGTATGATTTTGTTAGCCTCTTTCAACAGCGTTTCGCGGTCGATGGGTTGTGTCTCTTTGTTCATTATTTACTCCTTAAACAAGGACATTAGTCTACGCCAGGCATGGCTTGCAGACAAATATACCACGCTGACGGCAAGAGCGCCTTACTGGCAACTTTGGATTTTGCATGCTAATAAAGTTGCGTAACGGATTTTATCAGGTACAGTGTGACGCTTTCGTCAATCTGGCAATAGATTTGCTTGACATTCGACCAAAATTACGTCGTGCTATAGCGCCTGTAGGCCAAGACCTGTTAACTCAGTCACCTGAATTATCGTGAACAGAGTCACGACAAGGGGTTGATATCCGCAGAGAGCGAGTCCATATCGGTAACTCGTTGCCAGTGGAAGGTTTATCAATGTGCGACGCATTCCTGGAAGAATCAAATTAGGTAAGGTGAATATGGGTAAAGCTCTTGTCATCGTTGAGTCCCCGGCAAAAGCCAAAACGATCAACAAGTATCTGGGTAGTGACTACGTGGTGAAATCCAGCGTCGGTCACATCCGCGATTTGCCGACCAGTGGCTCAGCTGCCAAAAAGAGTGCCGACTCTACCTCCACCAAGACGGCTAAAAAGCCTAAAAAGGATGAACGTGGCGCTCTCGTCAACCGTATGGGGGTTGACCCGTGGCACAATTGGGAGGCGCACTATGAAGTGTTGCCAGGTAAAGAGAAGGTCGTCTCTGAACTGAAACAACTGGCTGAAAAAGCCGACCACATCTATCTCGCAACCGACCTTGACCGCGAAGGGGAAGCCATTGCATGGCACCTGCGGGAAGTGATCGGTGGTGATGATGCGCGCTATAGCCGAGTGGTATTTAACGAAATTACGAAAAACGCGATTCGTCAGGCATTTAACAAGCCAGGTGAGCTGAATATCGATCGTGTTAATGCCCAGCAGGCGCGTCGCTTTATGGACCGCGTGGTGGGGTATATGGTTTCTCCGCTGCTGTGGAAAAAAATTGCTCGTGGTCTGTCTGCCGGGCGTGTGCAGTCGGTGGCGGTCCGCCTGGTGGTTGAACGTGAGCGTGAAATTAAAGCGTTCGTACCGGAAGAGTTCTGGGAAGTGGATGCCAGCACGACCACGCCATCCGGCGAGGCATTGGCTTTGCAGGTGACCCATCAGAATGACAAACCGTTCCGTCCGGTCAATAAAGAACAAACTCAGGCTGCGGTAAGTCTGCTGGAAAAAGCGCGCTATAGCGTGCTGGAACGTGAAGACAAACCGACCACCAGTAAACCTGGCGCTCCTTTTATTACCTCTACGCTGCAACAGGCTGCCAGCACCCGTCTTGGTTTTGGCGTGAAAAAGACCATGATGATGGCGCAGCGTCTGTATGAAGCAGGCTATATCACTTACATGCGTACCGACTCCACTAACCTGAGTCAGGACGCGGTAAATATGGTTCGCGGTTATATCAGCGATAACTTTGGTAATAAATATCTGCCAGAAAGTCCGAATCAGTACGCCAGCAAAGAAAACTCACAGGAAGCGCACGAAGCGATTCGTCCTTCTGACGTCAATGTGATGGCGGAATCGCTGAAGGATATGGAAGCGGACGCACAGAAACTTTACCAGTTAATCTGGCGTCAGTTTGTTGCCTGTCAGATGACCCCGGCGAAATATGATTCCACCACGCTGACCGTTGGTGCAGGTGATTTCCGCCTGAAAGCACGCGGACGTATTCTGCGCTTTGATGGCTGGACGAAAGTAATGCCTGCGCTGCGTAAAGGCGATGAAGATCGTATTTTACCGGCAGTCGATAAAGGCGACTCCCTGTCGCTTGTTGAACTGACTCCGGCACAGCACTTTACCAAGCCGCCAGCCCGTTTCAGCGAAGCCTCGCTGGTTAAAGAACTGGAAAAACGCGGTATTGGTCGTCCGTCTACCTATGCGTCGATTATTTCGACCATTCAGGATCGTGGCTATGTGCGTGTGGAAAACCGTCGATTCTATGCGGAAAAAATGGGTGAAATCGTAACCGATCGCCTGGAAGAAAATTTCCGCGAATTAATGAATTACGACTTCACAGCGCAGATGGAAAACAGTCTCGACCAGGTGGCAAATCACGAAGCGGAATGGAAAGCCGTACTGGATCACTTCTTCTCGGATTTCACCCAGCAGCTTGATAAAGCGGAAAAAGATCCGGAAGAGGGCGGTATGCGCCCGAACCAGATGGTTCTGACCAGCATTGACTGCCCGACTTGTGGTCGCAAAATGGGTATTCGTACAGCGAGCACCGGGGTATTCCTTGGCTGTTCTGGCTATGCGCTGCCGCCGAAAGAGCGTTGCAAAACCACCATTAACCTGGTGCCGGAAAACGAAGTACTGAACGTACTGGAAGGCGAAGACGCTGAAACTAACGCCCTGCGCGCCAAACGTCGTTGCCCGAAATGCGGCACGGCGATGGACAGCTATCTCATCGATCCAAAACGTAAGTTGCATGTTTGTGGTAATAACCCAACCTGCGATGGTTACGAGATTGAAGAGGGCGAATTCCGCATTAAAGGTTATGACGGCCCGATCGTTGAGTGTGAAAAATGTGGCTCTGAAATGCACCTGAAAATGGGGCGTTTCGGTAAATACATGGCCTGCACCAACGAAGAGTGTAAAAACACGCGTAAGATTTTACGTAACGGCGAAGTGGCGCCACCGAAAGAAGATCCGGTTCCGCTGCCAGAATTAGCGTGCGAAAAATCGGATGCTTATTTCGTGCTGCGTGACGGCGCTGCTGGAGTGTTCCTGGCTGCCAACACCTTCCCGAAATCTCGTGAAACGCGTGCGCCGCTGGTTGAAGAGCTTTATCGCTTCCGCGACCGTCTGCCGGAAAAACTGCGTTATCTGGCGGAGGCTCCGCAGCAAGATCCAGACGGTAATAAGACAATGGTTCGCTTTAGCCGTAAAACCAAACAGCAATATGTCTCTTCGGAAAAAGACGGAAAGGCAACTGGCTGGTCAGCATTTTATGTTGATGGCAAATGGGTTGAAGGGAAAAAATAACCTTTAAGTCTGTCAGGTTTTTATAAACAAAGGGTCGCAAAAGCGGCCCTTTTTCATTGCATATTATTTTTTCTACACACCTATACACTAAAGCTATAAATGATATAGTGGTTATAGTTATCACTTTTTTTATTATTAAATCGTATTAGTCACCCGCCAGGTGTGGCGAAAAAACGATGTTCTGATGGCGTCTAATTGGATGGTTTAACATGAAATTACAACAACTTCGCTATATTGTTGAGGTAGTCAATCATAACCTGAATGTCTCCTCAACGGCTGAAGGACTTTACACATCACAACCCGGGATCAGTAAGCAAGTCAGAATGTTGGAAGATGAACTGGGCATTCAAATTTTTTCCCGTAGCGGTAAGCACCTGACGCAGGTCAACCCCCGCAGGGCAGGAAATTATTCGTATTGCTCGTGAAGTGTTGTCAAAGGTCGACGCCATTAAATCGGTAGCCGGTGAACACACCTGGCCTGATAAAGGTTCGCTATATATTGCCACTACCCATACTCAGGCTCGTTATGCGCTGCCAAATGTCATTAAAGGCTTTATCGAGCGTTATCCTCGCGTTTCTTTGCATATGCATCAGGGCTCTCCGACACAAATTGCTGATGCAGTCTCTAAAGGTAATGCTGATTTCGCAATTGCCACGGAAGCCCTGCATTTATATGAAGATTTAGTGATGTTGCCGTGCTACCACTGGAACCGGGCTATTGTGGTAACCCCGGATCATCCTCTGGCGGGTAAAAAGGAAATCACGATTGAGGAACTGGCGCAGTATCCGCTAGTAACGTATACCTTCGGCTTTACCGGCCGTTCCGAACTGGACACAGCCTTTAACCGCGCAGGGCTTACGCCGCGAATTGTCTTCACAGCAACTGATGCTGACGTCATTAAAACCTACGTTCGTCTTGGGCTGGGAGTAGGGGTCATTGCCAGCATGGCGGTCGATCCGGTTTCAGACCCCGATCTGGTGCGTGTCGATGCACATGATATCTTCAGCCACAGCACAACTAAAATTGGTTTTCGCCGTAGTACGTTTTTACGCAGCTATATGTATGATTTCATTCAGCGTTTTGCGCCGCATTTAACGCGAGACGTCGTTGATGCCGCCGTTGCACTGCGTTCCAATGAAGAAATTGAAGTCATGTTCAAAGATATCAAATTGCCAGAAAAATAATTACCCACGTTATTTCCGGCATCTTTTTATGTGACAAAGGTGCCGGAATATATTCTCTATTCCTTTTTATTTGTTAGTCGCTCACAATATAAATATCCACAAAATTTTTATGGCAAATCGAGCATAAAGTAGTGTCTATTTATCCGCGTTGCAAACTCCACTCTTCAAATATCTATTTCAGGTCAAAAGATTGAATTATTCACTGGAAACGATTCGTAAATTCGCTGGATTTTTGACTAAAGTTTCATTAGGATTTGTCCTATCATTTGATTAATTATACCAATCGTTTAGCGTCTTGCTGATAAGTGATGGCGATTATATGAGGTTAGCAATGCCTTCTGGAAATCAGGCCCCCCGCCGGGACCCTGAATTAAAACGCAAAGCCTGGCTTGCGGTATTTCTTGGTTCTGCGCTCTTTTGGGTGGTTGTCGCACTGCTGATTTGGAAAGTGTGGGGATAACTATGGTCGTTCAGGAGCAACATCAGGAACCGTCACCATTATGTCAGCAGAATGACAATGCAACGGAAACGAAACGGGATTGTTCAGTCGTTATACCCCATAGCTGGAAACTAACACCGCAACAGCAAGCCTTTATAGAGATGTTTGCTGAAGATGATCAGCAGAAACAATAATTATCATCATTCTTGTTACCCAATATTTTAATGAATATAACGGCTTTTAATACACCACAGCAATAACAGGTTGAGTTATCTCAACATAAAGTAATAACAGTTAAGGGTGTAGCCTATGATCACTACAAATACGAAATACTGGTCCTGGATGGGCGCATTTTCTCTGTCGATGCTCTTCTGGGCCGAACTCCTCTGGATCGTTACTCACTGATCCCTGACCCCGCTGCGGCGGGGTTTTCTTTTGCCTTGCCACGAGGTTTCTCCTCTTTTATCAATTTGGGTTGTTATCAAATCGTTACGCGGTGTTTGTGTTATCTTTAATATTCACCCTGAAGAGAATCAGGGCATCGCAACCCTGTTATTAAGGAGGAGCTATGTCGTCAACCCTACGAGAAGCCAGTAAGGACACGTTGCAGGCCAAAGATAAAACTTACCACTACTACAGCCTGCCGCTTGCTGCCAAATCACTGGGCGATATCACCCGTCTGCCTAAGTCACTCAAAGTTCTGCTCGAAAACCTGCTGCGCTGGCAGGATGGCAATTCGGTCACCGAAGAAGATATTCATGCGCTGGCAGGATGGCTGAAAAATGCCCATGCCGATCGCGAAATTGCCTACCGTCCAGCCAGGGTGCTGATGCAGGATTTTACCGGCGTACCTGCTGTTGTTGATCTTGCGGCGATGCGGGAAGCAGTAAAACGTCTCGGTGGCGATACCGCGAAGGTGAATCCGCTCTCACCGGTCGATCTGGTGATTGACCACTCGGTTACCGTCGATCGCTTTGGCGATGATGAGGCATTTGAGGAAAACGTACGCCTGGAAATGGAGCGCAACCACGAGCGTTATGTGTTTCTGAAATGGGGGCAACAGGCGTTCAGTCGTTTTAGCGTTGTGCCACCAGGCACTGGGATTTGCCACCAGGTGAACCTTGAATATCTCGGCAAAGCGGTGTGGAGTGAATTGCAGGAGGGGGAATGGATTGCTTATCCGGATACGCTCGTCGGCACCGACTCGCACACGACCATGATTAACGGTCTTGGTGTGTTGGGCTGGGGCGTTGGTGGAATCGAAGCGGAAGCGGCGATGTTAGGTCAGCCAGTTTCCATGCTTATTCCTGATGTGGTGGGCTTTAAACTCACCGGTAAACTGCGTGAAGGTATTACCGCCACCGACCTGGTGCTGACCGTTACTCAGATGCTACGTAAACATGGCGTAGTAGGTAAATTCGTCGAATTTTACGGTGATGGTCTGGATTCACTGCCACTGGCGGATCGTGCAACCATTGCCAATATGTCGCCGGAATATGGTGCGACCTGCGGCTTCTTCCCAATCGATGCTGTCACTCTCGATTACATGCGGTTAAGCGGCCGTAGTGAAGACCAGGTTGAACTGGTTGAGAAATATGCTAAAGCGCAGGGGATGTGGCGGAACGCAGGTGATGAACCGGTGTTTACCAGTACGCTTGAATTGGATATGAACGACGTAGTCGCTAGTCTTGCCGGTCCAAAGCGTCCACAAGATCGTGTTGCGCTGCCTGATGTGCCAAAAGCTTTTGCCGCCAGTAACGAACTGGAAGTCAACGCCACGCATAAAGATCGCCAGCCGGTCGATTATGTTATGAACGGGCATCAGTATCAGTTGCCTGATGGTGCAGTGGTTATTGCTGCGATAACGTCGTGTACCAATACCTCTAACCCCAGCGTGCTGATGGCGGCCGGATTACTGGCGAAAAAAGCCGTCACCCTGGGGCTGAAACGACAACCGTGGGTCAAAGCGTCTCTCGCGCCAGGCTCGAAAGTGGTTTCTGACTATCTGGCAAAAGCCAAACTGACGCCGTATCTTGATGAACTGGGCTTTAACCTTGTGGGCTATGGTTGTACCACCTGTATTGGTAACTCTGGTCCGTTGCCCGATCCTATCGAAACCGCGATCAAAAAGGGCGATTTAACCGTTGGCGCGGTACTGTCTGGCAACCGTAACTTTGAAGGACGTATTCATCCGCTGGTTAAAACCAACTGGTTGGCTTCGCCGCCGCTGGTGGTTGCCTATGCACTGGCGGGCAATATGAATATCAACCTGGCTTCCGAACCTCTGGGCCATGATCGTAAAGGCGATCCGGTATATCTGAAAGATATCTGGCCATCGACTCAAGAGATTGCTCGCGCTGTTGCGCAAGTCTCCACTGAAATGTTCCGTAAGGAGTACGCGGAAGTTTTCGAAGGGACTGCGGAGTGGAAGGAGATTAAGGTTGTACGATCAGATACCTACGGATGGCAGGATGATTCGACCTACATTCGCTTATCGCCTTTCTTTGATGAAATGCAGGCAACCCCTGCGCCAGTGGAAGATATTCACGGCGCGCGAATTCTGGCAATGCTGGGTGATTCGGTTACCACTGACCATATCTCTCCGGCAGGCAGCATTAAGCCTGATAGCCCCGCGGGTCGATATCTACAAGGTCGTGGTGTTGAGCGTAAAGATTTTAACTCCTACGGTTCGCGTCGTGGTAACCATGAAGTGATGATGCGCGGCACGTTCGCCAATATTCGCATTCGTAACGAAATGGTGCCTGGTGTTGAAGGGGGGATGACGCGCCATCTACCAGGCAATGATGTTATCTCTATTTATGATGCGGCGATGCGCTATCAGCAAGAGAAAACACCGCTGGCGGTAATTGCCGGGAAAGAATATGGGTCAGGTTCGAGTCGAGACTGGGCGGCAAAAGGCCCGCGTCTGCTCGGTATTCGCGTGGTGATTGCAGAATCGTTTGAACGTATTCACCGTTCGAATTTAATCGGCATGGGTATTTTGCCGCTGGAGTTCCCGCAAGGTGTGACGCGTAAATCGTTAGGGCTGACGGGGGAAGAGAAGATTGATATTGCCGATCTGCAAAATCTGCAACCTGGCGCTACGGTTCCTGTGACACTAACGCGAGCTGATGGTGTGCAGGACGTTGTGCCGTGCCGTTGTCGTATCGACACTGCAACAGAATTAACCTATTACCAGAACGACGGTATTTTGCATTATGTCATTCGTAATATGTTGAAGTAATTCAGCTTTATTTGCCGGATGTGGATCATCCGGCAAATATATTAAGTCTGTAGCGAACAGGGTTATTTGTTGAACAAATGGCCCATTTTCTCGGCTTTAGTATCGAGATAGTGTTCGTTATTTGGGTTACGGCCAACAATCAACGGCACGCGCTCAACAATGTTGATACCTGCTTCGGTCAGAATTTCGACTTTTTTGGGGTTGTTGGTTAACAGACGGACTTCATTAACGCCCAGTAACTTGAACATGTCGGCGCAGAGGGTGAAATCACGTTCATCAGCGGCGAAACCTAACTGATGATTGGCCTCTACAGTATCGTAACCTTGATCCTGTAACGCATAAGCACGGATTTTATTCAACAAACCGATGTTACGTCCTTCCTGACGGTGGTACAGCAAAATACCACGGCCTTCTTCGGCAATATGCGTCAGTGCCGCTTCAAGCTGGAAGCCGCAATCGCAGCGCAAGCTGAACAGGGCATCACCGGTCAGACACTCAGAATGGACGCGTGCCAGGACAGGAGTATGTCCTGAAATGTCGCCATAAACTAACGCGACATGATCGTGTCCGGTTGCCAGTTCTTCAAATCCCACCATCAGGAAATCGCCCCAGGGGGTTGGCAGTTTGGCTTCTGCCACACGTTTAAGCTGCATGAAATTCTCCAGATAATGCTGGTTCTGTATTGGCTTATTTTGCCATAACGCGAAGGGGTTCTCCTAATCACGACGCGCCAATCGTTCACTGAATGGCACAAATCTGTCAATTTTTACTGGAGCAGGCATTTTCAGTTATGATTGTGGGAATTATAAAAAGGAGAGGTCATGCGTTCGATTGCCAGACGTACCGCAGTGGGAGCTGCACTATTACTTGTAATGCCGGTAGCTGTATGGATTTCTGGCTGGCGTTGGCAACCAGGAGATCAAAGTTGGCTGTTAAAAGCGGCCTTTTGGATCACTGAAACCGTTACTCAGCCTTGGGGCGTCATTACACATCTGATTTTATTCGCTTGGTTTCTCTGGTGTCTGCGTTTTCGCCTCAAAGCCGCAATTATGCTGTTTACCATTCTGGCTGCGGCGATCCTCATTGGACAAGGCGTGAAATCCTGGATAAAAGATAAAGTTCAGGAGCCGCGCCCCTTTGTGATATGGCTGGAAAAAACACATCATATTCCGGTTGAGGAGTTCTACAATTTAAAACGTGCGGAACGCGGAAGTTTAGTGAAAGAACAGTTGGCTGCAGAAAATAATATACCGGGCTATTTACGCTCTCACTGGCAGAAAGAGACGGGTTTTGCCTTTCCTTCCGGTCACACGATGTTTGCTGCCAGTTGGGCGCTGCTGGCCGTTGGGTTACTGTGGCCGCGTCGGCGAACTTTCACCATTGCACTCTTGCTGGTTTGGGCCACGGGAGTCATGGGAAGCCGCCTACTGCTCGGGATGCATTGGCCGCGTGATTTGGTGGTGGCTACATTGATTTCGTGGGCGCTGGTGGCGGTGGCAACCTGGCTTGCACAACGAATTTGTGGGCCATTAACACCACCTCCGGAAGAAAATCGTGAGATAGCGCAACGAGAAGAAGAAAGTTAACGCTGGTTGATTTTCTGATTTTCGCCCTTAAATCACCAACAATGCACGTAGTTGCCATTTCGCAGTCGGCGTGAAAATGGTACTTTAAAGGGCTATTGCGGTAAGTTGACCATAATTTATGCGCTCTAACCACATAACGGGAAGTAATGTGAAATATTTACTCATTTTCTTATTGGTGTTGGCGATTTTCGTGATTTCGGTCACGTTAGGTGCGCAGAACGATCAACAGGTGACGTTTAACTATCTGTTAGCGCAAGGGGAGTATCGTATCTCTACTTTGCTGGCGGTATTGTTTGCTGCGGGCTTTGCTATCGGTTGGTTAATTTGCGGACTGTTCTGGCTGCGAGTTCGTGTTTCTCTGGCGCGTGCTGAACGTAAAATAAAGCGACTGGAAAACCAGCTTTCACCCGCGACTGATGTGGCGGTAGCGCCGCATGCGTCAGTGGCGAAGGAATAACCTTCTATGCTGGAGTTGTTGTTTCTGCTTTTGCCTGTAGCCGCTGCCTATGGCTGGTATATGGGCCGCAGAAGTGCGCAACAAAACAAGCAAGATGAAGCCAATCGCCTGTCACGTGATTACGTGGCGGGGGTTAACTTTCTGCTTAGCAATCAACAAGATAAGGCGGTGGACCTGTTCCTCGATATGCTCAAAGAGGATACCGGCACCGTTGAAGCTCACCTTACGCTCGGAAACTTGTTCCGATCCCGTGGCGAAGTCGATCGCGCAATTCGCATCCACCAAACTTTAATGGAAAGCGCCTCGCTGACCTATGAACAGCGCCTGTTGGCAATTCAGCAACTGGGGCGTGATTACATGGCTGCCGGATTGTACGATCGTGCGGAAGATATGTTTAATCAATTGACTGATGAAACTGACTTCCGTGTTGGCGCTTTGCAACAACTCCTGCAAATCTACCAGGCCACCAGTGAATGGCAAAAGGCGATCGATGTCGCCGAACGTTTGGTTAAACTGGGTAAAGATAAACAGCGGGTCGAAATAGCTCATTTCTATTGTGAATTAGCTCTTCAATACATTGCCAGCGACGATCTCGATCGTGCCATGACGTTGCTGAAAAAAGGGGCGGCGGCCGACAAAAACAGCGCGCGCGTATCCATCATGATGGGGCGTGTGTTTATGGCCAAAGGCGAGTACGGCAAAGCCGTCGAAAGCCTGCAACGCGTTATTTCTCAGGACAGAGAACTGGTCAGCGAAACGCTGGAAATGCTGCAAACCTGCTATCAGCAACTGGGTAAAACTGCCGAATGGGCAGAGTTTCTCCAGCGAGCGGTGGAAGAAAATACGGGTGCTGATGCTGAACTGATGCTTGCAGACATCATTGAATCGCGTGACGGGAGCGATGCAGTTCAGGTTTATATTACGCGCCAGTTGCAACGTCACCCAACCATGCGCGTGTTCCACAAATTGATGGATTACCACCTCAATGAAGCGGAAGAAGGGCGTGCAAAAGAGAGCCTGATGGTGTTGCGCGATATGGTTGGTGAGAAGGTACGCAGTAAGCCGCGTTATCGCTGCCAGAAGTGTGGTTTTACCGCTTATACCCTCTACTGGCATTGTCCGTCCTGTCGGGCCTGGTCGACCATTAAACCAATTCGTGGTCTGGATGGCCTGTAGTTTTAAAAAAAATCGACTTTAGTTACAACATACTAATGGTTGTTATCAACAAATGTGCTTCGGTAACTCCTGCATGGAAAAGCCTGACAGGGGAGAAATCGCAACTGTTAATTTTTTATTTCCACGGGTAGAATGCACGCCGTTTACCTTTTTCGCGCCACTTCCGGTGCCCATCATCAAGAAGGTCTGGTCATGACGTTAACTGCTTCATCTTCTTCCCGCGCTGTTACGCGTTCTCCCGTCGTTGTTGCCCTTGATTATAATAATCGTGATGCTGCGCTGGCATTTGTCGACAAAATCGACCCACGCGATTGTCGTCTGAAAGTTGGCAAAGAGATGTTTACGCTGTTTGGGCCACAGTTTGTCCGTGAACTGCAAGAGCGTGGTTTTGATATCTTCCTTGACCTGAAATTTCACGACATTCCCAACACAGCAGCGCACGCCGTGGCCGCAGCGGCTGACTTAGGTGTGTGGATGGTGAATGTTCATGCCTCTGGCGGGGCGCGTATGATGACCGCTGCTCGTGAGGCGCTGGTTCCGTTTGGCAAAGACGCGCCGTTGTTAATAGCGGTAACTGTGCTGACTAGCATGGAATCAAGCGATCTGGCGGATCTCGACGTGACACTGTCACCTGCGGATTATGCAGAGCGTCTGGCGGCGCTGACACAAAAATGTGGTCTTGATGGCGTGGTGTGTTCTGCCCAGGAAGCCGTTCGTTTTAAACAAGCGTTTGGTCAGGACTTCAAACTGGTTACGCCGGGTATTCGTCCGCAGGGGAGTGATGCTGGCGACCAGCGCCGTATTATGACGCCAGAACAGGCGCTGGCAGCTGGAGTTGATTATATGGTGATTGGTCGCCCGGTGACGCAATCTGCGGATCCAGCGCAAACGCTGAAAGCGATCAACGCCTCGTTACAGCGGAGTGCATAATGAGTGATTCCAACAGCCGTCTGGTCTATTCAACGGAGACTGGACGTATCGATGAACCGAAAGTAGCCCCTGTACGCCCTAAAGGTGATGGCGTTGTGCGTATTCAACGTCAAACCAGCGGCCGCAAAGGTAAGGGTGTTTGCCTGATTACAGGTGTTGATCTCGATGAAGCTGAACTGATAAAGCTAGCGGCAGAACTGAAGAAAAAATGCGGCTGCGGAGGGTCAGTAAAAGAAGGAATTATCGAAATTCAGGGTGATAAGCGTGATTTATTAAAATCAATGCTCGAAGCGAAAGGCATGAAGGTAAAACTCGCAGGCGGTTAACAAAAAAAGCCACGAAAATATTCCGTGGCTTTCGTTTATTTTACTGTGTGTATTATTCAGTTATTTCGTACTGAACAGAGTTAAGCGTATTATAATTGCGAGTCGCTAATCGACATTTATTTACGATTATTTACCGACCTGGTGACCGATAATACCACCGACTGCTGCACCGCCTAACGTACCCAGCGTGCTGCCATCAGTTAGTACTGCGCCACCTAAAGCACCTGCACCCGCACCGATTGCGGTATTACGATCTCGTTTAGACCAGTTAGAACAGGCACTCAGAGACATAGCCAGCGTAATCGCCAGAACAGCCGCGGTCATTTTTTTGCTCGTTACAAACATAATACTCTCTCCTGAATTTATGATTCACGGAAGTAAGCTCTCTTTAACTATAATAGTTAAGACGCTTTCTGAAAAAGTTATTTTCCGTGAAATCCTCTCGCGCAGGGTTATATCACGCAGGTGACAGTCACTTCCTGTTATATCGCTAATGTTAAGTTTACAACTTTGAAGTTTTAAGGACAGGTAAATAGTCTTAATTAACAACCAGGAATCATCTTAGAGCGGATGATTTGCGAAAGTGCAAATCATCCGTAGAGGAGGGGACATTAATTGTTGATGACGTGAACCGTCAGTCTATTATGCTCAAGATGCAACAGGTGGCTGGCAGGTATCTTCGAGTCGGTAATGACCCGTTTGATTTTCTCAACAGGGCCGATGGAGTAAGAATGTACGGCACCAAATTTTGAGCTGTCCGTCAGAACGATTGCTTCGCACTCTTTTTCCAACACTGCATTGACTACGTCGGTACGCATCATATCGCGTCCAGTAAATCCAGTTTCAGATTGCCAGCCATCAATACCAATAAATGCCTTACTGAAATGAACCTGCTGGATACACTGACGTGTCAGAGGGCCAACCATGCTTTCGCTTTTTTTCTGGTACACGCCACCAAGTAGAATGACTTCACAGGGCGCGTCTTTCAACAAATGCGCAATGTAGCTGCTAACCGTAATGATGGTAACATCTTTCTTCTGTTCGCCTAACGTGCGAGCCAGAAGGGCATTGCTGCTGCCATTTTCAATAAAGATAGTTTCACCTGACTGAACCAGAGAGGCCGCAAACTCGGCAAGTTCACGCTTCAACGTATAATTACTCATCATCCGGGTTTCAACATCATCGCTATCAAGCGAAACTGCAAAACCATGCGCGCGGCGTAGATAACTCAGTTTTTCGAGGGTGTTGAGATCCTGGCGAATAGTAACTTCAGAAACACCCGTGGCTTTTGCCAGTTCGGTTACGCTAACCTGACCCTGGTCAATGACCATCTGTAGAATTGTTTGTTGTCGGGAATTCATCGCTGTAATTCTTATAACGTTATAATATTTAATAAAAAAGCTGACGCGCCTGGCATCCTTTTCTGCTAAATGGAAAGCCTGAAAGCACGACTGTTAAATCTCCCACGGTGCCTTCGGGATGTCTGGCGTAGATGCAGCAACCTGGCGCAAGAGTTCTGCTTTTAGTATCTCGAGATTATGGATCGCAGAGTGGTGATCGCCCGCCACAAGGATATCTAACACAATATCAATACGTTCGGCAACGCGCTGGGCATCAAATTCAGACATGAGGGCATCCTTATGGCAAATAAAGGCAAAAATGAATAATGCAAAAATTGCCACTAAAAGAGAAGCGTATAGTGGCAAAGGCCAATTTTCATTCGAGAAAATGATATGTGATAAGATTATATATCGCTAATTATATACATTCGTCTCTTTATAAGCGTTTCAGGTAACGTTTAAACCAACGTTCAAAGGCCACAGCAGGCATTGGTTTGGCAAACAAAAATCCTTGCCTCTCATTGATGCCGTTCTTGGTTAAAAAGGCATCTTCTTTTGTGCTTTCCACGCCTCTCGGCGATGACTTGCAGATTCAATGCCTGTGCGACGGCGACAATCGCGCGCACTAATGACTGCGAGACAGGTTGTTTGTGAATATTACGGACAAAAGCCTGGTCAAGTTTAATCGCATCGATGGGAAAACGGGCCAGTTGCGAAAGCGAAGAGTAGCCGGTGCCAAAATCATCCAAATGCACTTGCGCGCCTAACTGACTAAATTGCTGAATGACGGAGAGGGCGAGTTCATCATTTTCTATCAGACAGCTTTCAGTTAACTCGATATCAATAGGGCAGTATTCAAAATTCAGTTCTTGAAGAACCTGCTTCAGATCGGTAAAAAGAGTTTGATCGGCAAACTGGCGAGCAGAGATGTTCACCGCTACCCGCAGATTAATGCCTTTATCACGCCATTTCGCCACCTGACGCACCACATCGAGAATCACCCAACGTCCTAATGGAACAATTAGCCCAGACTCTTCGGCATAGGAAATAAAGTCTAACGGGGGAATGAGTCCGCGTTCAGGCGACTGCCAGCGCACCAACGCTTCCAGGCTTCGAACTTCACCGCGCCAGGTGATTTTCGGTTGATAATGAATCACTAACTGATCGTTTTCCAGCGCCTTACGCAGGTTGGTATCAAGCCAAAGATATTCGAAAACACGTTGGTTCATTTCTGGCGAAAAAACACAGAACTGTCCGCGCCCACCTTCTTTTGCGGTGTACATTGCGGTGTCGGCATGGCGAATAATGGCTGCGCTGTCCATACCATGTTGTGGCGAAAGTGAAATACCGACGGAACAGCCAGTATAGACTTCAATTAAACCAATGCGGAAGGGTTGGCGAAGCCGGGTTAAAATACGCGATGCCATCGCTTCCAGTGCGCTTTGTGATGTATTGGGTGCCAGTACCAGAAACTCATCCCCGCCAGGACGCGCCAGCACCTGATCCTGTTCAAGGCAGCTTAAAATGGCCAGTGACACCTCACGTAATAACTGGTCGCCAAATAAATGCCCGTAAGCGTCGTTTACCTTTTTAAAATTGTCTAAATCAAGATATACAACACCAACCTTACAGTCGTTAGCTTGATCAATGGCATGATCGATTAACGCCTGCATGGCGTTACGATTCGGTAGTCCAGTGATGCTGTCGGTATTTGCCAGTATGCGAAGTCGTTCCTGGGCGCGACGCTCTTCGGTAATATCGGTGCCGGAACAGATTAAATAGATCTCATTTTTGCCGCTACCGCTGTGCACAAATTTGTTGCGAAACAGAAATAGCCGTTGACCTTTGCGCGTTGGTATCCAGAGCTCAATTTCATAAGCGTTACCACTGCGAAAAAAGCCGCGGTTATTGCGGCTGGATGCTGCAGCTTCACGACGGCTCATAAACAGCTTAAATACGCTTTGCCCAATGACATCGTGCTCTTTGAAACCTGTGTATTCTTCACATAATCGGTTAAACCGTTGGATATTTCCCCGGCTGTCAAGAATGACTATCGCGGAATGAGCTTCAGACACTACCTGTTCAGCAAAAGAAAGCCCATGCGATAAATCGCGGGCTACTGCAAGTGTGTCATGCCATGCAGACGCGTTGCCGCCCCATTCGCGCTTATTGATTTTTCGTCCAACCAGATGCACAGAAAGATCGCTCTCATTGACGGTCAGACTCATCATCAAGCTGGAAGTGATGACCGTCATTTCCCTGATGCGAGCAGCCTGTTCGGCAGATAACTGCAAAGTACGTTCAGGTTCTGTGGTTTCGGTGGTGGAAAAGCGCAAAACATCGCTGCTTTCCGATAAACGCCAGTATGGATTGTGCGATCCGAGAAAGTTGTACAACGTTGTGGACTCCCTAACTGTTTTCATGAAGCGTGTCTTCCGGTTAACAGCGGAGTTCGCGATTAAAAGAAAGGTCCAACATGAATTACATAAAATTAGCGACGGCTAAACGTATTGTTTTATTTATATATTTATTTGTAATCCAGTTTTGGAAAAACGCCAGTTTACAAACGAAAGTCTGTGAAAAAAATCTGGGGGGATAAAAATGAATGCGGAGACGAGTCAAGTAAACGGCCCATCCGTAATGAATGGGCCGCAAAAGAATATTACGCTACCGGACGAGCAATAATGCTGCGAGTTTCCATACGAACTTCGGCAATAGTGACGTCGATAACATCGGTTACCTTGTAAACCGTTTCACCTTTAATTTGCACGGTGCCATTTTCCTGACTGCAAACCAGTTCATCACGCACAGCGTGTAAGAAAGGCGCAGGAATAAAAGCGATAGCGCCGTTATCAACCAGACGCACACGCATGCCGCCACGGCTGATATCGACAATTTCCGCCGCAAAACGGGTGTCGGTCCCGGCTTTGTCTTTCAGGAAGCGTGCGTATAACCAATCACCGACATCACGTTCCGCCATCCGGTTGAGACGACGACGCTCTGCCATTTGGACGGTGATTTCATCCTGCGGACGCGTCGCTGTTTCGCCTTTAATGATCGCTTTTAGCAGACGATGGTTGATCATATCGCCATATTTACGGATCGGTGAGGTCCAGGTGGCATACGCTTCCAGGCCGAGGCCAAAATGAGGGCCTGGTTCAATGCTGATTTCGGCAAAGGACTGGAAACGACGAATACGGCTGTCGAGGAAACCGGTCGGTTGCGCATCCAGTTCGCGACGCAGTTTGCAGAAACCATCCAGCGTGAGCACTTCTTCAGCATCGACATGCAGACCGTGCGTTTTTAGCAATGCTGCCAGCGCTTCAGCATTTGCCGGATCAAAGCCCATATGCACGTTATAGATGCCAAAACCGAGCTTATCGCGCAGTACGCGGGCCGCACAAATGTTAGCGGCGATCATCGCTTCTTCGACAATACGGTTGGCAATGCGACGAGGCTCGGCGACGATATCCAGCACTTCACCTTTTTCACCGAGAATAAAACGGTAATCCGGGCGATCTTTAAACACCAGTGCATGGTTATGGCGCCACTCACCGCGACGCTGACAAATTTGCGCCAGGAGGCGAATTTGTTCGGCAATGGCCTCATTTTCTGGCTGCCAGTCGCCGGTGTTTTCCAGCCAGTCGGAAACCTGGTCATAAACCAGTTTCGCTTTGGACTCGATGGTTGCGGCAAAGAACTCGATATTGTCTTCAATGGTGCCATCTGCGGAGAGCGTCATCCGACACGCCAGTACCGGGCGAACTTCATTGGCGCGCAGTGAGCAGAGATCGTCGGAAAGCTCACGCGGCAGCATTGGGATGTTGAAACCTGGCAGATAGTTGGTGAATGCACGAACTTTTGCCGCTTTGTCCAGTTTACTACCTTCTGCAATCCACGCGGTTGGATCGGCAATCGCCACGATCAGTTGCAGTTTGTCATCCGGGAGCGCCTTCGCGAAGAGGGCGTCATCCATATCTTCCGTGCTGGCGCTATCGATGGTGACAAAATCCAGTGCAGTCAGATCTTCGCGCACCAGACCTTCGTCGAGCATTTCAGTAGCAACGCCGTTCGGCGCTTCTTTTTCCAGGTTATGACGCGCCAGAGTTACCCACCACGGCACGAAGTGATCGTCGCCAAAAGTGATGTACTGCGTGAGTTCTGCATAGAAAGAACGATCGCCTTTCAATGGATGACGGCGCATTTCGGCAACTGCCCAGTCGCCTTCTTTGAATTCATGTGTCAGGCCACGGGCTGCGCGGCAAGGAATGGCATCTTTCAATAATGGATGATCAGGGACAATGGCCAGACGGTCATTCTTGCCCTGAACTTTACCCACGAAGCGGGTTAGAAAAGGTTCAACCAGTTCTTCTGGTTCGGCAGATTCACGATCTTTTTCGCTGTGGATGACTGCGATAATTCTGTCGCCATGCATCACTTTTTTCATTTGCGGCGGCGGAATGAAATAACTTTTCTGTGCATCGACTTCCAGGAAGCCAAAGCCTTTTTCAGTGGCTTTTACCACCCCTTCAGCGCGGGGCGTCTGGGAATGCAGTTGCTGTTTAAGCTGCGCTAGCAGCGGGTTGTCCTGAAACATAATTGTCTATTTTGGTGGCCATTAGAGCGGCTGACAGTTTTACGCGATTCTGTCTGACGCAGCAAGGTTAATATGTTTCACCCAACGCGATTTTTAAGCGATTGATCCAGCCACAAAGCCCGCTCCATACCAACAAATTAATAACCTGCGTTGATGATATTTCGTGTTCGAGTAATGGGCTGAACTGGGCGGCGCTAAAGCGATCGGGTGCTCGGGTCAGCCATTGTATCGCCTGAACGGTAGCGCGCTCAACACAATGGCTATCAGCCCACCGATTAATTTCATTTTCACCCTGACGTAGAATGAGGATTGCTTCTTTATATTCTGCTGTTGAATATGTTTGGCTAGCGAAGCAAGCGGCGCTGCCATTAATCCGCGCGGTTAACAACGTCGCAAGTTGATGGTTGGTTTCGGCGCTAACCAATGTGCTGGCGAATAGCTCCTCAAGGCGTGAAAGTAGAGCGGGGTGAAGATTGAGTATTTCGGTCAGTTGGCTGAGTTCAACCGACGAACTATTCACTGCATCTTCAGGTAATTTTTCTACGGCGTAGCAGGTACGCCAGCGAGTTGATTCATTCGCAAACAGTGAGGCATCGGCGTAGTTTTGCATCTCCAGACCGGGTAGCCAACGAACGGGTTGCTCGAGATAAGCCTGCAATGTGGCAATCACTCGCGCCTGAAAACCGACAAAGCCAATAATTTGGTTAATGAACACACAATCCCAGGCGGTAAGGCCGACATCTTTAAGATGCTCACGGGACCGACCGTCGATAATAGATGGAGAGAAGGCCAGTTGGCGGGCATATTGTGTGATTTGCGCCAGCCGATGATTACTTTCCCTGGAGGGATCCGGTCCGGGAAGTGGTGTCAGGCGCGCGGAATAGTAGTTGCACAACCGCTGGACGCCGCAGACCTGAGCAACCGTCAGGGCTGTAGACAGGCGTTCATAAGCGGTGAATGTCTGCAAGCGGGTCACGGCCAGCTGATCCGGGAACAACGCTCCGGCGAGTGCACGTGCGGGTGCCAGCCATGACTGAAAGGGGGCCAGCGTTTGTTCCTCAAGAATCACGTCGAGCAAAAAAGGGTCGTTGACCTTTGCGGCTTCGGGTACAAGTGGCAGAACGTTATGCTCTGAAGTGCTGGATTGGATTTCATGATACCAGTGGCTTTTGCCTGAACTATGGCGTTGTTCCATGGGCGCTCCTTGGTCATAACGGAAATCGTTATCCTGACGCAAGGCGGGAAGGGGAGAAAGACGGATCGGCGATAACAAATATCAGAAAGGTATAACAGAGAAAATGGGCGGCAGAACGCCGCCCATCTTGACCAACAGAACGATTATTTCAGTTCCAGTTCGTTCATTGCAGCGATGCTGAAACCGCCGTCAACGTGGACCACTTCACCGGAGATACCGGCAGAGAGATCGGAGCACAGGAACGCTGCGGAGTTACCCACATCTTCGATGGTAACGGTACGACGAATCGGCGTAACGGCTTCGCAGTGTGCCAGCATTTTACGGAAGTCTTTGATGCCGGAAGCGGCCAGCGTACGGATCGGACCTGCGGAAATGGCGTTAACACGCACACCTTCCGGCCCCATCGCGTTAGCCATATAGCGCACGTTAGCTTCCAGAGATGCTTTTGCCAGACCCATAACGTTGTAGTTCGGGATAGCGCGCTCAGCGCCCAGGTAGGAAAGGGTCAGCAGAGCAGAGCCCGGATTCAGCATGGAGCGGCAAGCTTTTGCCATTGCAACGAAGCTGTAGGAGCTAATGTCGTGGGCAATTTTGAAGCTTCACGCGTTACGGCGTTAACATAGTCGCCATCCAGCTGATCGCCAGGTGCAAAACCAATAGAGTGTACGAAACCGTCAAATTTCGGCCAAACTTTACCCAGTTCAGCGAACATGGTGTCGATGCTGGCATCTTCGGCAACATCGCACTGCAGAACGATGTCAGAACCTAATTGAGCGGCAAATTCTTCTACGCGGCCTTTCAGTTTGTCGTTCTGGTAGGTGAATGCCAGTTCAGCTCCTTCGCGGTGCATCGCCTGAGCGATACCGTAGGCGATGGACAGTTTGCTGGCAACACCGGTTACCAGAATGCGCTTACCGGAAAGAAAACCCATAGCTTTAATCCTTATTGTTGATGCTTGTTGTGCCTGAAAATCAGGCGATTCGTCGTTTTAGTAAACAGTACGAACAGATAAACGGTTATTATAATCAACCTGGCTGTGGGTGGCTATAGTTGCGCTTTCTGTACCGGAGAGAATCAGCAGTCCAGAGCATTTTGCGACGCCTGCAAGGGGCCGATTGTGGAAATATCTTATAGCGTCTGGCTTTAAAACTATTCGTATTACTTCCGGTAAGTTTGATGATAAAACAGACGCGGATTTATCAGGTCCGGCGTTTGTTGTGTCATCGGCGATTAATAATCTGGCGCCAATCAGTCGCTGTCTTATCTCTGACAAATAGCCCCAATTTAATATTGTCAACTATCTTCACAGAATCTCCACAATCTCTTCATTATCAGAATATACACCATGAATAAGATAAAAATACTTTCCCTCACTTTGGAGAAATGTATAATTGGCAAAAATGAGAATGATCGTTCTCACTAAGTGAAAGGACAGGAGACAGAAATGACCAGCAAGCTGGAGATACGTCACAAACAGCGTCAGGATGAAATCATTAACGCCGCCCGTCGGTGTTTTCGTCGCTGCGGGTTTCACGCCGCCAGTATGTCGCAAATTGCCAGCGAAGCTCAGCTTAGCGTGGGTCAGATATATCGTTACTTCGCCAATAAAGACGCCATTATTGAAGAGATGGTTCGCCGTATCATCGACTTTCGTATTGCCCAGATGGACATTGACGCGCGTACCGATCACTTCCCGGAAGTTCTTGCTTTGCGGAAATCCTTAAATGAGGACGACGACGCGTTGATGCTGGAAGTGGCTGCAGAAGCCACACGCAACCCACGGGTGATGGCGATGCTCGAGGAAGCTGACGCCAGAATGTTCGCTAACGGTTGTGCACATATGAAAAGAATGCATCCCCATCTTAGCGATGAGCACATTCGTTGCTGCGTTGAAGTGCTTGCCACCATGATGGAAGGTACGGTTTATCGTCGCTTAACACCGCAAAAAAGCGATCCCCAACGTCTGCAAAAAATATATCAGGACATTGTCAGTATGTTGATAAATTAATAAGAAAAGAATTAACCGATAGTGGGGGATATTAATCCCCCTTATTTCATTGCGAAATTCATTTCGCGATGCGGGTTCGTTATATCTGAATATCCCTGACATATCCTCATTAATTTTAATGGGGAGGGTATTGTTCACCCTGGAGAAAATAATGAAGTATATAGCAACGTCTGTAGTGGCAATGCTACTCTTATCTGGTTGTGATAATACGCAAAATAACAATTCATCCCCGTCGGAAACAGAAGTGGGCGTTGTTACGCTCAAATCTCAACCGGTTTCGGTAGTCAGTGAATTAACCGGACGCACCAGTGCGGCACTCAGTGC
The DNA here is from genome assembly GCF_963883545.1 of Escherichia sp. E4702. Taxonomy (NCBI): domain Bacteria; kingdom Pseudomonadati; phylum Pseudomonadota; class Gammaproteobacteria; order Enterobacterales; family Enterobacteriaceae; genus Escherichia; species Escherichia sp. E4702. Next base: position 109,884 of record NZ_CAWORF010000017.1, on the reverse strand, counting down.
TGAAGTACGTCCGCAGGTTGGGGGAATTATCCAGAAACGCCTATTTACTGAAGGCGATTTAGTTAAGGCCGGACAACCATTGTACCAAATTGATGCGGCCAGTTATCGGGCGGCATGGAATGAAGCCCGGGCAGCATTACAACAGGCACAGGCACTGGTAAAAGCCGATTGCCAGAAAGCGCAGCGTTATGCCCGACTGGTGAAAGATAACGGTGTGTCACAACAGGATGCTGATGATGCTCAGTCTACCTGCGCACAAGATAAAGCCAGTGTTGAAGCGAAAAAAGCCGCACTGGAAACCGCGCGCATTAATCTTGACTGGACCACGGTAACCGCGCCGATTTCGGGGCGTATTGGCATTTCGTCGGTGACCCCTGGCGCACTGGTGACCGCGTCGCAGGATACAGCGTTAACGACTATTCGTGGTCTGGATACAATGTATGTCGACCTCACTCGCTCCAGTGCCGATTTATTACGTCTGCGCAAACAGTCACTGGCGACCAACAGTGACACCATGAGCGTCTCACTTATTCTGGAAGATGGCACAACCTACAGCGAAAAAGGGCGTCTGGAACTCACCGAAGTCGCTGTGGATGAGTCTACCGGCTCGGTGACATTACGGGCGATTTTCCCCAATCCACAACAACAATTATTACCAGGCATGTTTGTTCGCGCTCGTGTCGATGAAGGCGTGATGGAAGACGCTATTCTCGCGCCTCAACAGGGCGTCACGCGCGATGCTAAAGGCAATGCAACTGCGCTGGTGGTAAATAAAGACAATAAAGTAGAGCAGCGAACGCTCGAAACGGGAGAAACGTATGGTGATAAATGGTTGGTGCTGAACGGCCTGCATAACGGCGACCGACTGATTGTTGAAGGTTCCGCCAAAGTCACTTCAGGGCAGACCGTCAAGGCTGTTGAAGTTCAGGCTAATGGAGGCAACGCCTGATGTTTTCGCGCTTTTTTGTTCGCCGTCCGGTCTTTGCCTGGGTTATCGCCATTTTGATTATGTTGGCGGGTATTCTGGCCATTCGCACATTACCCGTCGCGCAATATCCTGACGTTGCGCCGCCGACCATTAAAATATCAGCCACTTATACCGGTGCTTCAGCCGAAACGCTGGAGAACAGCGTGACCCAGGTTATCGAACAGCAACTCACCGGGCTGGATAATTTGCTCTATTTCAGCTCAACCAGCAGCTCTGATGGTTCGGTCAGTATTAATGTGACCTTTGAACAAGGTACCGATCCCGACACTGCACAGGTTCAGGTGCAGAATAAAATTCAGCAGGCGGAGTCGCGCTTACCGAGTGAAGTGCAGCAAACTGGCGTCACAGTGGAAAAATCACAAAGCAACTTTTTGCTGATTGCTGCCGTGTATGACACTACCGATAAATCGACCAGTTCCGATATTGCTGACTGGCTGGTGAGTAATCTTCAGGACCCCCTGGCGCGTGTTGAAGGTGTGGGGAGTCTGCAAGTCTTTGGCGCGGAATACGCTATGCGCATCTGGCTCGACCCGGCCAAACTGGCGTCTTACTCGCTGATGCCTTCAGACGTGCAAAGTGCTATTGAAGCGCAAAACGTGCAGGTTACTGCCGGGAAAATAGGGGCATTGCCTTCACCGGATACTCAGCAACTGACCGCAACGGTACGTGCGCAGTCTCGTTTGCAGACGGTGGATCAGTTCAAAAATATTATCGTGAAAAGCCAGTCAGACGGCGCAGTTGTTCGTATAAAAGATGTGGCTCGCGTTGAGATGGGCAGTGAAGATTATACCGCTATCGGCAAACTTAACGGTCACCCGTCTGCCGGGGTTGCTGTAATGCTTTCGCCCGGTGCGAATGCGCTGAATACGGCGACGCTGGTCAAGGATAAGATTGCCGAATTCCAGCGGAACATGCCGCAGGGATACGACATCGCATACCCGAAAGACAGCACTGAATTTATTAAAATCTCCGTAGAGGACGTAATTCAGACGCTGTTTGAAGCCATCGTACTGGTGGTTTGCGTGATGTATTTATTCCTGCAAAACCTGCGTGCCACACTGATTCCGGCGTTAGCTGTCCCCGTCGTTTTGCTGGGCACATTCGGCGTTCTTGCGTTGTTTGGCTATTCGATTAATACCCTGACGTTGTTTGCAATGGTGCTGGCGATCGGCTTGCTGGTGGACGATGCCATTGTGGTAGTGGAGAACGTCGAACGCATTATGCGTGACGAAGGGTTGCCCGCGCGTGAAGCCACGGAAAAATCAATGGGCGAGATTTCTGGCGCACTGGTTGCCATTGCGCTGGTGTTGTCAGCCGTATTCCTGCCGATGGCCTTCTTTGGGGGATCTACGGGAGTAATTTATCGTCAGTTTTCGATAACCATTATCTCCGCAATGCTGCTTTCCGTGGTGGTAGCATTGACCTTGACTCCCGCGCTGTGCGGTTCCGTCCTCCAGCATGTTCCGCCGCATAAAAAAGGCTTTTTCGGCGCATTTAACCGCTTTTACCGCCGTACTGAGGATAAATATCAGCGAGGCGTAATTTATGTCCTGCGCCGTGCTGCCCGAACAATGGGTGTTTATGTCGTGCTGGGTGGTGGAATGGCCCTGATGATGTGGAAACTGCCGGGCAGTTTCTTACCCACTGAAGACCAGGGCGAAATCATGGTGCAGTACACGTTGCCAGCTGGGGCGACCGCAGCTCGTACAGCAGAAGTGAATCGCCAGATTGTTGACTGGTTCCTGATTAACGAGAAAGCAAATACCGATGTCATCTTTACCGTTGATGGTTTCAGTTTTAGCGGCAGCGGACAGAATACCGGGATGGCGTTTGTCTCGTTGAAAAACTGGTCACAACGTAAAGGGGCAGAAAATACCGCCCAGGCTATCGCCTTACGGGCAACCAAAGAGTTGGGGGCAATTCGTGATGCAACGGTATTTGCGATGACGCCGCCTGCAGTTGATGGTCTGGGGCATAGCAATGGCTTTACGTTTGAATTAATGGCAAGTGGTGCGACTGACCGCGAAACCTTGCTTAAAATGCGTAATCAGTTGATTGAGCAGGCTAATCAAAGCCCTGAGCTGATTTCTGTACGTGCCAATGACCTGCCGCAAATGCCGCAATTGCAGGTAGATATCGATAACAATAAAGCCGTATCGCTGGGGTTGAGCTTAAGTGATGTCACCGACACGCTGGCAAGCGCGTGGGGCGGTACTTATGTGAATGACTTTATTGACCGTGGTCGTGTGAAGAAAGTTTACATTCAGGGCGACAGTGAATTTCGTTCCGCGCCGTCAGATTTAGGGAAATGGTTTGTGCGCGGTAGCGATAACGCCATGACGCCGTTCTCTGCTTTTGCCACTACACGTTGGATCTATGGCCCGGAAAAACTAGTTCGCTACAACGGTTCTGCGGCTTATGAAATTCAGGGCGAAAACGCGAGTGGTTTTAGTTCTGGCGACGCGATGGCAAAAATGGAAGCTCTGGCAAACAGTCTTCCTGCGGGAACGACCTGGGCCTGGAGTGGTTTGTCATTGCAGGAGAAATTGGCCAGTGGTCAGGCATTAAGTCTGTACGCAGTCTCTATTCTGGTGGTTTTCCTCTGTCTTGCAGCCCTGTACGAAAGCTGGTCAGTCCCGTTCTCGGTCATTCTGGTGATCCCTCTGGGGCTTCTTGGCGCTGCGCTGGCGGCCTGGATGCGTGATTTAAACAACGATGTTTACTTCCAGGTGGCGCTATTAACCACTATCGGCTTGTCGTCGAAAAACGCCATTCTGATTGTGGAATTTGCTGAAGCGGCAGTTGCTGAGGGCCATTCCCTGAGTCGGGCGGCATTACGCGCGGCGCAGACTCGTTTACGCCCAATCATCATGACCTCGCTGGCGTTTATTGCGGGGGTAATGCCGCTGGCGATGGCGACCGGCGCAGGTGCGAACAGCCGTATCGCCATTGGTACGGGCATTATTGGCGGTACGCTGACCGCTACGTTGCTGGCTATTTTCTTCGTTCCTCTGTTTTTTGTACTGGTGAAACGTTTGTTTGCCAGTAAACCGCGCCGTCAGGAGTAAGTTATGTTGCGTCGTTCTCTTATTTTTCTGGTGCTGTTGAGTGCGGGATGTGTCTCGCTCGATCCTCACTACAGCACGCCTGAATCCCCAATCCCGGCGACCTTGCCGGGAGCACAGGGCCAGGGGAAGGCAATCAGCCATGGCTGGCAGCAGGTGATCCACGATCCCCGATTGCAGCAGGTAGTAACCATTGCACTGAACAGTAACCGCGATGTGCAAAAAGCGATTGCTGATATTGACTCTGCACGGGCGCTCTATGGGCAAACTAATGCGTCGTTATTCCCGACGGTGAATGCGGCCTTAAGTTCGACACGCAGTCGTTCGCTGGCGAATGGTACGGGAACCACTGCCGAGGCTGACGGCACGGTGTCCAGTTTTACGTTAGATCTGTTTGGTCGTAATCAGAGTTTATCTCGGGCGGCGCGAGAAACCTGGCTTGCCAGTGAATTTACAGCTCAGAACACCCGTTTAACGCTGATTGCTGAAATCAGCACCGCCTGGCTGACCCTGGCGGCCGATAACAGCAACCTGGCCCTGGCAAAAGAAACGATGGCCAGTGCAGAAAACTCATTGAAAATTATCCAGCGCCAGCAACAGGTTGGCACGGCGGCAGCGACAGATGTCAGTGAGGCGATGAGTGTTTATCAGCAAGCGCGCGCCAGCGTTGCCAGCTATCAGACACAAGTGATGCAGGATAAAAATGCACTGAACTTACTGGCAGGTACAACGCTTGCGGAAAATCTGCTACCGGGAACACTGGAAAGTCTGTCGGAACAGATGATAAGCCTGGTTCCTGCGGGAGTGTCATCTGACGTTCTGCTGCGTCGCCCGGATATCCAGGAAGCAGAACATAATCTGAAGAGCGCCAATGCCGATATTGGCGCCGCGCGGGCTAACTTTTTCCCGACGATTTCGCTGACTGCCAGCGCTGGTGTTGGCAGTGACGCATTGTCATCGCTGTTCAGCCACGGAATGCAGGTCTGGTCATTTGCGCCATCGGTAACATTACCGCTGTTCACCGGCGGTAGTAATCTGGCGCAGCTTCGTTACGCAGAAGCACAAAAGCGCGGGCTCATTGCCACCTATGAAAAAACAGTTCAGAGCGCGTTTAAAGATGTTGCTAACGCACTGGCGCGGCGGACCACGCTTGAAGAGCAACTGGATGCACAGCGTCAGTATGTTAAAGCTGAACAACAAACGGTCGATGTTGGCCTGCGTCGTTATCAGGCGGGTGTTGGTGATTACCTGACCGTGTTGACGGCACAGCGCAGCTTGTGGAGCGCACAGCAGGAGCTGCTGGCATTGCAACTGACTGATTTTACGAACCGGATCACGATCTGGCAGTCGCTGGGCGGCGGCATGTCATCACTCAAGTAAGGAATAGTATGGCTAGAGTCTCTCTTTCATGGGCGTTGATTCTTGGTCTTTTAGCCGGTATCGGCCCGATGTGTACCGATCTTTATTTGCCGGCATTGCCGGAGATGTCTGAGCAACTGGCGGCAACCACGACCATAACGCAATTAACGCTGACTGCATCACTGATCGGTCTTGGCGTCGGACAACTGTTATTTGGCCCTCTGAGCGACAAAATAGGGCGTAAACGTCCGTTAATCTTGTCGTTGCTATTATTTATTGTTTCTTCCATTTTGTGCGCGACAACGAACAATATTTACTGGCTGGTGGTCTGGCGTTTTATTCAAGGGATCGCGGGGGCAGGTGGTTCGGTGCTCTCTCGTTCTATTGCTCGTGACAAATATCAGGGAGTAACGCTGACCCAGTTCTTTGCGCTGTTAATGACGGTGAATGGCCTGGCACCGGTGTTGTCGCCAGTGCTGGGCGGGTACATTGTCAGCACGTTTGACTGGCGCACTTTATTCTGGGTGATGGCTGAAATTAGCACCGTACTGTTGCTGGGCTGCCTGTTATTTATCAATGAGACATTGCCAGAAAATAAAAGGGGCTCATCATTGCTATTAACCGGACGAAGCGTGGTGCAGAACCGCCGTTTTATGCGCCTTTGCCTGATTCAAAGTTTTATGCTGGCAGGCTTGTTTGCGTACATCGGCTCTTCGTCGTTCGTGTTGCAGAAGGAATTTGGCTTTAGTCCAATGCAATTTAGCCTGGTATTTGGCCTTAACGGCATCGGACTTATCATCGCTTCATGGATCTTCTCGCGCCTGGCGCGACGGATTAACGCGATGACATTGCTGAGAAGTGGCCTGATAGCGGCAATTTTGTGTGCATTGCTCACGGTCTTATGCGCATGGATACAATTGCCCATTCCGGCACTGGTGGCATTATTTTTCACCATCGCATTTTGTAGCGGCATCGGCACTGTTGGCGGGGCAGAGGCTATGAGTGCAGTAGGGACGCAAGAATCTGGAACGGCGTCTGCGTTGATGGGGATGAGCATGTTTGTCTTCGGCGGTATAGCCGCGCCATTGTCGGGGCTTGGCGGAGAAACACTGTTAAAAATGAGCCTGGCAATTACGGTGTGTTATACGCTGGCATTGCTGGTTGCTTTCACCAGAATCGACAATCAAAAGTAATGAATACCTCATTCTGACGGGGATTTCCCCTGTCAGAATGAGGTACCGGATACTAACGATCTTTACGCCACGCATCCGCCGTCAATGCTTCGCCAAAGTGGCCGGAAATTAGCCGTTTGGTGAGTTCGTGCAGCGGCGATGCCAACACATCCGCAGTGCTACCGCGTTCGACAACTTCTCCCTGATGCATGACCAGCACCTGGTCGCTGATGTGCTTCATCATTCCGATATGCTGGGTAACATAAATATAAGAAATACCCTGTTTCTCTTGTAGCTCCAGCATCAGGTTAATTAGCTGCGAGCGCATCGACATATCCAGCGAGGCGAGGGCTTCATCGGCAATAATCACTTTTGGGCGCAATATCAGCGCGCGCGCCAGACCAAGACGCTGTTTTTGCCCGGGGGCCAACATATGCGGATAGTAACTGACGTGATCCGGTAGCAGCCCAACCATACGCATCGTTTCAATAATCTGTTTGCGGCGCTGTTCCGGTTCCAGGTCTGTGTTCAAACGCAGTGGAAAATCAAGGATCTGCGAAATACGTTGACGTGGATTCAATGAAGTCGACGGATCCTGAAATATCATGCGAATACGCTGGCTTCGGAAGGAATAATCGCCAAAATGCAGAGGATGATCGTCAATCAATAACTCGCCGCTGGTTGGCTCAATCATTCCTGCCAGCATCTTTGCCAGCGTCGATTTACCGGAACCGTTCTCACCAATAATCGCCAGTGTCTGGCGTTCACGCAGCGTAAAGCTCAATGGTTTTACCGCTTCGACTGTCTGACGGCGAAACCAGCCGGTCCTGTAGCGGAACGTTTTGCTTAAATTACGCACTTCGAGCAGAGTTTCTATCATCTCACTCTTTCTCCATGTTCAGCGGGAAATGACAGGCATAGAGATGATTTTTCGCCCCCATCAAACGTGGCGTCACAATGCATTCTCGTTGTGCATAAGGGCAACGCGGTCCCAGACGACAACCAATCGGTAATTGTTCCAGCAGTGGGATTGCGCCCGGCAGGGTATTGAGGCGGCTTTTATGCGGCATCGCACTGCCAAAGTCCGGTATCGCGCGTATCAGCGCCTGGGTGTAAGGATGATGCGGCATTGTCACCAGCTCCTTACTTGGCGCGGATTCCACTGTCTGGCCACAATAAAGCACGTTAATTTTATCCGCCCATTGGCTAAGCATTTGTAAGTCATGACTGATAAGCAAAATAGTGGTGTTGCTGTTTTGGTTGAGACGCGTCAACAGGCGGAAAATTTGCGCCTGTGTTGTTGGCTCCATCGAGTTGGTCGGTTCGTCGGCAATCAGCAGACGCGGTTGATTCGCCAGTGCGATGGCAATCATCACTTTCTGGCATTCACCTTCGGTCAACTCGTACGGGAAACTGCGCATCGCATCTTTATGATCTTTAATCCCCACGCGGTGTAGCAACTCAATGGCGCGACGTTTGCGCCAGCCAAAACGCTGCCACCAACGGCCTTTATAGGTCCAGGCCGGGATGTTCTGCATCAACTGGCGACCCACACGTTCTGAAGGGTCAAGACACGATTGCGGTTCCTGAAAGATCATCGACACGTTGTGTCCAACCAGTTTGCGCCGTTCGCGTGCGGAGAGACGCAGCAAATCGATATCATCAAAACGCATTCGGTCAGCGGTAACACGCCAGTTATCTTTATTCACCCCACAAATCGCTTTCGCAATCAAACTTTTGCCGGAGCCGGATTCGCCAACAAGACCGCGAATCTCGCCTTCGGTTAAGGTCATACTCACGCGGTCGACGGCTTTAACCCACTCATCACCGGTTTTAAATTCAATGGTCAGGTTACGAATATCCAATAATGGCATTATTCCACCCCCGCAATAATCGCACGACGAACGCCATCGCCAAGGAGGTTAACCAACAACACGCTAATCATAATTGCCGCGCCAGGAAGCATTACGGTCCACGGGGCGACATAAATCAGTTCCAGCGCGTCACCAAGCATCGCGCCCCATTCAGGCGAGGGGAGTTGCGCGCCGAGGTCAAGAAAGCCCAGCGCGGCGATATCGAGAATTGCCATCGACAATGCGCGAGTGATCTCGGTGACCAGTCCGGCGGTGATGTTAGGCATTACCGCAAACCAGAGAATATTCAGCGTCGTTGCGCCATCCAGACGGGCGGCGATAACGTACTCTTTTTCCAGTTCGTCATGAACCATGCTGTAAATCGAACGTACCATACGCGGCAGCAGTGCCAACCAGACGGCAAACATGGCGTGCGATAAACTCGGTCCGGCAAATGCTACTACGATAATCGCCAACAGCAGGGACGGAATCGCCAGCAAAGTATCCAGAATATGGTTAAGCACCGCTGAGCGCAGACCGTGCGTTGCCCCGGCGAAGGTGCCAAGTACCAGACCACAAATCGTCGCGGCGAGCGTCACCACAAATGCGCCCCCGACGGTAGGTGCTGCGCCACTCAATAAACGGCTTAAAACGTCGCGTCCCAGGTCGTCGGTCCCAAGGAAGAACGAGACTTCGCCATAGCGTGACCATGACGGCGGCAACAATTGATAACCAAGAAATTGCTGGTCGATGCCGTAAGGCGCAAACCAGCTACCAAAAATACACAGCACCGCCAGCCCCGCGCAGCCGTACAGGCCGACCATCGCGGCGGCGTCTCCATAGAATTTGCGCCAGGCAGTACGCAGCGTGCCCGGCGGGCGCTTCTCGCTGTATACGCTATCGTAAGGCATACCATTCCTTATGTTTCAGAGGGTTAGCCATGGCACCCAAAATATCAGATATCACGTTAATAATAATGACCAATGAACCGCACACCATCACTCCGGCGGAAATGGCTGCGTAATCCTGCTGGCGGATGGCGTTAATTAACCAGCGCCCTAAACCCGGCCAGCTAAAAACCATTTCGGTGATCATCGCCAGCGTCAGCATGGTGGAAAACTGCAAGCCCAGGCGAGGAATAACCGGAGGTAACGCGTTATGCAGCACGTGGCGACGCAAAATAGTAAAGCGCGACAAACCGCGAGTCGCCGCCGCTTTCACATAGTTTTGGTCATAGACTTCGATGGTGCTGATACGCATCAATCGGATCACTTCAGTTGTTGGCGCAACCGACAGGGTGATCACCGGTAGCACCATATGGCGAAGTGCGCTCATGATCATTTCGTCTCGCCACGGTGAGTCCGAAAGCCAGGCATCAATTAACGCAAAGCCGGTATTCGGTTTCACTTCATAGAGCAGATCGAAACGCCCTGAAACGGGCAGCCAACCTAGCGTGAGTGAACAAAACAGCGTCAACAGAAGCGCCAGCCAGAACACCGGGATGGAAAAGCCCAGCAAGGCGATGGCGTTGATCAAGTTATCCTGCCACTTATGGCGTGTAATCCCGGCAATCATGCCCACCGGGATCCCGACAATCAGCGCAAAACCGAAAGCGAGGATGCACAACTCCATCGTTGCCGGAAAGACTTCTTTTAACTGTTCGGCAATAGGCTGGCCGTTAATGCTGGAAACACCAAAATCCCAGTGGATCAGGCCATTAAACCAGAACACCCAGGCATTCCACAGTGACGCGCCTTGTAACGGCGCGTGTGGCGTGAAATAGCTCAAACTGAAGCCAACAAAGGTCAGCAGGAACAAGGTGACGATTAATAACAAAATACGACGTAAGGTGAAGATAATCATGGTTTTTTCACCTCTTCTTGCTTCTCGCGATACACCCCCGCGAAGGAGGCGTTACCGAACGGGCTCAGTACCAGACCTTTAATATCGTAACGGTAGGCCTGCAAGCGCAGTGATGAGGCCAGCGGCAGAATGGGCAGTTCCTGCGCCAGAATGCTTTGCGCTTCATCATAGGCTTCAATACGCGCCGCCAGTTGTTGCGAGGAGAGGGCATTACGCAACACGCTGTCGAATTTCGGATCGCACCAGTGGGCAAGGTTGGTTTGCGAGTGAATAGCCGCGCAGCTCAGTAACGGACGGAAGAAACTGTCCGGGTCGTTACTGTCCGTCGCCCAACCAGATAACGTCAGATCATGGCTCATATCCATCAATCGCGCCTCCTGAAAACGACCTTCTACCGGCACAATCACCACTTTCACGCCAACCTGCGCCATATCCGCTTGAATCAGTTCGGCAGTTTTCAGCGGACTGGGGTTCCATGCCTGCGATCGTGTCGGTACCCACAGTTTCAGCGTTAAGTTTTCCAGCCCCAACGCTTTCAGTTGTTCGCGCGATTTTGCTGGGTTGTATTCAGTAATTTTAGCCTCGTTGTCATAAGCCCACGAGGCGCGCGGTAAAATAGAGGCCGCAGTTTCAGCCGTACCATAATAGATGGATTGCATCAGGCGCTGGTTATTGATCGCCAGTGCCAGCGCATGGCGGACAGCTGGATTATTTAGTGGCGGTTTGGCGGTGTTAAATGCCAGATAGGCGACGTTCATCCCCGGGCGCAGCGTTAAACGCAAACGCGGGTCGTCGCGCAAAATGGATAACTGGCTGGCGGCAGGCCAGGCCAGAACGTCGCATTCACCGGTCAGGAGTTTCGACAATCGTCCGGTACCGCCGGAGCCTAAATCCACCACCACCTGTGGCATCAACGGTTTGCCACGCCAGAACTCATCATGACGTTGTAAGCGAATATATTGCCCGGCGCGGTATTCCGACAATTGATAGGGCCCGGTACCGACCGGTTGACGGTCGAGTTGTTCCTGGCGATCTTCTTTCTCTAATTTCTGGGCGTATTCGGCAGACATTACCGACGCATAGTGGGTCGCCAGGTGCCATAAGAAGGATGCATCCGGCTGGGCGAGACGGAACTCAACGGTGTGATTATCCAGCTTGCGGACACTTTTAACGTTATCGGCAAATTGCAGACTGTCGAAATAGGGGAAGTTACTGCCGTTGACGTTATGCCACGGGTTATTGCGGTCAAAAATCCGTTGGAAGGTAAACACCACATCATCGGCATTCATTTTGCGAGTGGGAGTAAACCAGGCGGTTTTTTGAAACGGGACATCGCGACGCAGGTGGAAGCGATATGTCGCGCCGTTGTCGAGCACTTCCCAGCTTTCGGCAAGTTCCGGCATCAGGCGATAGGTATACGGATCGACATCCAGCAGTCGATCATAAAACTGGGCGGCAAGGGTATCGACAATTAACCCACTGCTCGCTTTGGATGGGTTAAAGGTGTTGACTTGCCCGCTGACGCAATAGACAAAACCGCTGTCGCGGATATCAGCATGCGGGGGGGATTCAGGCGCGGCTATTGCCTGACCACTCACAAGTCCAGCAATCACCAAAAGAGACGATAATACCTGGCGCATAATATTAAGGGATTTTATGTAAAGAGGCTATCTTACTAATATTTAATGACATTTGCCATTACCGTTTGTGTTCAGGGGTCGTAATGAGGGCCGTGTGGTTGGTCGTTGAACAGGTAGCGTCGCCATCTGTTCAACATTCGTACCCGTGATTTCTCTATAACTATAACTCACAGAACAACTTAGCGAGGAGCAGAGCGGTACGATCGTGAGAAACCCATTAAAGCAGGCTGCGGTGCGTGTCATTTATAGCCGGATGCGCCGTGAACGCTTTATCCGGGCAACGATACTGACCGAGCGTCTGCAATTAAATAATTATTCATTACCCCATTGATTCAAAAACTCTGCGATTTCATCAATGCGCGCGGGATTAATCCCCGCTTCAGCGGCCATGTCATGCTGGGCTTCTTCGCTGATCTCTTCATTGTTCATCAAACGGGTGAGTAGTAACTGGAAGTAATGGGCCAGCGGTGTGCGTTCTGCGTCTGCGACAGGTTCTGCGCATTCAGTTGCGTATTCATCGGCAATATCGAAATATTTTAATGGGATATCGTGGTTCATTGTTTGCCCCTGGAGTTAATGCGCTAAGCATAAGGGCGGATGATAGCACTCGTGATCCGGGTCATACATCTTTTTATAGTTAATGGCGCGGCGCATTACCCTCAGGCAGGATAATGCGCCGTGCATCCTGGATATTACGTTTCGCTCACCGGCGTTCTGTCACCCTCATACAACGGCACTTTGCGATAGCGGCGGATCAAATACCACAAATATGCGCCGCCCAACGAAGCCCATACCAGACCCAGCGTCAGCGAGGTGGCTTCGAGGTTAATCCACAGCACGCCCACCGTCAGTGCGCCAACCAGCGGCATTAATAAATAGTGGAAGTGTTCCTTCCAGCTTTTATTCATTCCTTTGCGCCGCCAGAAGTGGTTGAACACCGACAGGTTAACGAAGGTAAACGCTACCAACGCGCCGAAGTTAATTAACGCTGTGGCGGTAACTAAATCAAAGAACAGCGCCGACATCGCGACAATCCCGACCATAATGACGTTCAGTGCCGGAGTCCGCCATTTCGGGTGCACATAGCCAAACACGCGCTCCGGGAACACATTGTCACGCCCCATCACATACAACAGACGCGACACGCTGGCGTGTGATGCCAGGCCAGACGCTAACGTGTTCACAAACGTAGTGCAGAGGAAAATCGACTGGAACAGCTTGCCGCCGACGTACAGCGCAATTTCAGGCAGTGCGGCGTCCGGGTCTTTAAAACGGCTGATATCGGGAAAGAACAGCTGCATAAAGAACGACGCCGCGATAAAGATAACGCCACCGTAGACCGCCGTCAGGAAGATGGCTTTCGGGATCACGCGTGCGGCGTCTGGCGTCTCTTCCGAAAGTGTGGTCACTGCATCGAAACCGAGGAACGAGAAACAGACGATCGTCGCCCCGGTAATAATCGGGATCAGGTGCGCGTTCTCGCTGATAAACGGCTGAAGTGACCAGACGGTGCCAACGCCTTCTCCTTTATGCAGTCCCTGAACCACCAGGAAGATAAACACCACCATGATGGAGATTTGCACCAGCACAAACAGGGTATTGAAGTTGGCGACCAGGTTGACGCTCTTCAGGTTCGCGGCAGTTAAGATGGCGACGAACGTCACCACCCACACCCACGGTGGCACTTCCGGGAAGAGGGCGGAGAGATAGATCTTCGCCAACAAGACGTTGATCATCGGCAAAAAGAGGTAATCCAGCAGCGATGACCAGCCGACCATAAAACCGACGTGCGGGTTAATCGACTTTTGCGCGTAGGTATAGGCCGAACCGGCCTCCGGGAACTGGCGAACCAGTTTGCCGTAGCTGATAGCGGTAAACAGCACGCCCGCCAGCGCCAGCAAATACGATGCCGGAACGTGACCGTCGCTAATACCGGAAACGATGCCAAACGTATCGAACACGGTCATTGGCGTGAGATAGGCCAGACCCATCATCACCACCTGCCACAACTTCAATGATTTTCGCAGACGGGTTTTGCCAGGTTGCGCAGCAATATTCAGTGGTGAATTAATAGCCATAATTGCTGCCTCCCCTGCGTAATAAGGTTTGCGGTCGTGTCGACCTGAAATCAAACCTTTTTAGCAAGGGAAGCAAAGGGGGCGGAGTCCAGTCAGTCGCAGGGAGGGCGCACACGCAGCCTCCCTCGCCATGCGGGGATTTAATCATCGGCATCATCTCATTTCCTCGTCACAGTCTTAATCGTTAACGGAAGCCCGTTGCCGCCTGCGCTCCATAACGCGACATCCGGGAAATGTCTGGATTACCAGCAAATGTCAGGCCTGGCTCCGCTCAGGCCGATGAAACAACCCCGCAAGGGGTACTATGCGTTTTTCAACATCCACTCAATTTCTGTTTCTGTGATGAGGCGCTCAAACTGCAACAACTCATCATTTTTACAGGCGTGATACACATGGCAAAAACGCTCGCCTAAATAGCGGCGCAAATGATCGTTCTTGATAAATTCCCACAGGGCATCGCTCTGGCGAATCGGGAAGGGTAAGCCTTCCTGCTCCAGCCCGTTGCCTTCTACTTCTTCCTGCAACGGCAGTTCGTTATCAAGGCCATGCAAAATACCGGCAAAAATCGCTGCCATCACCAGATATGGGTTGGCATCGGCACCTGCCACGCGATATTCCACGCGGTGGTTATGACGATCGCCGCACGGAATACGCAGGGCGACGGTGCGGTTGTTATGGCCCCACGACGCCTGCGTTGGCACATACATGCCTGGCTGGAAGCGGCGATAGGAATTCACGTTCGGCGCCAGCAGCGCCATTGATGACGGCATCAGGTCGATCATCCCGGCGAGCATCTTTTTCAGCAGCGGCGAATCTTCGCCTTCTGCGTCAGAAAGCACGTTCTCGCCACGATTATTTTGCATACTGATATGGATATGCATCCCGCTGCCCGCGTGCTCTTCATACGGCTTCGCCATAAAAGTGGCGTGCATCTTATGCTTTTCTGCCATCAGACGCACCAGGCGTTTTAGCGCCAGCGCATCATCGCAGGCTTCCAGCACGTTATCGGTATGGTAAAGGTTGATTTCAAACTGACCCGGCGAGGCTTCGGCGACCGCACCGTCGGCGGGAATTAACTGTAACTGCGCCAGTTCATCAATATCATTGAGCACATCGGCGAAGTGGTTGAGGTTATCAACCGAGTAAACCTGGCTTTGTGTATTGCGGTCATCGGTGCCGGGCGCGCAGGGCGGTTGCAGATACCCTTCAGCGTCGCGCTGACGATCCAGTAAATAGAACTCCAGCTCTACCGCTACAACCGGGAACAATCCGCGCTGGCGTAGCTGCTGCCACAGGCGGTTAAGTACGTTCCGCGGCTCAACGTCAAAGGGAGCGCCATCTTCATCGACCATGGTCAGGAGTATCTGACCGATAAACTCTGGATCGGCGGCAGAAGGGGTTAAGGTACCGAGTATTGGCACACAAGTACGATCTGGTTCACCCATTTCCTGACCCAGGCCCGCTTCTTCTACGACATTGCCCAGAATATCCATTGCAAACACCGAAGCCGGAAAATAACACCCTTTCTCCAGCTTCTGCAGACTTGAAACAGGAATGCGTTTCCCACGGAAACAACCATTCAAATCGGTAAGTAAAACATCAACATATTGCGTATTCGGGTAGCGCTCCAGGTAGCGTTTCACTTCCTGCGTAAAGGCGCTACCCCGCCTCTCTTCTGACTGCTGAACAAAGTTCTCTACTTCAACGATATTGGTTTCCATGATTCTTCGCCTTTGGTTTGTTTTCCGCTCGTTAGCAAAGCGTAAAATATAATGACCACCATTCGAATCTGTATGCAAACTAAATGTTTGTCAAATGTTAAATTGAGTTTGCAAAAATGAAAACCCACTGCTAGATTGAAAAAATATTGAACATAAAGGTCATTTAAACCGCAGTAATGGCGATAATTTAGTCCACTTTGTGAGATTGAGCATGGAAAATATAATGAACAATCCGGTTATCGGTGTCGTAATGTGCAGGAACAGGCTTAAGGGTCATACGACCCAGACTCTGCAAGAAAAGTACCTGAATGCCATCATCCACGCGGGCGGTTTGCCGATTGCGCTGCCACATGCGCTGGCGGAACCGTCATTACTTGAAGAACTGCTGCCTAAACTCGATGGCATTTATCTTCCAGGTAGCCCCAGCAATGTGCAGCCGCACCTATATGGTGAAAACGGCGATGAGCCTGACGCCGATCCCGGGCGTGATCTTCTGAGCATGGCGTTAATTAATGCCGCACTCGAAAGGCGCATCCCCATTTTCGCCATCTGCCGGGGGTTACAGGAACTGGTGGTAGCAACCGGTGGTTCGTTGCATCGCAAACTGTGCGAACAGCCTGAATTGCTGGAGCATCGTGAAGATCCCGAACTGCCGGTGGAGCAGCAATATGCGCCGTCGCACGAAGTTCAGGTTGAAGAGGGGGGATTACTGTCTGCATTGTTACCTGAATGTAGCAACTTTTGGGTAAACTCTCTGCATGGACAAGGGGCGAAGGTCGTTAGCCCGCAGTTGCGTGTTGAAGCTCGCTCACCGGATGGCCTGGTTGAGGCGGTGAGCGTCATCAATCATCCTTTCGCGCTGGGCGTACAGTGGCACCCGGAATGGAACAGTAGCGAGTACGCGCTTTCGCGTATATTGTTCGAGGGCTTTATCACCGCTTGTCAGAACCATATCGCTGAAAAACAGCGACTCTGACCACTACAGTTAAGGAAATGCAAATATGAGTGATGAGGGACTGGCGCCAGGAAAACGCTTGTCAGAAATCCGCCAGCAGCAGGGGCTTTCACAACGTCGTGCCGCCGAACTCTCCGGGCTGACTCACAGTGCTATCAGTACGATAGAACAAGATAAAGTCAGTCCTGCCATCAGTACGCTGCAAAAGCTGCTGAAGGTGTATGGTCTGTCACTCTCGGAATTCTTTTCCGAGCCGGAAAAACCTGATGAACCGCAGGTCGTCATTAATCAGGACGACTTAATTGAGATGGGCAGTCAGGGTGTGTCGATGAAGCTGGTGCATAACGGTAACCCGAATCGCACGCTGGCGATGATCTTTGAAACGTACCAGCCGGGCACAACCACTGGGGAAAGAATTAAGCATCAGGGTGAGGAAATAGGCACTGTACTGGAAGGTGAAATTGTTCTGACGATTAATGGTCAGGATTACCACCTCGTCGCGGGGCAAAGTTATGCCATTAATACCGGCATCCCGCACAGTTTCAGTAATACGTCGGCAGGCATTTGCCGAATTATCAGCGCCCATACGCCCACCACGTTTTAATCTTTTTGTTTTTATAGGCCGGGTAAGCGAAACGCCACCCGGCTAGCTATAAAGGCAATCTATAAAGAATGTCGCCGGAAATAAACGGGCTCATCGCCCGGGGATCTCTGCGCCCTGACGTTCACAAACTGCATATATCTGATAGACGTGAAACAGGAGTCATAATGAATTTTCATCATCTGGCTTACTGGCAGGATAAAGCGTTAAGTCTCGCCATTGAAACCCGCTTATTTATTAACGGTGAATATTCTGCTGCAGCGGAAAATGAAACCTTTGAAACGTTTGACCCCGTCACTCAGGCACCGCTGGCGAATATTGCGCGCGGCAAGAGTGCCGATATTGACCGTGCGGTGAGTGCGGCGCGCAGCGTATTTGAACGCGGTGACTGGTCGCAGGCTGCCCCGGCAAAACGTAAAGCGGTGCTGAATAAACTCGCCGATTTAATGGAAGCCCACGCCGAAGAGCTGGCACTGCTGGAAACTCTCGATACCGGCAAACCGATTCGTCACAGTCTGCGTGATGATATTCCCGGCGCGGCGCGCGCCATTCGCTGGTACGCCGAAGCGATCGACAAAGTGTATGGCGAAGTGGCGACCACCAGTAGCCATGAGCTGGCGATGATCGTGCGTGAACCGGTCGGCGTGATTGCCGCCATCGTGCCGTGGAACTTCCCGCTGCTGCTGACTTGCTGGAAACTCGGCCCGGCGCTGGCGGCGGGGAACAGCGTGATTCTAAAACCGTCTGAAAAATCACCGCTCAGTGCGATTCGTCTCGCCGGGCTGGCGAAAGAGGCAGGCTTGCCGGATGGTGTGTTGAACGTGGTGACGGGTTTTGGTCATGAAGCGGGCCAGGCGCTGTCTCGTCATAACGATATCGACGCCATTGCCTTTACTGGTTCAACCCGCACCGGGAAACAGCTGCTGAAAGATGCAGGTGACAGCAACATGAAACGCGTCTGGCTGGAAGCGGGCGGCAAAAGCGCAAACATCGTTTTCGCTGATTGCCCGGATCTGCAAAAAGCGGCGAGCGCCACCGCCGCAGGCATCTTCTACAACCAGGGCCAGGTATGCATCGCCGGAACGCGTTTGTTGCTGGAAGAGAGTATCGCCGATGAATTCTTAGCCCTGTTAAAACAGCAGGCGCAAAACTGGCAGCCGGGCCATCCACTTGATCCCGCAACCACCATGGGCACCTTAATCGACTGCGCCCACGCCGACTCGGTACACACCTTTATTCGTGAAGGCGAAGGTAAAGGGCAACTGCTGCTGGATGGTCGTAATGCCGAACTGGCTGCTGCCATCGGCCCGACCATTTTTGTGGATGTAGACCCGAATGCGTCCTTAAGTCGCGAAGAGATTTTCGGCCCGGTGTTGGTGGTCACGCGTTTCACATCAGAAGACCAGGCGCTACAGCTTGCCAACGACAGCCAGTACGGGCTCGGCGCGGCGGTGTGGACGCGCGACCTCTCCCGCGCGCACCGCATGAGCCGCCGCCTGAAAGCCGGTTCCGTCTTCGTCAATAACTACAACGACGGCGATATGACCGTGCCGTTTGGCGGCTATAAGCAGAGCGGCAACGGTCGCGATAAATCCCTGCATGCCCTTGAAAAATTCACTGAACTGAAAACCATCTGGATAAGCCTGGAGGCCTGAAATGACCGAACATACCAGCAGTTATTACGCCGCCAGTGCGAATAAATATGCGCCTTTCGACACGCTGAATGAGTCGATTTCCTGCGACGTTTGCGTGGTCGGCGGCGGCTATACCGGGCTTTCCTCCGCGCTGCATCTGGCAGAAGCGGGCTTTGACGTGGTGGTTCTCGAAGCCTCACGTATCGGCTTTGGCGCCAGCGGGCGCAACGGCGGCCAGCTTGTAAACTCCTACAGCCGCGACATCGACGTTATCGAAAAAAGCTACGGCATGGACACTGCCCGTATGCTTGGCAGCATGATGTTTGAGGGTGGAGAAATCATCCGCGAGCGCATCAAACGTTATCAGATTGACTGCGACTACCGCCCCGGCGGCCTGTTTGTAGCGATGAATGATAAACAGCTCGCCACGCTCGAAGAGCAGAAAGAGAACTGGGAACGCTACGGTAATAAACAGCTGGAGATGCTGGACGCCAACGCCATTCGCCGCGAAGTCGCCAGCGATCGCTATACCGGCGCGCTGCTGGATCACAGCGGCGGGCATATTCACCCCCTGAACCTCGCCATTGGTGAAGCCGATGCCATTCGTCTCAACGGCGGGCGTGTGTATGAGCTTTCTGCGGTGACTCAGATCCAGCACACTACGCCCGCCGTGGTGCGTACTGCCAAAGGCCAGGTGACGGCGAAGTATGTGATTGTCGCCGGGAATGCGTACCTGGGCGATAAAGTGGAGCCGGAACTGGCGAAACGCAGCATGCCGTGCGGTACGCAGGTGATCACCACCGAGCGGCTGTCAGAAGATTTAGCCCGTTCGCTGATCCCGAAAAACTACTGCGTTGAAGACTGTAATTATCTGCTTGATTACTACCGTCTTACCGCCGACAACCGCCTGCTGTACGGCGGCGGTGTGGTGTACGGCGCGCGCGACCCGGATGACGTTGAGCGTCTTGTGGTGCCGAAACTGCTGAAAACCTTCCCGCAGCTGAAGGGCGTGAAAATTGATTACCGCTGGACGGGCAACTTCCTGCTGACCCTGTCGCGTATGCCGCAGTTTGGTCGCCTCGATACCAACATCTATTACATGCAGGGCTACAGCGGCCACGGCGTGACCTGTACCCATCTTGCAGGGCGCTTGATTGCCGAACTGCTGCGCGGTGACGCCGAGCGTTTCGACGCCTTCGCCAATCTGCCGCATTACCCGTTCCCCGGCGGGCGCACGCTGCGCGTACCGTTTACCGCGATGGGCGCGGCTTATTACAGCCTGCGCGATCGTCTGGGCGTTTAATTTCCGATTAACCGTGAAGAGTCAAAAGGTGTGAAACATGAGCAACAATGAATTCCATCAGCGTCGTCTTTCTGCCACCCCGCGCGGGGTTGGCGTGATGTGTAACTTCTTCGCCCAGTCGGCTGAAAACGCCACGCTGAAGGATGTTGAGGGCAACGAGTACATCGATTTCGCCGCAGGCATTGCGGTGCTGAATACCGGGCATCGCCACCCTGAACTGGTCGCAGCGGTGGAGCAGCAACTGCAACAGTTTACCCACACCGCGTACCAGATTGTGCCGTACGAAAGCTACGTCACGCTGGCGGAGAAAATTAACGCCCTTGCCCCGGTGAGCGGGCAGGCTAAAACCGCGTTCTTCACCACCGGCGCGGAAGCGGTGGAAAATGCGGTGAAAATCGCCCGCGCCCATACCGGACGCCCTGGCGTGATTGCGTTTAGCGGCGGCTTCCACGGTCGCACGTATATGACCATGGCGCTGACCGGAAAAGTCGCGCCGTACAAAATCGGCTTCGGCCCGTTCCCCGGTTCGGTGTATCACGTGCCGTATCCGTCAGAACTGCATGGCATTTCGACGCAAGATTCCCTTGATGCCATCGAACGCTTGTTTAAATCGGACATTGAAGCGAAGCAGGTGGCGGCGATTATTTTCGAACCGGTGCAGGGCGAAGGCGGTTTTAACGTGGCGCCAAAAGAGTTGGTTTCTGCGATTCGCCGCCTGTGCGACGAGCATGGCATTGTGATGATTGCCGATGAAGTGCAAAGCGGTTTTGCGCGTACCGGTAAGCTGTTTGCGATGGATCACTACGGCGATAAGCCGGATTTAATGACGATGGCGAAAAGCCTCGCGGGCGGGATGCCGCTTTCGGGCGTGGTCGGTAACGCGAATATTATGGACGCGCCCGCGCCGGGCGGGCTTGGCGGCACCTACGCCGGGAACCCGCTGGCGGTGGCTGCCGCGCACGCGGTGCTCAACATTATCGACAAAGAATCACTCTGCGAACGCGCGAATCAACTGGGCCAGCGTCTGACGCAAACGCTGATTGATGCTAAAGAAAGCGTTACGGCCATTGCTGCGGTACGCGGTCTGGGGTCGATGATTGCGGCAGAGTTTAACGATCCGCAAACGGGCGAACCGTCAGCGGCGATTGCACAGAAAATCCAGCAACGCGCGCTGGCGCAGGGGCTGCTACTGCTGACCTGCGGCGCGTATGGCAACGTGATT
This sequence comes from Escherichia sp. E4702, assembly GCF_963883545.1. Taxonomy (NCBI): domain Bacteria; kingdom Pseudomonadati; phylum Pseudomonadota; class Gammaproteobacteria; order Enterobacterales; family Enterobacteriaceae; genus Escherichia; species Escherichia sp. E4702. Next base: position 88,430 of record NZ_CAWORF010000017.1, on the reverse strand, counting down.
CGTTTCCTGTATCCGCTGACCATCCCGGATGCGCAATTCGATGCGGCAATGAAAATTTTGCAGGATGCGCTGAGAGATTAATACGCATAAGCAGGGTCAACACAATAAGGCCTGATGCGCTGCGCTTATCAGGCCTGCAAACGACGTATTGATTATGTATGCCGGATAAAGCGTTCACGCCGCATCCGGCGAATCGCATTGCCCAACTTCGCTAAATCTGGTGCTTTTTCAACAACGCGCGGAACTGATGGTAGGTTAACCCCAGCAATTCAGCTGCGCGTTTCTGGTTATATTTCCCTTGTTGCAAACTGAGTTGCAGCAACTCTTTTTCCTGCTGCATTTGAAACTCACGTAAATCCAGCGGCAGCGTCGGAAGCGAGGTGGTTTCTGAAACGGCGATGGCTTCTTCAGGTGGACGCCGTTTAAAGGGATCAATAATGATGTCATCAAGCGGATAATCGCTGGTGCCGTGGCGATACACTGAACGTTCCACCACGTTTTTCAATTCACGAATATTTCCCGGCCAGCGATAATTCAGCAATGTTTCTCTGGCGTGCTCGGTAAAACCCGGGAACAGAGGCAGCTTGATTTCCCGACACATCTGGATGGCAAAGTGTTCTGCCATCAACATAATGTCGCTTTCGCGCTCGCGCAGTGGTGGCAGTTGCACTACATCGAAAGCCAGCCGGTCGAGCAGGTCAGCGCGAAAAGTACCTTCATTGACCATCGCCGGGAGATCGGCATTCGTCGCGCATACCAACCGTACATTCACCTGTAATGGCTGGCTGCCGCCAACGCGCTCCAGTTCACCGTACTCAATCACGCGCAATAATTTTTCCTGCACCATCATCGGTGCTGTAGCGAGTTCATCAAGAAATAGCGTACCGCCGTCGGCACGTTCAAATCTCCCTGGATGACGTTTTTGCGCACCGGTAAACGCACCCGCTTCGTGACCAAACAGTTCGGAATCCAGCAGATTTTCATTTAACGCCGCGCAGTTAAGGGAAATAAACGGCCCTTGCCAACGAGAGGAGAGATAATGCAGACGGCTGGCGATCAGCTCTTTACCTGTTCCGCGCTCGCCGATGATGAGCACCGGTTTGTCCAGCGGTGCGAGATGCGAAACCTGTTCCAGCACTTCGAGAAAGCTGTTCGCCTCACCGAGTAAATTATCTTTGTATTCTGCCATGATGAAATTCGCCACTTGTTAGTGTAATTCGCTAATTCATCCTGGCATGTTGCTGTTGAATCTTCAATCAGATCTTTATAAATCAAAAAGATAAAAAATTGGCACGCAAATTGTATTAACAGTTCAGCAGGACAATCCTGAACGAAGAAATCAAGAGGACAACATTATGGGTATTTTTTCTCGCTTTGCCGACATCGTGAATGCCAACATCAACGCTCTGTTAGAGAAAGCGGAAGATCCGCAGAAACTGGTGCGTCTGATGATCCAGGAAATGGAAGACACGCTGGTTGAAGTGCGTTCTACTTCGGCACGTGCGCTGGCGGAAAAGAAACAGCTGACTCGCCGTATTGAACAAGCGTCGGCGCGTGAAGTTGAGTGGCAGGAAAAAGCCGAACTGGCGCTGCTGAAAGATAGAGAAGACCTGGCGCGTGCGGCGTTAATTGAAAAGCAGAAACTGACCGATCTGATTAAGTCCCTGGAACATGAAGTGACGCTGGTGGACGATACGCTGGTGCGTATGAAGAAAGAGATTGGCGAGTTGGAAAACAAATTGAGCGAAACTCGTGCTCGCCAGCAGGCATTGATGTTGCGTCATCAGGCCGCAAACTCGTCGCGCGATGTGCGTCGTCAGTTGGACAGTGGCAAACTGGATGAAGCGATGGCCCGTTTCGAATCTTTCGAGCGCCGTATCGACCAGATGGAAGCAGAAGCGGAAAGCCACAGTTTCGGCAAACAAAAATCGCTGGATGATCAGTTTGCCGAGCTGAAAGCTGATGATGCAATCAGCGAGCAACTGGCACAATTAAAAGCCAAAATGAAGCAAGACAATCAATAATAACATCCAGGCGGCGTCCGAACACGCCGCCGCTCATCCCTTAAGGAGTACTTATGAGCGCGCTATTTCTGGCTATTCCGTTAACCATCTTTGTGCTGTTTGTTTTACCAATTTGGTTATGGCTGCATTACAGCAACCGCTCCAGTCGTGGAGAGCTTTCGCAAAGCGAACAACAGCGATTAGCGCAACTGGCTGATGAAGCAAAACGGATGCGCGAGCGTATTCAGGCGCTGGAATCCATTCTTGATGCTGAACATCCGAACTGGAGGGATCGCTAATGGCGGGTATTAATCTCAATAAAAAATTATGGCGTATTCCACAACAGGGCATGGTTCGCGGGGTCTGTGCCGGGATTGCTAACTATTTTGATGTACCGGTAAAACTGGTACGTATTCTGGTGGTGCTGTCGATTTTCTTCGGCCTGGCGCTGTTTACCCTTGTTGCTTACATCATTTTGTCATTTGCGCTTGATCCAATGCCTGACAACATGGCCTTTGGTGAGCAGCTACCTTCCAGCAGCGAATTGCTGGATGAAGTCGACCGTGAACTGGCGGCCAGTGAAACGCGTTTACGCGAGATGGAACGTTATGTCACTTCCGACACCTTCACGCTACGTAGTCGTTTCCGTCAACTGTGAGGAAAGTTATGAATACTCGCTGGCAACAGGCCGGGCAAAAGATGAAGCCTGGTTTCAAATTAGCAGGCAAGCTGGTACTTCTTACCGCACTGCGCTATGGCCCGGCGGGTGTGGCTGGTTGGGCGATAAAATCAGTTGCTCGCCGACCGCTGAAAATGTTGCTGGCTGTGGCGCTGGAACCGCTATTAAGTCGGGCTGCCAATAAACTGGCGCAGCGTTATAAAAGGTGAGGGGAGTTCCGCAAAAATTGTTAGATCTCAGGCGTATAATGGATGGCAATTTTCATCCATAGAAGGACACTTATATGTTTAAAAAAGGCTTACTTGCTCTGACTCTGGTGTTTTCACTGCCTGTTTTCGCCGCTGAACACTGGATAGATGTTCGTGTTCCAGAGCAGTATCAGCAAGAGCACGTTCAGGGGGCCATCAATATTCCCCTGAAGGAAGTGAAAGAGCGCATTGCCACCGCCGTTCCGGATAAAAACGACACCGTGAAAGTGTATTGCAACGCCGGACGCCAGTCCGGGCAGGCAAAAGAGATCCTCAACGAGATGGGATATATCCACGTTGAGAACGTCGGAGGCCTGAAAGATATCGAAATGCCGAAGGTCAAAGGTTAACAAATTATTGCCTGAGCGGTGTAAATAACGCCGCTTATTCATTTGATAAATCAAAATTAACCCACATTATTATCTCCAGTATCTAATCCTTTCTACGGCTTTCTGGCACAGGACAGCAATGAAGCGACTTAAAAATGAACTCAATGCGCTGGTGAATCGGGGTGTCGACAGACATCTGCGCCTCGCTGTAACCGGACTTAGCCGCAGCGGCAAAACAGCGTTTATCACCGCGATGGTTAATCAGTTGCTCAATATTCATGCCGGAGCACGTTTGCCGCTATTAAGTGCGGTGCGTGAAGAGCGCCTGCTGGGCGTAAAACGCATTCCCCAGCGTGACTTTGGCATTCCGCGCTTCACCTATGATGAAGGGCTGGCGCAGTTATATGGCGATCCTCCCGCCTGGCCGACGCCAACGCGCGGCGTCAGTGAAATCCGCCTGGCGCTACGTTTTAAATCGAATGATTCACTGCTGCGTCACTTCAAAGATACCTCTACGCTGTATCTGGAGATTGTGGATTATCCCGGCGAATGGCTGCTCGACCTGCCGATGCTGGCACAAGATTACTTAAGTTGGTCGCGGCAGATGACGGGCTTACTCAATGGTCAGCGCGGCGAATGGTCGGCGAAATGGCGAATGATGTGCGAAGGCCTGGATCCGTTAGCGCCTGCCGACGAAAACCGACTGGCAGACATTGCCGCCGCGTGGACCGATTATCTCCACCACTGTAAACAGCAGGGGCTGCACTTTATTCAGCCAGGGCGCTTTGTTTTGCCTGGCGATATGGCAGGAGCGCCCGCGCTGCAATTCTTCCCATGGCCAGATGTCGATGCCTGGGGAGAGTCCAAACTGGCGCAGGCTGATAAACACACCAACGCCGGAATGCTGCGCGAGCGGTTTAATTATTACTGCGAGAAAGTGGTGAAGGGGTTCTATAAGAATCATTTTCTGCGCTTTGACCGCCAGATTGTGCTGGTGGATTGCCTGCAACCTCTCAACAGTGGGCCACAGGCATTTAATGATATGCGTCTGGCGCTGACGCAGCTGATGCAAAGTTTCCACTACGGGCAGCGTACCCTGTTCCGGCGTTTGTTTTCGCCGGTTATCGATAAGCTATTGTTTGCTGCCACTAAAGCGGACCATGTGACCATCGATCAGCACGCCAATATGGTTTCATTACTGCAACAACTGATTCAGGATGCCTGGCAAAATGCGGCGTTCGAAGGGATCAGCATGGACTGCCTGGGGCTGGCGTCAGTTCAGGCGACCACCAGCGGCATTATTGATGTTAACGGTGAGAAAATCCCGGCGCTGCGCGGTAATCGACTCAGCGATGGCGCACCGCTCACTGTTTATCCTGGCGAAGTTCCCGCACGTTTGCCCGGTCAGGCGTTCTGGGATAAGCAAGGCTTCCAGTTTGAAGCGTTTCGTCCGCAGGTAATGGATGTCGACAAACCGCTACCGCATATTCGTCTTGATGCTGCGCTGGAATTTTTAATAGGAGATAAATTGCGATGACCGAACCGTTAAAACCACGTATTGATTTCGACGGTCCGCTGGAGGTCGATCAGAGTCCAAAATTCAGGGCGCAGCAGACCTTTGACGAAAATCAGGCGCAAAATTTTGCCCCGGCAACGCTCGACGAAGCGCAGGAAGAAGAGGGGCAAGTCGAAGCGGTAATGGATGCCGCGTTACGTCCGAAACGCAGTCTGTGGCGCAAAATGGTGATGGGCGGGCTGGCTCTGTTTGGCGCAAGCGTTGTCGGTCAGGGCGTGCAGTGGACAATGAATGCCTGGCAAACCCAGGACTGGGTAGCGTTGGGTGGATGTGCCGCTGGGGCATTGATTATCGGTGCTGGCGTAGGTTCTGTGGTAACAGAGTGGCGGCGCTTATGGCGCTTGCGCCAGCGTGCGCACGAACGCGACGAAGCGCGCGATTTGTTGCACAGCCACGGCACGGGTAAAGGCCGCGCATTTTGCGAAAAACTGGCGCAGCAGGCGGGAATCGATCAGTCACATCCGGCGCTGCAACGCTGGTATGCCTCAATCCATGAAACGCAGAACGATCGTGAAGTGGTTAGTTTGTATGCTCACCTGGTCCAGCCGATTTTAGATGCCCAGGCGCGGCGCGAAATCAGTCGTTCGGCGGCGGAATCGACGTTGATGATTGCGGTCAGCCCGCTGGCGCTGGTGGACATGGCGTTTATCGCCTGGCGCAATCTGCGTTTGATTAATCGCATCGCCACGCTGTATGGCATTGAACTGGGGTATTACAGCCGTCTGCGCCTGTTTAAACTGGTCTTGCTGAATATCGCTTTCGCGGGTGCCAGCGAACTGGTGCGTGAAGTGGGGATGGACTGGATGTCGCAGGATCTCGCCGCGCGCTTGTCTACTCGCGCCGCTCAGGGAATAGGTGCCGGGTTACTGACCGCACGACTGGGGATCAAAGCGATGGAACTTTGCCGCCCGCTGCCGTGGATTGACAATGACAAACCACGTTTGGGTGATTTCCGTCGTCAGCTCATCGGTCAGGTAAAAGAGACGTTACAAAAGAGCAAAACGTCCGGCGAAAAATAGTGCACATTCGGGCGCTGATCGGATAGCTTTACGCCGAAGTGCCCGTTTATCCATCGTTGTGTCAATGTTTGTTGACAGAAACCTTCCTGCTACTCGAATAGTGTCATATCATCATATTTATTGTTCTTTTTCATGTGAAGGTTCCCATGCGTCTGGAAGTCTTTTGTGAAGACCGACTCGGTCTGACCCGCGAATTGCTCGACCTACTGGTGCTAAGAGGCATCGATTTACGCGGTATTGAGATTGACCCAATCGGGCGGATTTACCTGAATTTTGCCGAACTGGATTTTGACAGTTTCAGCAGTTTGATGGCGGAAATACGCCGTATTGCGGGCGTTACCGATGTGCGCACTGTGCCGTGGATGCCTTCCGAGCGAGAACATCAGGCGTTGAGCGCATTGCTTGAAGCATTGCCTGAACCCGTGCTTTCTGTCGATATGAAAAGCAAGGTGGACATGGCAAATCCGGCGAGCTGTCAGCTATTCGGGCAAAAACTGGAGCGCTTACGTAATCATACCGCTGCGCAATTGATTAACGGATTTAATTTTTTACGTTGGCTTGAGAGCGACCCGCAGGATTCGCATAACGAACATGTAGTGATTAATGGACAAAATTTCCTGATGGAAATAACGCCTGTCTATCTTCAGGATGAAAACGACCAGCATGTCCTGACCGGTGCGGTAGTGATGCTGCGCTCAACAATCCGTATGGGCCGTCAGTTGCAAAATGTGGCTGCCCAGGATGTCAGCGCCTTCAGTCAGATTGTCGCCATCAGTCCTAAAATGAAGCATGCGGTAGAGCAGGCGCAAAAGTTAGCAATGTTAAGCGCACCGCTGCTGATCACGGGTGATACCGGCACGGGTAAAGATCTCTTTGCTTACGCTTGTCATCAGGCAAGCCCGCGTGCGAGTAAACCTTATCTGGCGCTGAACTGTGCTTCTATTCCAGAAGATGCTGTTGAGAGCGAACTCTTCGGGCATGCGCCGGAGGGGAAAAAAGGATTCTTTGAACAGGCGAACGGCGGTTCGGTTTTGCTGGATGAGATTGGCGAGATGTCGCCACGAATGCAGGCAAAATTATTGCGTTTTCTCAACGATGGCACTTTCCGTCGAGTAGGGGAAGACCACGAAGTGCATGTGGATGTGCGGGTAATTTGCGCGACGCAGAAGAATCTGGTCGAGCTGGTGCAAAAAGGCGTGTTCCGCGAAGATCTCTATTATCGTCTGAACGTGCTGACGTTAAATCTGCCGCCGCTGCGGGACTGTCCGCAGGACATCATGCCGTTAACCGAGCTATTTGTTGCCCGATTTGCTGACGAGCAGGGCGTGCCGCGTCCGAAATTAGCTGCAGATCTAAATACTGTGCTCACGCGTTATGCATGGCCGGGTAACGTGCGGCAGTTGAAAAACGCCATTTACCGCGCACTGACGCAACTGGAAGGTTATGAACTGCGTCCGCAGGATATTTTGCTGCCGGATTATGACGCTGCAACTGTAGCCGTTGGTGAAGATGCAATGGAAGGTTCGCTGGACGAAATCACCAGCCGTTTTGAACGTTCGGTATTAACCCAGCTTTATCGCAATTACCCCAGTACGCGCAAACTGGCAAAACGTTTGGGCGTTTCACACACCGCGATTGCCAACAAATTGCGGGAATATGGATTGAGCCAGAAGAAGAACGAAGAATAAGTGGGATAAATGCCTGATGGCGCAATACCATCAGGCATAATAATTTACGCTTTCAGTACCGAGAGAGCTGCTTCGTAATCCGGCTCGGTGGTGATTTCATTTACCAGCTGGCTGAAAATCACATTATCATTTTCATCAATTACGACAACCGCACGTGCCGCCAGACCTTTCAGTGGACCTTCAGCGATCTCAACGCCGTAAGCTTGCAGGAATTCAGCGTTACGGAAAGTGGAGAGAGTGATAACGTTGTTCAGACCTTCCGCGCCGCAGAAACGAGACTGGGCAAACGGCAGATCGGCGGAAATGCACAGCACAACCGTGTTGTCGATTTCGGTTGCCAGTTGGTTAAACTTACGTACTGATGCGGCGCAAACACCGGTATCAATGCTCGGGAAAATGTTCAGCACTTTGCGTTTACCTGCAAACTGACCGAGGGTGACGTCAGACAGATCTTTTGCCACGAGAGTAAAAGTCTGCGCTTTGCTACCCGCTTGCGGGATGGAATTGGCGACTGTAACCGGGTTGCCCTGGAAATGAACGATTTGTGACATGATTATCTTTCCTGTTTACATATAGTTAACGTCACGCCTAGTTTATGCTAACTGTCAATAACACAGCAATCGCTATTTGCGCTTAATCCGCAGACCACCGCGGCAACAAGGAGTAAAGATGAGAACCGTTAAGGTATTTGAGGAAGCCTGGCCGTTACATACCCCGTTTGTTATTGCGCGGGGAAGCCGCAGTGAAGCGCGCGTGGTGGTGGTTGAACTGGAAGAAGATGGCGTCAAAGGTACGGGCGAATGTACGCCTTATCCGCGCTATGGCGAAAGTGATGCCTCAGTTATGGCGCAAATAATGAGCGTAGTCCCACAACTGGAAAAAGGGCTGACGCGCGCAGAGTTGCAAAAAGTTCTGCCTGCCGGTGCGGCGCGTAATGCGCTGGATTGTGCGCTGTGGGATCTGGCCGCAAGACAACAGCAGCAGACGCTGGCTGTATTTACCGGTATCTCTCTTCCTGAAACGATCACCACTGCGCAGACCGTAGTGATCGGTACGCCGGATCAGATGGCAGGCAGTGCCGCAGCATTATGGCAGGCTGGGGCTAAGCTGCTAAAAGTGAAGTTGGATAATCATCTTATCAGCGAGCGGATGGTGGCGATTCGCGCGGCAGTGCCGGATGCGACGTTAATTGTTGATGCTAATGAATCCTGGCGTGCGGAAGGACTGGCGGCTCGATGCCAGCTGCTCGCCGATCTAGGCGTCGCAATGCTGGAGCAACCGCTGCCGGCTCAGGACGATGCAGCGCTGGAGAATTTTATTCATCCATTGCCCATTTGCGCAGATGAAAGTTGTCATACCCGTAGCAACCTGAAGGCGCTGAAAGGGCGCTATGAGATGGTTAATATCAAGCTTGATAAAACCGGCGGCCTGACGGAAGCGTTGGCGCTGGCAACAGAAGCGCGTGCACAAGGTTTCAGCCTGATGTTGGGCTGCATGTTATGCACCTCACGCGCCATTAGCGCAGCATTACCGCTGGCGCCGCAGGTCAGCTTCGCCGATCTCGACGGGCCGACCTGGCTGGCGGTGGATGTGGAACCGGCTCTTCAGTTTACGACCGGCGAATTGCATCTTTAGGATGCCAGCGCAGTAAATTCGCCATCGCAAAAAGATATTTTTCGCTGGCCTCATCGGCGGAGATGGGGGGAAACTCAGCAGTGATACAGTGTAAGTTCAGGTCTGCACACCAACTGCCAAAGGAACCGGGGGTGTCGTAGCCGACGCTGGTTACCAGCGGCAATTCAAACGCCTGAGCCAGCCATTCACCTAATTCACTGTGTCTGGGATCTTCAATACATGCCAGAGGATCGTGGAACGAGACGACCCAGGCGGGTTGAATGCGATGAATGAGCTGGCATAACGCCTGGGTTTCAGGTTCAGAGCCTGGTTTATCTCCGGTCAGCAAAACAACGTCGCGCTCTTCGGCGGCGCTGTTCCAGCGATAAACCGTTTCTCCTTCCTTCCAGTTCGCCGCGGGAAAGTTTCGGTTTAAATCCACACCATTGGCATTGGCACGTAGACCCAACTGGCAACCGTCGGGATTCACACACAGCACAACATGATGGCGGCGCAGAGACGGTGTTAATGTGCGTAATGCGCAGGAGAGGGCGACGACGGAAGAATTCTCATCGCCGTGGGTACCCGCAAGAATCAAACCACTTTCGCTATTGGCGGCATGGGCGGGAAACCAGAGCAGCGGCGCGCCCAATAATGAACGTCCGTAATGTTCAGTTCCTGGGGGGAAAGCGCCCCGTTCGGCGCGTGGGCGAGTCACGGTCATAATCGTCTCTGACAATAGAAGTATTACAGGCAGTGTTGTGCAAATTTTGTGGATTATCAAATCCTTTTCGACAACGATATGTTATCGATCTTGTATCACTTTTTTGCCGGAAGTTGTTTGCATTTCTTCAAGGAGAAACAAATAATTACGCATCAATATTAACGTCGGTTTGAGGGTAACTTATGAAGCACTCTGTTTCAGTAACTTGTTGTGCGCTGTTAGTCAGCAGCATTTCTCTTTCGTATGCTGCTGATGTTCCGGGCGGCACAGTACTGGCAGACAAGCAGGAGCTGGTGCGTCATATTAAGGATGAGCCTGCATCATTGGATCCCGCGAAAGCGGTTGGTTTGCCGGAGATTCAGGTGATTCGCGATTTGTTTGAAGGACTCGTGAATCAGAATGAAAAAGGGGAGATTGTCCCCGGCGTCGCCACCCGGTGGAAAAGTAATGACAACCGTATCTGGACCTTTACCCTGCGCGATGATGCTAAATGGGCAGACGGCACACCGGTTACAGCGCAGGATTTTGTCTATAGCTGGCAACGTCTGGTAGACCCGAAAACGTTGTCCCCATTTGCCTGGTTTGCCGCGCTGGCGGGGGTAAACAATGCTCAGGCGATTATTGATGGTAAAGCCACGCCTGGCCAACTTGGCGTCACTGCCGTTGATGCCCATACCCTGAAAATCCAGCTTGATAAGCCATTGCCGTGGTTTGTTAATTTGACGGCCAACTTTGCCTTCTTCCCGGTGCAAAAAGCCAACGTTGAAAGCGGTAAAGATTGGACAAAACCAGGGAAACTTATCGGCAACGGCGCATATGTGCTTAAAGAACGCGTAGTGAATGAAAAGCTGGTGGTTGTACCGAATACCCATTATTGGGATAACGCAAAAACGGTACTGCAAAAAGTGACTTTCCTGCCGATTAACCAGGAGTCCGCTGCCACGAAACGTTATCTTGCAGGTGATATTGATATCACTGAGTCCTTCCCGAAAAATATGTATCAAAAGCTGTTGAAGGATATTCCAGGGCAGGTTTATACACCGCCGCAGCTGGGGACTTATTATTATGCCTTCAATACGCAAAAAGGTCCGACGGCAGATCAACGCGTTCGTTTGGCATTAAGTATGACGATTGACCGCCGCCTGATGACGGAAAAAGTATTAGGCACCGGTGAAAAACCAGCATGGCATTTTACGCCAGATGTTACTGCCGGATTTACGCCGGAGCCTTCGCCGTTTGAACAAATGAGTCAGGAAGAACTGAATGCGCAGGCAAAAACTTTGTTGAGCGCAGCCGGTTATGGTCCGCAAAAACCGCTGAAGCTGACGCTGTTGTATAACACTTCAGAAAACCATCAGAAAATTGCGATTGCCGTAGCATCGATGTGGAAAAAGAATCTCGGTGTGGACGTCAAATTGCAAAATCAGGAATGGAAAACTTATATCGATAGCCGTAACACCGGTAATTTTGACGTTATCCGCGCATCATGGGTTGGGGACTATAATGAACCGTCTACCTTCCTGACGCTGTTAACGTCAACGCACTCGGGAAATATTTCACGTTTTAATAATCCGGCATACGATAAAGTGCTGGCCCAGGCATCGACTGAAAATACCGTTAAAGCGCGCAATGCTGATTACAACGCGGCAGAGAAAATTCTCATAGAACAAGCGCCTATTGCACCGATTTACCAGTATACCAATGGGCGATTAATCAAACCGTGGTTGAAAGGTTATCCAATTAATAACCCGGAAGATGTGGCCTATAGCCGCACAATGTATATTGTGAAGCATTAATATGATGTCATCTGGCGCGTTTATGCGCGCCAGATTTAACAACCCCGATAAAATACCTTCTTTTTTAAAATTTCCCCTATAAAAAATCACATCCAAGATAATTATTTGAATTTTTCTGCCAATGCCCAGCATAAATAATAATCAAACATTTTATTTAAAAGGTGTATTACATACTCCCAATATAAGCTGTGCTTTACTTTTCTTTACAACGCAAGATGTATTGCGTTCCTTGTGAAAATTTTCATTCGCAAACAGACACACAGCTAAAATGGGGTGGTAAAATGAAAAAATCCTTAGCTATTCCATTAGTTATCTCGTTATTACTCCTTCATTATCCTTCTTTAAGTCTGGCCGCAGAATCACTGCCCGATGCCACGTCGTTGGGGCTGGAAAACTTAACGAATGATCTCTCACGACAAGAATTGTTTGTAAAAATACTGGAATCGGATCCTTCTCGTGATAAAGAGTTTGATTCCTTTGCGGTAAAAAAATATTTTAAATTCCCGGCTGATGTTGCTTACGATTCGGTATTGAATCAACCACGACCCAGTTCTTTATTTGGAGTGGATATCAGCCATCATAACGGTAAAAACTTCCCGATCGAACTGTTGGCAAAAAATAAGTCTGTGTTCTTGTATATGAAGTCCAGTCAAGGAACGCGTTATGTTGATCCCGAATTTGCCGGTTTCTGGCAACGGGCCGGGGCTACGGAACGGGGAGTAAAATTACACCGTGGAGCATATCATTTTCTTTCCAGCGGCACTCCGGCAGACGACGCTGAAACATGGGGACGCAAGCAGGCGATGACGTTTGTTAAAATTATTAAAGCTAACGGGGGATTACGTGCAACGGATATGCCACCGGCGGTGGATGTTGAGTGGGATGTAGATTCATCAACAGGTAAGGACCGCTGGCAGAAGCGTAAACCCACTGAAATAATCACGATGATCAAGGCATTCACCGCGCAGGTAGAAGCCGATTTAGGGCGTAAACCGGTTATCTACACTGCGCGGGCGTGGTGGAAAGATGCCGTCGGCGGAGAAAAAAGTTTTGCCCAGGTTGAAGAACATAATCTGTGGCTGGCTGATTATTCTAATCAGGCACAGGCCAGTGAAACGCCGCGTTCAATTAATCAGACAAAATGGGCAATCTGGCAGTTTACCGATGCTGCGCAGCTTAATTTGGGATCAAGTAAGAAATTCGATGCCAGTATATACAAGGGCCCGACCGCTGAGTTTTATTCCACTCTGGGTGTGCAGGAGTTTTAAATCATGAACAGGCGATGGCCAAATTTATGTAAAACGGTCCTGGGGCTGTTAATTGCAGGAATATCACTGGGAATGAATGATGTCCGCGCAGATGACATTTGCAAAAATGGCGCAATGGTCCCTGATGAATATTGTCATTTTTTTGTCCACTATGGGCCAGAGAACCCAGGGAAACTGGATATCCGGATCAGTGATGCGTTAAAAATACCCGATCAGGATGCAGCGAAAACGCGCTCCATCGGGTTGATTATTGCAATTTCAAAATATCCACTATTACACGCAGATATTCCGGCAGCCGCGGTGGATGGCCAAAGAATGGCTGATTTTCTGATCAACGGACAGAAGTTTGATGAGGTTATTCTACTAAGAGATCAGGAAGCTTCATTAGATAATATTAATTATTTTTTAAAGGAATATTTACCTGCCAGAGGGATGATGTTTGATAAGAAAGCTCGCTTGTTAATTGCTTATTCAGGTCATGGTCGTTTTGGCACTCAAAATGGTAATTCTGATAAAGCACCTGCATTTGTATTGAGCAACGCTACGGATATTGATGGTTCAAAAGGCATGTATGAAATGCCAGCTCTGAACACACAACTTAATATTCTGGCAAAGCGTTATTTCCATGTTCTGACCTTAGTCAATGCTTGCTTTGGTTCTGGCTTGTATGGCATGACTATCGGCGCGGGTAATTCTAACTCGTACAGTAATCCTGGTGCTTATGCAATAGCTGCCGGTGATGATAAAACAGAGGTTTACTCACTGGAGGCAAAGCGCGGCAGTGTCTTTTTCGATACAATTATCAAAGGAGTAACGAATGGCGTTGCCGACGAACGTTTTGGTAAATCGTATATGGTAAAGGTAGATGGAAAAAAGGAATACTACGCAGGAATAACCAGAACGTTGAGTTTATTTATCTATGTTAACGATCAATATTCAGATATTAATGAAAAACTGGATGAACAAGGTAAGGGATTACATTTAAGCGATGCCTGGATAGGTGCAACAGAAATGCCCGCGGGTCCAGGGGGATTCTTCTTCATCAATGAACCTGCGGCAAATCGTCTGGATAATAAGACTCAGCTGGCTGCGGGTAAAGCAGGGGAGTTTACGAATATTGATGTGGCCTCATTCTCGATTGATAAGTCAGCCCCTGTCCCCGCAGATAATCAGGAAAAAAATAATAAATCAATTGAGATTCCTTATGGCCCCGTAAGTGCAATTCCCAACCGTCCTGACATTCGTATTTTTAAAACGCCGGAAATTTACCCGATTCACGGGCATGATATTTCTTCTAACGATGGTGAAATAGACTGGAAATTATTCCAGGAAAAATCGTCTGCGCGTTTTGTGTATGCGAGAGTGGTTGGCTGGAGAGGTCCCGATTCATCATTTAAGTCTCACTGGAAACAATTAGCTGATTCCAAATTTGACCGTGGAGGTTATTTCAAATTTGATTTTTGTCGCACACCTGAGGCGCAATTGGAAACGGCAAAAAGTCTCCTGCCTGCAGAGCCGAAAATGTTACCGCCCGGCATTTTATTGGTAAATCCTGAAGGTGAAGATACAACTCAACTAAACTGCTTTAAAAAATCGGGAATGGCTAATGCACGTAATGATATTTTGCGTTTTGCCGATTTAATCTACCAAAATTATCACAAAACACCCATATTTTATGGCAATCATAATAATTTGTCCCATTTCATGGATAGTCGGTTCGACCAGTATATGGTGTGGATGGGGTATTGGGGACAAGCTGGTGTGAAACTCGAGGGGCGTAATCCCTGGACACTTTGGCAATATTCAGGAAACGAAAAGGTGCCGGGCATTGGTCACAGCACAGAGTCAGAAGTTTTCTTTGGTACTGAGGAACAATATGTTCAGTTTAAAGCTGGCGAGAATAATGTCGCGCTGGCTGCTGTTAATTGAATAATAAATAAGACTGGATGGCGAATAAGCATATCGCCATCCAGTTTTTGCAGGTTATTACTTCACCTGTTCTGGTAGTGTGTTATTCTCCATATACAATGTCTGGCTGGGGAAGGCAAAATCTGCGCCATGCGACTGTACAATATCGATAATTTTCAAATATACGTCCTGCTGGGCGGCAAGCCATTCGGCCCAAACCGTGGTTTTAGTAAAACAATAAACCATAATATTTAGCGACGAATCGGCAAACTGGTTGAAATAAACCAATAGGGTTTGCTGCTGGTCGATGGCGGGATGATTTTTAAGCATTTCGCGTACCGCTTCGACAATAGCGCCCACTTTAGCCGCATCTTCATAACGTAAACCAATGGTCGTAGTAATACGACGGTTGGTCATTCGACCGGGGTTTTCAACGCTGATAGACGAAAACAGTGAGTTCGGCACGTACAGCGGACGATGATCAAATGTGGTGATTTTAGTCATTCGCCAGCCAATTTCTGCCACCGTTCCTTCGATATTTCTATCAGGAGAACGGATCCAGTCGCCAATACTAAAGGGGCGATCAAAATAGAGCATAATGCCGGAAAAGAAGTTACTCAGAATGTCTTTACCGGCCATACCCACTGCAAGGCCACCAATACCGCCAAAAGTCAGCAAGCCTGAAAGGCTCATGCCGAAATGTTCGCCATAGAGCAGAACAATGACGATGATAATGCTGATTTTAATGATCCGCGACATAATCCGTGCACTGGTAATATCGCGGCCTTTTTTAATCTGCTTCCGTTCAAACTGATTGATTAGAAGGAATAACTTAACCGTCAGGATAAGGGCTATCAGCGACGTACAGATAAAATCAACGGCGTCCGGTGTGATAAATTTGAGTTTGTAGTTTTCGATGACATAATTAATGATGCTACCAACAGCACTGATAATTATGGTGTAGATTAAAAATTGCACTGCGTGGAATAAGAATCCTTTTCTTTTATGATTTCCACGGCGAAACCAAAAGCTCATAAGAATCAATGCTGCGCAGCTACCGAAAATAATGACCAGATTAAGCGCATTATTTGTAAACAGTTCAGCGATCATTGTTTTATCAGGCTCCTCCAGATTGTTGACGTCATGCCGGAAACCCCTGGCGGGGTTATTTTATCGCGATAATTCATGCATATCATCAATAGACGGGGAAGGAAGTAGCAACATTAGCTAATTTATCAACGAGTTGATGATATGTTACGCGACAATCTATTGCTTTCAGGGCAGACAACACCAAAATGTCATGGTATTGTTACACACAAGTAACAAAGGGTTTATCTGCAAAAGGATTACATTATGATCATGGCGAAACTGAAGTCAGCGAAGGGGAGAAAGTTTCTCATAGGTTTGTTGGCGGTTTTCATTATTGCGGCGTCGGTAGTGACTCGCGCGACTATCGGTGGTGTTATTGAACAATACAATATCCCGCTGTCCGAATGGACGACATCAATGTATGTGATTCAGTCATCGATGATTTTTGTCTATAGTCTGGTCTTTACCGTGTTACTGGCAATCCCGCTGGGTATTTATTTCCTCGGCGGAGATGAGAAGTAAGTAAAAGAAAAGGCCCGTAACTTCGGGCCTTGAAAGCAAGTGACGAACGATTAATCGTCGTCTTCGTCATCCAGTTCGACAGGTGTCTGGTATTGGTCGGGTTTAATCACCAGCAGGTCGCAGCGAAGATGATCAATCACTTGTTCCGCCGTATTGCCAAGGAATGCCGCAGAAATACCAGTGCGTCCTACGGTTCCCAGAACCACAATCCCTGCCTGTAAATGCTCCGCTAAATCGGGAATCACTTCTTCCGGTAGACCTTTTTCGACATGCGTCATTTTCTCGTCAATGCTGAATTTCTGCCGCAGGGCTTTCATCGCCAATAAATGTTGCCCGCGAATAGCATCGTTATAAACGCTTGGATCAAATTCCGGCAGTTCAATTGCAATATTGATGGGGGTTACTGGATAAGCACCAACCAGATGTACCTCGGTGTGGTTGACCTGGTCCGCCAGTTCGATCGTCTCTTTCACCAGTTTTTCATTGAGCGCATTATGATACGGCTCTTCGCTGGCGAGATTCACCGCCACCAGTGCCTTACCCCCTTCCGGCCACGGTTGGTCTTTCACCATCCACACCGGGCTCGGGCATTTGCGTAACAGGTGCCAGTCTGTTGGAGTAAAAATCACCGCTTCCAGGCGGTCATGTTGGTGCGCCATTTTTAGCACCAGATCGTGTCCACCGCTAAGTACTTCCTGAATGATGGCTTCGAAAGGACGGTTATGCCAGACCACTTTAATTTCAATGGGAACGCCAGCGTTAAGATAATATTTCGCCTGCTCGTGGATCCACGCAGTACGCTGACTAATGACGCCCTGACGCATGGCGGTCCGCTCGTCCGGAGAGAGTAGGGTAGTCATCTCGTAAGAGAAGTCATAAATAGGCAAAAAGGCTTTAATTTTGCCACCAATCCGTTGATGCAAATAAACAGCTCGCCGTAATGCGGGTTGATCGTCCTGATTAGGATCGATAACAACAAGCATGTTCTGATACATAGCCATACAGAGTCTCCTTACAACAACTGTCAATGCAGTTTGTATTAAAAGAGTAACCTGGATCTGGTGAATGAAACAGTGATGAACCTTCTGCCAGATCAATAAATGAGAAAAATTTAATGATATGACAGAAGGATAGTGAGTTATGCGGAAAAATCAGGCGACGTTGCGTGTATGACCGGCTAGTTGGGCCAGCGCATCGTTATTTTCGATGGTGATATATTTACCTTTGACTGCCAGCATGCCGCTTTTCTGGAAGCGCCCCAGCAGACGGCTGATGGTTTCAACTGTCAGGCCCAGATAGTTACCGATATCGCCACGAGTCATCGTCAGGCGGAATTCACGAGGGGAGAAGCCGCGTTGGGCAAAACGACGGGACAGATTATAGATAAATGCAGCCAGACGTTCTTCGGCATTTTTCTTCGACAACAGCAGGATCATGTCCTGATCGCCTTTAATTTCGCCGCTCATCAAACGCATCATTTGTTGGCGCAAATTTGGCATTTTACCGGACAGATCGTCCAGCGTTTCGAACGGAATTTCACACACCATCGAGGTTTCCAGCGCCTGGGCGAAGCTTGGATGATGACCGCTGCCTATGGCATCGAAACCCACCAGATCGCCTGCTAAATGAAAGCCAGTGATTTGCTCGTCGCCTTGCTCTGTAATGGTATAACTTTTAATCGTACCGGAGCGGATGGCATAAAGCGATTTAAGTTCATCACCAGCCTTAAACAGCGTCTGGCCTTTCTGAATAGGCTTCTTTCGCTCAATGATATTATCAAGCTGATCAAGCTCATGTTCGTTGAGTGTGAACGGGATGCAAAGCTGACTGATGCTGCAATCCTGGCAATGGATAGCACAACCGCCAGACTGAATGCGCCGTATAATTCGCTTTTCCGGGATCATAGGTCTGCTCAAGCCGTAATTGATATTTGTCAATTTTAACATCTTTTTAGGGAGCAAGTAAGTCTAAGCAAACCTTAACAGCGGAGAATTCCGATAATAGATGTAAATTTATGTCTATCTAATTGAAAAACCTTAGATTGTTAAGGGTAACTTTACGTAAAACTGTGAACACGCAGGCACAAATTGCTTAATGTTTACAGTAAAAGATAACCTTCATGGCGCAATAGCCACTCTTTTCGCTGCACTCCGCCTGCATATCCTGTCATCGTGCCGTTTCGGCCAATGACCCGGTGACAAGGCACCACAATACTGATTGGGTTTGCACCGTTGGCTGCGCCGACGGCACGCGCGGCCCCTGGGCGGCCTAGTTGTTCTGCCAGTTGACCGTAATGCATTACCTGTCCACACGGGATAGTGCGTAGCGTTTTCCATACTTCCCGTTGAAATGGCGTACCGCCGGTGGCAGTGGGTAGGGAATCAATAATGCTTAGATTACCGGCAAAATAATCACGAAGTTTATCGCTTAACCCGCCGGGATTGCTGGCGGAAATACGCTCATAACCTTCTTTGCGATAATGGATGTCCAGCAATTGCACCATGCGATCGCTATACTCTTCCCACTCAACCGCCCGCAGACGAAATTGTTCATCGCAAATAACCCACAGAGGACCCAGTGGCGTGGCAATTTTTTCTTCAAGTAATCTCAGCATCCGTTCTCTCTTAAGATAAATGTGGGTAAACCCCCGGACTAATCAGAAGACCGACAAGATACCACGCAAGCAACATTAGCAGCCATACCACAAGAAGATAAGAGGGTACGGTACGACTAATGAATAGTAGGTACCTGGATTAGTTTCCGGTTTGATCGATAGCGCTGAAGTGGATTTCCGGGCTAAATGCGTCTGCCGCTTCGTTACTTCTCCCGACACCAGCGAGAATGTGGTTTTCTGCAATGCAGACAAATGAATAAAAAAATAGAGTCTGTCGACATCCGCCAGACTCTACAGTACACACAGCAGTGCATCCGCGTCTTGAATCCGGCCTGCTTCCTGTCAGCCGGTGACAGTGTTATAACGGTTTTGCCCATCAGTTGCCAATTTTCTTCAGTGACAGATTTCACGAAAATATAAGTTAAAACGTTCATCTCGTGATTGAATAATCATGCATCGTTAATCGACTGGTGAATTTAGCGGGTGATTAACCTGTGCGGCGTTTAAACATATTGCAGAATGATTTGCTTAAGTATATTTCAGGCGACGTGCAACAAATTACCGTCATCATATATTGGTTGCTTGATGGACAAATCGCCTTAATTAGGGCCTGTGCAGGCTCACTCCCGGCCTAAACTGTTCGATACTGCAACCAGGCTGGTATAAAATGCCCCGCCTGCGGAGACACTAGCCTGTATGGAGCAAGATGTTGTTTCAACTTGCGAAGTGAACGATGCAGCAAGCATCAGATATATGAACAATTAACCCGTCTGGATCACGACGTGCGAAGGTACATAGGAGGTTACATGAACCTTGACGACAAATCGCTGTTTCTTGACGCCATGGAAGATGTCCAACCACTGAAACGCGCTACTGATGTCCACTGGCATCCTGTGCGTAACCAACGCGCGCCACAGCGTATAGACACGCTGCAACTTGATAATTTCCTCACCACAGGATTTCTCGACATCATCCCGCTAAATCAGCCCCTGGAATTTCGTCGGGAAGGTTTGCAACATGGGGTGATCGATAAGCTACGCAGCGGCAAATATCCGCAACAGGCTAGCCTGAATTTACTTCGCCAGTCGGTGGAAGAGTGCCGCAAAATGGTGTTTAGTTTTATTCATCAGGCGCGGGCGGATGGTTTGCGTAATGTACTTATTATTCACGGCAAAGGCAGAGAAGATAAGTCTCACGCCAACATTGTCCGTAGTTATGTCGCACGTTGGCTGACAGAGTTTGATGATGTACAGGCTTATTGCACCGCGCTACCGCATCATGGCGGCAGCGGGGCGTGTTACGTTGCACTGCGTAAAACAGCGCAGGCGAAACAAGAAAACTGGGAGCGCCACGCTAAACGCAGTCGATAATTCATTGACGCTTCCGCGCTATTGAAAATATCAAGCCGCCAGTACGCGGTTGCGTCCGTCATTTTTCGCCCGATACAACGCATCATCTACGCGTTTAAACAGTTCATCGATGCCTTCATTGCCTTCGTGATGTGCCACGCCAATGCTGACCGTAAAACGCGGTAAGCCAGAAATACTCACTTTTGCCACGCTCAATCGGATAGTTTCAGCGAGAGAAATTGCGGTATCCAGCGGAGTTCTGGGTAATAACAAGACGAACTCTTCACCTCCCCATCGAAACACCATATCGCCTTTGCGAGCGCAGCTTTCGAGCGTACGTGCCAGAGTGCATAAAACTTCATCACCTTTCTGGTGACCGTACAGGTCATTAATATGCTTAAAACGATCGGTGTCGATAAGCAGCAAACTGTAATCCTGAGCGATTGCGAGATGCTGCATCTGGCCTTGCTCGGTGATGTGATAAAATTGTCGGCGGTTAAGTAACCCCGTCAACGCGTCATGGTGAGCCGCGTGTTCCAGTTGTTGTTCCAGCCTTTTTTGCTCGGTAATGTCATGCACGATGCATAACATTAACTTGTCGCCATAAATCTCAATTGGCCCGGCATAAGTTTGCACATGGCGAGTGGAACCATCTGCCAGCTTATGGACAAAGTTAAGAGGTTTATGTCCGCCGGGTAAACGCGAAATTTCATGCATGACAGGCATCACGCGACGCCCAAGAATATTAATTTCCCAGGTGTGTTTCTGACAGATTGTTTCATGGTTATAGCCATAGAAATTGAGTGCGGCCACATTGGCGTCGACAATTTGGCCATCACGCGAGGGATCTATCAATAGCATTGGCGCGGAATTAGTCAGAAAAAAACGCGCATAAAACCCTTGTTTTTTACGCTGATAATTTGCAGATCGGCTGGCTTTTAAGCCCAGACTTGCGGGTGTCTCCATCCCTTCAAATATGATCACTTCCCCAGTATCACTAATCTCTTTGAGGGTTAACCGACAGCTTAGTGCTGTCTCTTCACCATTACGCTTGACCGTGAGAATTTCTACAATATCGAGTTGGTTATGCAGGTCTACGAGATATTTTGGTAGTTCGTTTTGGGAGGAGACGGAATAGAGGCCGGTTCGTAGCTGACTAAAAGTGAGTTCTTGCATCAACAGTTGCGCAGCGCTATTGGCATAAATTAACCGTTCCTCGAAGGGGGAAACGATCCAGACAGGACTGGTTAATAAGTCCAGGGTATTGAAGTTGTGCGTAGTCATTGAAATCCCGTTATTTTTATCAATTTTCTAGTGTTATCTGATCGCAAAAATGCCACCACAAATGATCAGATAATTCTGATAATGATAGACGCTATTTAACACTTTACCCCTTTTCTAATCATGAAAAGTATTTTGCTTTCTGTATTTAGTTTTGACAGGATTTTATTAATCATTTCAGGGTAATGGGGTGAGGAGATGTTGCGTAAGATGACCAGAAGACTAGACTACAAAATAAAGCATTGATAATGGAGGCACTGTGGAAACGATTAAGGGAGCGGACATAAATGTACCGGATGCAGTATTTGCCTGGATGTTGGATGGTAAAGGCGGCGTTAAACCGCTGGAAAATACAGATGAGATAGATGAAGAGCATCCCTGCTGGCTCCACCTTAATTATGTGCACCATGACAGCGCGCAGTGGCTGGCAACGACACCATTGCTACCAAATAACGTGCGTGACGCGCTGGCAGGGGAAAGCACGCGACCCAGAGTCAGCCGTCTTGGTGAAGGGACGTTGATTACGTTGCGCTGCATTAATGGCAGTACTGATGAACGTCCCGACCAGCTGGTCGCCATGCGTGTTTATATGGACGGTCGGTTCATTGTCTCGACCCGACAACGTAAAGTACTGGCGTTAGACGATGTAGTTAGCGATCTGGAAGAGGGGACCGGCCCGACTGATTGCGGAGGCTGGCTGGTGGATGTGTGTGATGCATTAACCGATCACTCCAATGAGTTTATAGAGCAACTGCACGATAAAATTATCGACCTGGAAGATAATTTACTTGATCAACAAATTCCGCCGCGCGGTTTCCTGGCACTACTACGGAAACAACTCATTGTTATGCGTCGCTATATGGCGCCGCAGCGAGATGTTTATGCTCGCCTTGCCAGTGAGCGCCTGCCCTGGATGAATGACGATCAACGGCGCCGAATGCAGGATATTGCTGACCGTCTTGGGCGCGGTCTGGATGAGATTGACGCGTGCATTGCGAGAACTGGCGTGATGGCGGACGAAATCGCCCAAGTGATGCAGGAAAATTTAGCCCGCCGTACTTACACAATGTCATTGATGGCAATGGTCTTTTTACCCAGTACATTTTTAACCGGGCTATTTGGCGTTAACCTCGGCGGTATTCCAGGTGGAGGATGGCAATTTGGTTTTTCGCTTTTTTGTATTCTGTTAGTTGTTCTTATTGGTGGTGTTGCTTTATGGTTGCATCGTAGTAAATGGTTGTAACAAAAGCAATTTCACCGGGTTTCTGTATACAAAAACGCCGTAAAATTTGAGCGAGGTCAATAAACTCTCTACCCATTCAGGGCAATATCTTTCACGCAGGTGAATGCAACGTCAAGCGATGGGCGTTGCGCTCCATATTGTCTTACTTCCTTTTTTGAATTACTGCATAGCACAATTGATTCGTACGACGCCGACTTAGATAAGTCGGCTTTTTTTTGTCTGTTATCTGTCAACGTCTACCCTTTAAGAGTCTACCCAATGACCAAAGGGAAATATGATGACACTCATTTATTTGCAAATTCCTGTCCCTGAACCGATTCCTGGCGATCCCGTCCCAGTCCCCGATCCAATCCCTCGTCCACAACCTATGCCCGACCCGCCGCCCGATGAAGAACCGATTAAATTGTCGCAACGTGAGCGTAGATCTGCGAGGATACGCGCCTGCTAACTTTGCGCTGATGACCACGAGAATAGATTGTGACCGCTTTTTCTACCCTGAACGTTTTGCCTCCCGCCCAGCTCACTAACCTTAATGAGTTGGGTTACTTAACCATGACACCGGTGCAGGCCGCCGCACTTCCGGCGATCCTTGCTGGAAGAGATGTTCGCGTGCAGGCGAAAACCGGCAGCGGAAAAACCGCAGCATTTGGCCTCGGGTTGTTACAGCAAATTGATGCGTCGCTGTTTCAGACTCAGGCTTTAGTGCTGTGTCCGACTCGTGAACTGGCGGATCAAGTCGCAGGGGAGTTACGTCGGCTGGCGCGTTTTCTACCAAATACCAAGATCTTGACCTTATGCGGCGGTCAGCCGTTTGGCATTCAGCGCGATTCACTGCAACACGCGCCGCATATCATCGTGGCAACGCCGGGGCGTTTGCTGGATCACCTGCAAAAAGGCACTGTTTCGTTAGATGCGTTGAATACGTTGGTCATGGATGAAGCCGACCGTATGCTGGATATGGGGTTTAGCGACGCAATTGATGAAGTCATTGGTTTTGCGCCAGCTTCTCGCCAGACGCTTCTCTTCTCTGCCACCTGGCCGGAAGCGATCGCCGCGATTAGCGGTCGTGTACAACGAGATCCCCTGGCGATTGAAATAGACACAACAGATGCTCTGCCGCCTGTTGAACAACAATTTTATGAGACATCCAGCAAGGGCAAAATTCCGTTGTTGCAACGGTTATTAAGTTTGCATCAGCCAGCGTCTTGTGTGGTGTTTTGTAACACCAAAAAAGATTGCCAGACTGTGTGTGATGCACTGAATGAAGTAGGGCAAAGTGCATTGTCATTACATGGCGATCTGGAACAGCGCGATCGCGACCAGACGTTGGTTCGTTTTGCCAACGGTAGCGCTCGTGTGCTGGTAGCGACCGATGTCGCTGCGCGTGGTCTGGATATTAAATCGCTTGAGCTGGTGGTGAACTTTGAGCTGGCGTGGGGTCCTGAAGTTCATGTGCATCGTATCGGGCGTACGGCGCGTGCCGGGAATAGCGGTCTGGCAATCAGTTTCTGTGCGCCAGAAGAAGCACAGCGCGCCAATATCATTGCCGACATGTTGCAGATGAAACTTAACTGGCAAACGTTACCAGCCAGCAGGGACATTGTGTCGCTGGAGGCAGAAATGGCAACGTTGTGTATCGATGGCGGGAAAAAAGCCAAAATGCGTCCGGGTGATGTATTAGGCGCGCTGACAGGAGATATCGGGCTTGATGGTGCGGATATTGGCAAAATCACCGTGCACCCAGCGCATGTCTATGTCGCAGTGCGACAGGCTGTTGCTCATAAGACATGGAAGCAGTTACAGGGCGGCAAGATTAAAGGAAAAACTTGCCGGGTACGGCTGTTAAAATAACGAAATGTTGAATTGCCTGATGCAAGGATAAACATCTTCTTCGGCATTGCCGGATGCGACGCGGACCGCGTCTTATCCGGCCTACATGAGTAGCCCGATAAGCTTGCGTATCGGGCGCTATTCTGATTATTTCACTTCAACCACATTCAGGCGCAGTTCATCCAGCTGATTTTCGTCTTCTTCAGGCTGCCAGCCCGCCGGTTGTAGTGGGAGCTCTTCGCGATCAAACGCCAGATCACCGCCGTTAACCACTTCTGAACCGTGGGTAATGCCTTTGAAATCGAAAAGACTGGTATCGCACAGATGAGACGGCACCACATTCTGCATCGCGCTGAACATGGTCTCGATACGTCCCGGATAACGCTTATCCCAGTCGCGGAGCATATCGGCAATCACCTGACGTTGCAGGTTAGGCTGTGAACCGCACAGGTTACATGGAATAATCGGGAACGCTTTCGCATCGGCAAAACGCTGAATATCTTTTTCGCGGCAGTAGGCCAGCGGACGAATCACGATATGTTTGCCATCATCGCTCATCAGTTTCGGTGGCATCCCCTTCATCTTGCCACCGTAGAACATATTTAAGAACAGCGTTTGCAGGATATCGTCGCGGTGGTGACCCAGTGCGATTTTCGTGGCTCCCAGTTCTGTTGCGGTGCGATAAAGGATACCGCGACGCAGACGAGAGCAGAGCGAGCAGGTGGTTTTTCCTTCAGGGATTTTCTCTTTTACGATCCCGTAAGTATTCTCTTCAACAATCTTATACTCAACGCCCAGCTTATCGAGATACTCCGGCAGGACGTGTTCCGGGAAACCTGGCTGTTTCTGGTCGAGGTTAACGGCAACCAGCGAGAAATTGATTGGCGCGCTTTGCTGCAAATTACGCAGGATCTCCAGCATGGTATAGCTGTCTTTGCCCCCAGAGAGGCAAACCATAATGCGGTCGCCATCTTCAATCATATTGAAGTCAGCAATGGCTTCGCCCACGTTACGACGCAGACGTTTTTGCAATTTGTTCAGGTTGTATATCTCTTTCTTCGTATTCTTTTGATTTTCTTGCATTATTTCAGTTCTCTGGTACTAAATGGGGCAAATTGGGGGCAAACTTTGCAACTACGATAACCGCGCATTCAACATAGCTACCTGTTCGTCGTTCATGTCATCAATCCACATACCGTAAATTTCATACACCATCTGCGCAGTTTCATGCCCCATCTGGCTGGCTATAAATGCCGGGTTCGCTCCTGCCGTCAACAGCCAGCAGGCAAAAGTATGTCGCGTATGGTACGGATTACGGCGGCGAATACCAGCACGTTTTACTGCTGCATTCCATCTCGCACCCAAACTGCTTACCGAGTAATAAGGTTTCTGTTTTCCGTTACACATCCTGGGCATGAAAACAAAATGCAGTTTTTGCTTTTCGGTTCTGCCGTACTCCCGATGATAAAAAGTGATTTCGCTTTTGCGATGATGCCCGGTCAGTTTGTATTGCTCCTTCAGTGCTTCAAGAGCTGGCTGTAGTAGTGTTACCGTCCGGATCCCCGCATTTGTTTTTGGGGGACCGAACATATCAAGTATCGTCAGGTTTCTTCTGACATTCACAATTCCCTTCTCGAAATCCACATCCTCCCACGCCAGAGCAGCCAGTTCCCCGTGACGAAGCCCGGAGTAAACGGCAAATTTCCACAAGTTCTGGCTCTGTCCTTTTTCACTTTCCATTAATGCATTGAATTCTGTTTTAGATAACGGATCAGGCTTTATTCTGTTTCGCTGTAATTTTTTTACTCCTTCAAATGGTTTGGTTGATATAAATCCCGACTGATACGCAAAACGTAACAACGAACAGAGCAGGGCGATATAGTTATCAACTGTGCGCACTGTTCTTCCTTTTTTGTTGGATCTTGGATTATCCAGGTAAAGCGTTTCTCCATGCAGCAGTTCATTCCGGTAGTTTAAGATATCGCTATAACGAATATATGATATTGGGGTACTCTCACAAATTATTATCCTGAGTGTTTTTAATTGTGATTTCGTTTTCTTCATTGTGTTTGTTGTTAACTCTGTCTCTTTAATTTTTGTCCAGATATCACAAAGCTCCCCGAACGTTTTTATGACCCTCGTTGTCACCATTTTTGCCCCAGTGCTGGACTGGGGAAAACGTCTTAAATACTCAAATTCACCGGAGTTGATTTCATGAACTATCAACGCTCTTAAATTCCCGGCCTTTTTAATGTTACTATTAGTAACCTCCCAGCCTTTCAATGTTTCCCGACATCGTTTTCCTCGAAACATGAACCAGATGCGAATGTATTTACCTCGAATCTCGACACCTGTTGGTAATTTAGACATATCATGAGTCTTTGATAAACTGATTTATCTTTGGATAGTTGTACCAGATAATCCCTCGCTTACTGTCTGGCTTCCCTAAAGGAGATACTCGTTTGAAGTGGAAGCCTTCCACCCAACAGTTCTGGCGGTATGCTTCAATTTGTCTGGCCCCCAGACCAGTGCGAAGCATCAGGCCGTATTCAACCATCCACTCTTCATTAAAGATTACTTGTGCCATCGCATCACCTCTGGCAGGCGCCAATGTTAGACTGAAATTGACGCCCGATGTTGATTATTAATAATCAGCTATGAAGTTTTAATTTGAATACAATGCAATTCACGAAGATTGAAGTTTCTCGCAATTAAAATTTATAAGTTTTACTTTCTGCTCTCTGGAAACGCCAGCTTCTTTTTTCCCTGAGAGCATTTTTTCGCATTCCGATTTGGTTAACTTTGTTGTTGAGTACCTTGTCCAGCTGGTAGGAGAACCTCCTTCCTTTTCAATAGTGGCGGTAATTTTATACATGAACACCTCCATTATTATTTCCAGTAGTTCGTTTATTCCATCTTTCGAGTGCTTCTTTTTCACTTCCACCATAGCCGGTTCGGGATTCGCATCCGTTACACTTCACGCGGTAATATCCTGAAATGGCTTTCACCGTTACTGATGGACAACCACAAAAAGGGCATGGTTTGACTTTTTCATACCGCATTGTCTTTTCTCTCATAAAATAAATTTTTTTGATGGCGGTGGGACTACACCGCCAAAGTAAATATCAGGAGCCGATATATTCTGGTTTCATATCTGTCAGTGTCGTTTTATACGCCTCATATAATTCACCCAGATGTGGCCGAGCAGTATTCAGCGTATTTTCCAGAGCAGTAAATTTTTGTTCTGCTTCTGGATCACCTGAAGAAGGAAGGTCATTTATCATCTTCTCAATACGGGCAATAGCATTGAGACGGTGATGACGCTGAACCACTTTTCCTTTAAGTTCCGTATAGAGAGCGCCAAGTGTATTTTTATGCTCTTCCACTTCCTGGCGAAGTGCTGTTGTTTCCCCGGTGCTTTGTGCCTGCTCAATACGTTCACGGAAAGCATCGATCCAGTTTTCCCCGGCATCCTGCTCAATAATTGTTGTTTCACGTTCCGCGCGGCAAGCGGATGTGTTTTTATGTTCCTGAACCGGGTTAATGATTTTTTCCTGTGGCTCGTCCAGTTCGTCCCTGGTGTACACTCCAAGAATCACTTCGGGGCAATAAAGGCGCGCCCAGCGTTTCAGCGCCAGATAGGCAAGCTGCTGGCGAGGATCGTCGGACCATAGCGTTGAGTTACGTGTTCTGGCCTGCGCCAGAAGTAATTCCAGTACGCGCGGTTTACTTTCGCCGCGTAGTGTTGCCTGGACACGAACACCGATCCCGTTTTCATCAGCCAGTTTCCATCCCGGGACGCGATATTCCTTTCCTTTGTCGTTCTTCCTGATTTCAAACTTTCCGATGATTTTTTCCCACGGTCCGAACCAGTCATATTCAATACGCCCGGTTAGCGGCCCACGGGTGCTGATTACGGCGTTAACCAGTTGCGCTTCATACCCTAGCACACCATTCACAACGAAAGTTTTCTGAGCTACTGCGTAAGGGTTCATTTGCCACTGCATCGCCTGCATGGTGATGGCCATACAGTCTGATGGGTTTCCCCGGAGGTGTTCCGGTACTGTAGCCATGCCGGAAGCCATTACCTGAGAAAATGTCTGAATTGCAGCCAGGGACTGAGGGCTGAAAACCGCAACGTTAGAGTTAATATTTTCTTGTTGAGTTAATTCGTTCATTGTGTCCTTCCTCAGATGCTCAGTGCTTCAAGACGACGAAGATCAAAGTCGTTTAATTCGTCGGTATAACTTTCGGTAATCGGTGCTGGCCAGTTGTTTGTCTCCAGGGCTTCGTTTATCTGTCGTAGCGTCCGGCGATATTCCTGTCGACCAAGTTCCAGGAGTTCCTGCGAGGCTTCCACGACTGCCACCCAGTGATAGCCAGCATCTTTGTTGACGAAGATCCAGAAAAATTTGTCCAGGTTTGCCACATCGCAATACATTGCTGCGCTGAGGTGATAATCACGCTCAATAATTTCACGGTGCAGGCGATCTTTCAGTCGTTCCTGTCGCACATAACCGAGGCTGACTGACTTCACGTCGGCGCAAATGCTTTCGTATGGCAGTCGGATTTCGATATCAGGACGGACCCTGATTTCCAGCCCGGTTTCTTCATCAAACCCGAAATAGCTGATTTCAGATTTGCGATCCGGGTGGTTGAGTAGCCTT
Organism: Escherichia sp. E4702; assembly: GCF_963883545.1. NCBI lineage: Bacteria > Pseudomonadati > Pseudomonadota > Gammaproteobacteria > Enterobacterales > Enterobacteriaceae > Escherichia > Escherichia sp. E4702. Next base: position 58,983 of record NZ_CAWORF010000017.1, on the reverse strand, counting down.
GCTGCATCAGTATTGTTTTGCAGTGCAGCGTGAATATTTTTTGCCTGTTCATACATATCTGAACTGATAAACGTTTTCCCGGCGTTTTCTTCTTGCTGGCGTTTTTGCCAGTCCTCCAGGGTAACCAGTTCCGGGCGAATTTTCCGGGCGATTTCGGTTAATTGCTCTTTCGTGCCACTGATGTTGTAAGGCAAAGATTTAGCACGTTCTTTTTTCGCCAGTTCTGGATCTATAGTTTCAATTTGCTCCAGAAGTTGCTCCCGTGTTCCACTGGTTTTCAACAGAGGAGGGAGGGTTGCATTGTATTCTCTAATGCAGGCTTTCATTGCCGATGCAGTATGTTTCTCCTCCTCCGGAATACGCTGGAATTCCACCGGAAGCGAACCGTAAAGGATGCCTGTTTCTTCGGCTCCAGCACTTACCGACAGTGGCTGGATAAGAGTGCTGTTGTAGCTTTCGATCCACTCTTTCATCTGCTCTGGTGTCATCAGTGCTGGCAGACTGGCATTGTGTTTTTTGATAATGGCGATCAGTTCGTGAGAAGTGGTAACCACATGTTCAGGAACCGGTACCGGAATAGCATATTCATCAGCGAACTTATCCGTTTCCAGAACATAGCTGTGAATGATCCGCCCACGCAGCAATGCATCACTTTCCTCACTCGGAATAGTTCCGGCAATGTGCCGTCCGTGGTAATACATCAGGCTGATACGAGCATCCTTCAGCATTGTGCTGCTTATTCCATTGGCAGAGTGATAAACCTCGTTCGGGAGGTTTTCATAGCGGCCTGGTTCGAAATATGATGGCCACATGATTTCAGTTGCTACAGGAGCTGACGCTTCACCAGTTTCATCACTGCAATTGTGATGCGGATCGCTGCCAGCGTTCTCCTTGTGCAGATGTTCAGCGCCTTCCATTTCCTCCGGATCTTTTTCCTGAGATTCATCCAGATTTTCTTCATTAAAGGTTTCCTGATACGTTGCGTCGCCCATTACCACAGCACAGTCAGGGCAGCTATCCCCGCCAGTCTGACCGCAGGCATTGCAGACTTTTTCCGGTTCATGTTGCACTACTGGCTCAGGTTGTTTCACATCCGGGCTAGTTTTTTCAGTTTCTGGCGTGTTTTGTTCCGTTTCTGGCTGGTTCTGGTACACAGAATCGCGAGTCTGGATCCCCTTAACCCATTTCGGATCGTTCGGGTCGCTAATCCCTTCAACGAACTCACCACGCGAGGCCGCCAGCAATTTGTCTGCATCGACAGGATTTTTGGGCGGAATGTTTTTCCTGCCTTCATGGAGTTCTGCCCGCTTTTTCTGGTATTCCGCATCAACAGGGTTTACCTGTGACTGAGCATCCAGCGGCTGCGTGTCCTGATGATGTTCAGTTGCGTCCGGTTCCATTGTTTCAGCCGTTGCCTGTTTATCTGCCATTGTTCCAGATGGTTGTAGTTTTTCTTCATCATCCTGTTTTCCTTCTTCTGTTACACGCTGTGGTATCGGGGCAGAGGAGCGACCGCAGGCAATATCCACGATTTCCGGATCAGGGTTGGCATGATCGGTTTCAGTCAGTACTTTGTTCAGATATTCAGTGACGTGCGCGGGGATGACCTCGATCCCAATTGGTGCTTCTTTCACGGACGCAACCACGATGGCGCGTGAATAATCCAGCCCGCCAGGCATAGTGATGAATTTGTCGCGGAAAACAGAAAAGGGCGGTTTATTTTCAGCGATAATTTCCTCAATGCGTTTAGCGTGTGCTGGATGAAGGTTATAGATGTCCACGTCCATTGAACGGGCCAGTACGCCAGTGGCTACATCGCGCGCCAGTGACGTCAGATCGTGGACGAAACCTTCGCCGCGATCGGTGAGGTTCCCGCCGCCAGCATTAGCACCGGAAGCCGTGCGAGTGATGCGTGAAACACGATTCCCTTTTCGCCATTCTTTTGTCAGAAGACCGCGATCAATGTGTTCGGTATCCAGCCAGGCTGAAATGAAATTCTTAAATTCATAGGGCTGATGTTTTTTCGTGATAGAGAAAACTGCCTTAATTGCATCAGTCAGGCGGAGCAGGGCGGCATTATCCAGAGTTGTTGGTTCTGCCATGCCGCGTATGGCCAACAGCAGATTCTGGACATAGCTGTTTTCCTGATCCATCTCAAGAGCAGTAATGTGTTCGCGTTGTTCTCGGGTGGCATGATGCAGGTATTTCCGATCCCCGGCCGCATACGTAAAAATGTGCAGAAGACGCTGTGTGAACCGCAAAGTAGATACAGAGACTTCGCAATCCTGGCAATCCCCGTGAGCGTCTGCCTGTGTGTTTTCTTCCTGGCCTCCCGCCGGTTCTTCGATTTCCGGTGCATTATCCTGATGGTGAACGTCGTCTGGCGCTGCTCCCGGTTTTAGTTCCCAGGTCATGGAGTCTTTGCTGAGTTGATAGCGTTCACTCCAGGTAAAATCGATCTCACCTTCAGGGGGAAGGTCATTAACGACAGGAAAATTCGTGGCAACAGGTTTAAAATAGCTGCTCAGTTTTTTACCTGACTTAACGAGCAGGTAATCCAGAGTGGCACAGGTCGATTCAAAATCGTCGCTTGCCCACAGGACGACGTCAGGTTCACCGGATGATTTTTTCGCTTTCCGTAACAGGAAGAGTGGTTTTGTGCTCATTGTTTTTTAACCTCAACTCAGATTAAAATTCGTTTTGTTCAGTGAATGATCTTGCCGGATACACACTGTTCATAGCCTGCGCCATACGCAGGCTATTTCTTTCAGATTTCACCGTTTAATTTCATTGCAATCAGAGTTGCCAGAAATCCGGCTTTTTTTTCTGCGGGCAGATTCTTTCCGATGTGAACCAGGCACATTTTTGTGACACCTTCATCAAGTGTTTTTACGTTGCCTGATGGACCGTCGATATCAACCACAGTGAATGGGGTTTCTTTATTTTCTGTTTTAATCACGTAGCCAATGCGCTTTCCTTCCAGATTAACCTCGTGAACAATGTCATCGGTAGTTACAACAGTGGCTTCATAATTGGTAATCATGTTTTTCTCCTTAATTAGGTTGAGCGAATCCCTGCCATTGCTGGCATAAATTCAGTTTCGAATAGTCAGTTAATTAAAGTTCGTGTGCCATCTGGTCTTTTTCGGCACATATTTCACTACAATATTTTTTCATTTCCGTCGTTGGGATAACTCCACGCATGAAATGAAGTGGTGTTTTAATGCTTTTGCTTTCTTCAATTTCTTTATTACAAAGGTGGTAAGCACATTTTATTTTCTTAGTCTTCACCATGACTCCGCCTTTACAGGTAAACCATCACGACCGAGGAAGACTTTGATCATGCAGTCAGTAATGCATGTTTTTGTGGTCAGGCTACGGATATAAAGTTTCCTCTTTTTAATATTATTTGCCGAGCAATATATGTCCGGCCTTCATGAAGAACATAATCGCCAGGAGTCACACACTGACGTGGTATTTCATCAGTTCCGAAGTGATGTGCAATCATAATTATCTCCATTTTTACAAATGAACTTTGTTGATGCGGCGCCTGGTGCCTCCAGGTGACTGCAACCAGTTAACAATTACAGTCGGCTTTCCCACCCAAACCAATAAGGACTAACATGACTTTTAACTGTGCCGCGTGCGCTTAGCCGCATTCACCGCATCACAAAATTCACTTTAAAAAGGGCGGACATCAGTCGAACTTCAAGAAAAAACTGATGCCGCCAAGACTACACACAGCAGTGTTGTTATTCACAACCGGAGGCGCACTCCCACCATTTAAATTTAACAGACAAGACCGACTCTTTATGGATATCGGAAATGCGCCTTCGTGTTGTATGCCTGTCTTTTTACCACTTCAGGCTCGGTGGTATACTGGAGTTTCCACACAACCAGTAGGGAATTACTTATGCCTATTCAATCTCAACACAAAAATATTGATTATCTTTCCGCCAGATTAGAGGCTACCGCGCTTGTTCTTGAAGAACTTGTTAAACTTCTTACGCCAGAGCAGCGTGAAAAACTGAATCTGGCAATTGCCGGGCGTTGCCCAGGCGTGAAAAATGCGTCTCTCAGGAATAGAAATTCTCCCGCATATCAATTATTACAGTTCATCAATGATGGCGTCGGCAGCAGCGATTAATTTTTCTAATGCCTCTTCGACATGATAATTGTATGGTTGTAGTGACCTGAAATCTGCAATTGCATCAGCCAGGTTTCGCGCCATTACGGCTGGTGCGATTTTTTTTGCTGCTGATACCCGGCTGGCGAGTTCCAGTGCGAGACGTGCCTGCCCTGGAGTTAACTCTCTTTCCTTTGCCATTGTTGATGCCTGTACAGACAATTCATACGCCAGACAAAATACAGCATTATTCGTTTCTAGCGGATCAATACCCTGAGTAAATGTCATCTTATCTCTCCCCTTAACGCCGGGTGGCGGAACTGTTTGCTGAGAACACCGTGCGGTGTCTTGATGGAATGTAATTTAGTTTTCTCATGTCTACGGGTCAAGTGTTTTTGATGAGAAAACTCAATATCAAATGTGAAATAAAGCCAACACATTGAAATGTAAGGCTTTAAATTTTTATGAAGGGATGATTATTGATGCTTATTACGTTTGCGAGCTTCTAGTAGCTCGGTGAATAGGCGATTAAAATTCTCAACGCGGGCACGAAGTTCGCTGATTTGTGCTTGTTGCTCTGATTTTGGTAGTGCGCGATATAATCGCAACATCTCAAACTCATCTTCCGATAAGTCTAAGGCGTTGTTGAGTGCAACTGGGGGATCCGGTGTTTTATCCTCGTCGCCAAACAGTATCCAAGTCGGTGAGCATTGCAATACCTCGGCTAGGCGATGCAAATTTTGCCCGCGCGGGGCTGTATGGTCACTTTCCCACAATGAAATTGATGAGCCAGATACGCCAGCAGCCTTGCTTAAATCGTTTTGACTTAAGCCAACCTGTTTGCGTCTTTCTCTAATTCGTTGACCTAAAGTTTTCTCGTTCATATTTAGATATCTTAATAATCCTTGACTTGAGATTCCTTGGGTGATTAATATTGAGAAAACTCAAGCGTGGGGGAGTGATGTTTAAATCAGACGTAATTAATTTTTATGGCACGAAGGCCAAAGTGGCGAAAGCTGCTGGCGTTGATCCATCTGCTGTTTCTCAATGGGGAGAACTGGTTCCCGAAGGTCGCGCGATGCGTCTACAAAAAGCATCTGGCGGGGAGCTTCAGTACGACCCCAAAGTTTATGACGAATATCGTAAGGCAAAACGACCTGGGAAGGTGATTCATGAAAATCAGGCATGAGCACATCGAATCAGTGCTGTTAGCCCTGGCAGCCGAAAAAGGGCAGGCGTGGGTCGCTAACGCAATTACTGAAGAATATCTGCGCCAGGGGGGCGGCGAATTGCCCCTGGTACCAGGCAAGGACTGGAATAATCAGCAGAACATCTATCACCGCTGGTTGAAAGGTGAAACAAAAGCGCAAAGGGAAAAAATTCAGAAGCTGATCCCAGCAATTCTGGCAATCCTTCCGCGCGAGCTGCGTCACCGACTCTGCATCTTCGATACCCTGGAACGCCGTGCATTACTGGCGGCGCAGGAAGCGTTGAGTACGGCAATTGATGCGCATGATGATGCAGTTCAGGCCGTTTACCGGAAAGCGCATTTCAGCGGCGGTGGGTCTTCCGACGATTCTGTCATTGTTCATTAAGCAAAAGTTTCCATGCTGGTTGTGCTTATTCTAAGCCACCGGGCAGCATCATACGGGGCAATTATGGCCGCATTACCATACATGCAACTGTACATAGCTGATTACCTGGCTGACACCATGCATTTGTCAGCAGAGGAACACGGTGCGTATTTGTTGCTGATGTTCAATTACTGGCAAACAGGAAAGCCAATACCCAAAAACAGGCTGGCAAAAATTGCCCGTCTGACTAACGAGCGATGGGCTGATGTTGAACCATCCTTGCGGGAGTTTTTTTGCGATAACGGCGACGAATGGGGGCATCTTCGGATTGAGGAAGATCTGGCATCAGTCAGGGAAAAGTTAACCAAAAAATCAGCCGCAGGAAAAGCATCTGTTCAGGCCAGAAGAAGCAGAAAGGAAGCAGATGTTCAAACAAAACAAGAGAGAAATTTAACAGGTGTTCAAACATATGTTGGAGTGGTGTTTGAACATGATGCCAACACAAAAGCAACTAATAAAGATACAGATCTAAAAGAATTAAACCCCACACATAACGCGCGCGTACGCGAGAGTACTCCGACAAGTGAATCGAACGGTACGCCATCGCAGACAACGGAACCCGAATATCTTGACGGCCTGATTGAACCCATCGGGAAATTTCCGATGACCGATGGCTGGCATCCGTCGCTGGATTTTCGACGACGGGCTGCACTGTGGGGCGTTGCCCTGCCAGAGCCGGAATTTACACATGCCGAACTTGCTGCCTTCCGGGACTACTGGACGGCGGAGGGGAGAGTTTTCACGCAGGTTCAGTGGGAGCAGAAATTCGCCCGTCACGTAAATCACGTCAGGGCGCAGGTTAAACCAGTCAGCAAGGGGGTGAGCTATGCAGCAGCACCAGGTGGCACCGCATCACGGGCAGTTCGGGAAATTCGGGCAGCACGTGAACAGTGGGAACGTGAAAACGGATTTATCAGCGACGGAAACGGCGTGGAAGCTGTGGGAACTCATGGGGGAGGTTTATTCGAACCGCTGGACTCAGAAGAACGGGGCCGCACCTTCGAAGCTCTGGATTGCACAGATTGGCGCGATGACTGAGCAGCAAATCCGGCAGGTCTGCCGCCAGTGCATGGAGCGTTGTCGGGCGGGTGAAACATGGCCTCCTGACCTGGCAGAGTTTGTGGCGTTGATTTCGGAAAGTGGGGCAAATCCGTTTGGTTTGACTGTGGATGCCGTGATGGAGGAGTACCGACGCTGGCGCAACGAGTCCTGGCGATACGACGGAAGCGATAAATACCCGTGGTCTCAGCCTGTGCTGTATCACATTTGCCTCGAGATGCGGGCAAAAGGGATTGAGCGTCAGATGACCGAAGGGGAGTTAAAACGACTTGCAGAACGGCAACTGGCGAAATGGGCAAAACAAGTTGGTGACGGCCTCAGTGTTCCGCCAGTCCGGCGGCAACTGGCTGCACCAGAACGCCCGTCGGGGCCAACTCCAATTGAGTTGCTGAAACAGGAATACGAACGCCGGAAAGCGGCTGGTTTTGTTTGAGTTGAGAAGTAATTTTTACCGGGAGGAAATTTTTATGGAGACCGTTTTTGACGCACTGAAAGCAATGGGAAAAGCCACGTCGGTAGAACTGGCAGCGCGACTTGATATCAGTCGTGAAGAAGTGCTGAACGAGCTGTGGGAACTGAAAAAGGCTGGCTTCGTTGATAAAAGCGTATACACCTGGCGTGTGGTTGATAACAACGTTCAGCAGGAACAGCCAGCACAGACAGTGCTGCCGGAAGAAACCACTACGGCAACAGTGACGAAAATTTCGGAGAGCGATTTAACTTCGACGATTGAACAACGTGGCCCACAAACGGCGGATGAACTGGCTACGCTGTTCGGTACAACATCCCGCAAAGTGGCTTCAACGCTGGCAATGGCAATCAGCAAAGGTCGTCTGATTCGCGTTAATCAGAACGGTAAATTTCGTTACTGCATGCCGGGCGGTAATTTACCAGCAGAGCCGAAAGTTAAATCGATAGCGGAAACCCATGGTAAAGCCTTTCCTCAACCAGCAGGTGTTGCGTTACCGGTGCAGGAAGCTGCAACACAGGAAGATATTAAAACAGAAACTGTAGCGGACATTGTGCAGTCGTTGCCATCGTACACCGAAACACAAGCGGATGACCTGGTTTTGCCATCGCTGCATATGGCAAATCGCGAACTGCGTCGGGCGAAAAATCATGTCCAGAAGTGGGAGCGTATCTGCGCCGCGCTGCGGGAGTTGAACAGGCACAGGGATATTGTTCGACAGATTACTGATTTTTCCCGCAGTGTTGCATCGGAAAAGTGATTGCCGGAGGCGCTTATGGCAAAAGTATTTACACAAGAAGAGCGGGAAATAATTAAAGGGCAGGTTGTTGAACTTGTACGTCTGAGCGGTCGCGAGACGTTACGACAACTGGAAGCTAAGACAGGTGCGACAAGATATTTAATGAGCGTTCTCGCAAGAGAGCTGGTCGCCAGTGGTGATGTATACAACTCTGGCTACGGGTTATTTCCCTCTGAACAGGCTCGTAAGGACTGGCAAAACGCCCGCAAAAAACTATCGAGGGCAAAGGTGAAGAAACCGGTTGTGGTTGATCAGGATCTTATCTGGTCATTACCAGACGGAGAAATACGCCGCTACGACAGGCATATGAACATAATCTGTCGCGAGTGCAGGAAAAGTGAAGCTATGCAGCGTGTGCTGGCGTTTTATCAGGGGAAATTTCAGGAGGTGGTGCGGTGAGTGAATCAAAATGCAGGGTTAATGGCAATCAGATAGAACCGTGTGCGGCATTGGCAAAAGCACTCGAATATGGAAATCCAACATTTAAGAGCAAAGGTATATTTATCCCGGGGCGTGTGAACATAAACACTGGCGAGCCAGGCTTAGACATTGCTCAAATTCACTCTGGTCAATATGTCGGTCGTGGCGTTGCAATGTGTTTTTGCCCGTTCTGTGGTGAAAGTCTGAAAACGTGGGAGAACAGAAATGAATGAAATTAAAGAAATACCAGTAATACGTGATGAATATGGCTGCTGGACGCATCCTGAATATGAAAAATTCTGTGATGGTAGGGAATATATTTCAACGGAAGAGTTTAACGCCTGGATGGCGGAAAATAATCTTCAATGCGTCCTCTGCTTCAGAGACGAAGGATGTGCTGACCTTGATGCGTGTGATGCTGATATTTCTGCATGGGCACCGGAACGACCAGAGGGCAATGGATGGTTTATTGGTTCAATACATGACACCGAAGATGGCCCGGTTTGTGTCTGGTTGCGAAATAAGGCTGAAGCATAAAGGTGATAAACCACCTGATAACAAAACACTGAAAATTTAAATCAGAAGTGGTTTTTATTAAATCCTTAACCGGAGGGATTTCTGCACCCTCAAAACATCAGGAGGCCGCCCGAAAGGGCGGTGAGAAAATATAAATAAAACACGATGATTATTACGCTTAAAGAAATCAGGAAGTGAAATGGGTTGTTAGATGTTGCAAACTGTTTTATTTGTTTTGTAATGCTTTTTTTACAACTATAATCATAGAACTAATGACCTCCAGTGTTATATTTAATGATAATGCAATGGATAATATTTCAAACGTGGTAAATAATCGCGCTCTTGACATAAAAAACTCCCATTTTGGATATTCTAGCAAAGGTATGTCCATCTCCCTTAAATAAGGAATAAAAACGGATGCACCAAGACAAAAAATCAGGATTTTTAAATCTGATTCCAGCTTGACAAAATAATCATCAAATACATGTTTATTATTTTGAGGGCAGATGTTGATTAGCATGCTAAAAATTACTGATATACCAGCGATGATGCCACCTAAGGTGGCACCAATAATACCAGCTGAAGACTGTTCGATTATAGAGTAAGTGTTTTTATCCTCTGAAGAAAAAATAAAGCAAATTACACCAAGAACAATTAGTCTCACCATCAAGGTTGCTAGTTTTTGCATTTTTCAAACCGATAATCTTTTCTTACTAGGGAAATAATGTCCTTTACGTCATTTGCAGAATAACCACTTAATGTGCATTCTGAAAGAGAACCATCTACAAAAATTAATTTTGCTGTAGGCTCACTATTTAAAGTAATACTTTTGGCTGTAGGACTCTTTTTCCCTTTTATCTGCCAACTTCCTCCGCCATCATTAGTCCAATCAACTAAAACATTTGCCCATGTGGAATCACGAAGATTAAGATTTCCATCTTTATTTTCAAATGTTGTGGTTAGAGCAGTAGCATTGGTATCATCTTCTATTTTGTTTAAGGCGTCTGTTAGTGCTTTTTTACTATCCCCAAAAATATTTGGCATAACAAGAGCAAATGTCACTTGCTCAATATGCCTTAACTTGTCATATTCAACCCAAAAGTTGTCCTTCTCCAGACAAGGTTCAATAAATATGCGTAATCCTTTTTCGACGAGGTAATCATTGTTAGATAATTCCTCAAACATCATTGCCGCATTGTGAGCACTTTTAAAAACAGTGGTTTTTCGTTCAATTAAAATAACTTGTTCTTGACGATCCCATAACCATACTACAGGAGGGAAACTTGGAACATTGTATTCTTGAAAGTCCTCATTGTAACCATGCAGTTTCTTTTGTTTCGAAATCAAACCTGCCATGACGCCATCAGTCGGGGCGACAGAAAGTTTTAATCTATACTGCCAGTTTTTATGGACAGATGGTGTTTGTGACACTCGTTTTATATTTTTTGATGCGTGAACGATCGCTTGCTCGAAGTGTTCAATACATCGCTCTTCGCCACTATGCTGAAACAAATCTGGATCTCTGGGCTTTAATAGTACGCGTAAAGCAAAAAAATACATTGAGAATCTCCATATAAAGTTTACCGCTATTATCACTATTCCGAGGAAACATTCAATGGGGAGGCTTCAAACTAAAATTGTTGGCAGCAACATGTCCGATAGGTAGAATTGCTGCGGGTGCTTGAGGCTATCTGCCTCGGGCATGCCACCAAAGGCAGATAGAGAAAAGCCCCAGTTAACATTACGCGTCCGGCAAGACGCTTAACATTAATCTGAGGCCAATTTCATGCTTTGCACATGTAGGTTAGCCTCTTACGTGCCGAAAGGCAAGGAGAAGCAGGCTATGAAGCAGCAAAAGGCGATGTTAATCGCCCTGATCGTCATCTGTTTAACCGTCATAATGACGGCACTGGTAACGAGGAAAGACCTCTGCGAGGTACGAATCCGAACCGGCCAAACGGAGGTCGCTGTCTTCACAGCTTACGAACCTGAGGAGTAAGAGACCTGGCGGGGAGAAATCCCCGCCACCTCTGATGTGTCAGGTATCCTCAACGCACCCGCACTTAACCCGCTTCGGCGGGTTTTGTTTTTCATGAATAAGGGATTAATAATTTTTAACTGAAATTATATTGCCTTGTTGTCCGAATGGTTAGTTGATTTTTGATATTGTCGTATTTGTCGTATTTGTCGTATTTGTCGTATTTGTTTTTATTTTCGGCTTTATTTTTTTTGCGATTGCTTCGAAATAAAGATTAATTAGAATTCATCCGTTTTGAGTAGCGCGCAGGGAGAAGATGGATGGACCCTGAAAAGGGGAGAGCTATTTATCTGGAAGGATTCTGAAGATGAAAATCGAAGAATTGCATGAATTGTTTAGTGAAAATGGCCTCTATGCTGTGCGCGTTGAGAATGGAACTATTGTCAGTCACTGCCGCATTAAATGTTTACAATCCCAGAAAAGGAAGAGCGGTGCTGTGTTAATTTATTTTGTGGATGGACTTATGGTGGACGGTTTTATTTTACGTGAAGATGAATTTGTCACATCATTACAGGCTTTGAAAGAGATAGGACTTAAGGCTGGATTTTTTGCTTTTGAGACTGAGTGAATTCATCTACAATTCAGCACAGGGTTGACCCCCTGCTGAGTAACACCGTGCCACCGGAGAAAACCGATGGCACATATACAACTGGTCAAACAAACTTCTTCTGGTTTACTTCTCCCGGCGACGCCGGAGAGTTGCGATTTTCTGCATCAAATCAAAATAGGCGAGTGGATACACGCTGACTTTAAGCGTGTTCGTAACTACGCATTCCACAAGCGTTTTTTCAAACTCCTGCAACTGGGATTCGATTTCTGGACTCCGGTCGGTGGGGCGATCACGCCTCGTGAACGAACACTGGTGTCAGGTTTCGTTGATTACCTGTGTGACTCGGTAGGCAGGGAACATACGCCAGCCCTGAGCGAAGCCGCAGAGCAATATCTGAATACAGTTGCGACACGCAGAACCCAGGATACGGCATTACTCAAGTCATTTGACGCCTTCCGTGAATGGGTAACCATTCAGGCCGGATTTTACACTGAGCATTTTTATCCGGACGGTAACCGCGGGCGTCGGGCGAAATCCATCGCGTTTGCGAATATGGACGAAACCGAGTTTCAGCAGGTTTATAAATCTGTACTGAATGTGCTGTGGAACTGGATTCTGTTCCGTAAATTTTCCTCTCCGGAACAAGTCGAAAATGTGGCTGCACAGCTGCTGGAGTTTGCGTGATGGCAGATTTACGTAAAGCGGCGCGGGGCCAGATGTGTCAGGTCAGAATTCCTGGCTACTGCAATCACAATCCCGAAACTTCCGTGCTGGCGCATTACAGACTGGCGGGGACGTGTGGAACAGTGACAAAGCCACACGATATGCAGGCTGCAATTGCCTGTAGCTCATGCCACGATTTAATCGACGGGAGAGTAAAAACCAGCGATTACACCAAAGAAGAATTACGCCTGATGCATGCAGAAGGTGTTTTTCGCACACAAGAAATCTGGAGAAAGGAAGGTTATTTATGATTTACCCAACAAATACAGGAAAAAGCGGGGAACACCTTCGTCTCACCACGCTGGAAAGTGTCTGGATTCAGGGAAAACTGCGTATGTGGGGGCGCTGGTCGTATATTGGCGGCGGTAAGACGGGGAATATGTTTAACCAGTTGCTGGCATCCAAAAAATTGACGAAAACAGCCATCAATGAAGTTCTGCGCAGGATGAAAAAAGCGGGGATTGATAAGACGGAACTGGAGGCATTTTTGCGGGAAATGCTCGACGGTAAGCAGAAAAGCTGGTTGTCTCATTGTACTGATGCCGAGGCGTTATGTATTGATCGGGTAATTAGCGAAGTGCTGGTCGAGTATCCGGGATTAATTAGCATCCTCCGACAACGATATGAAGGGCGGGGAATGAGCAAACTGAAAATGGCAGAGCAGTTAAATGAAAATCATCCTGACTGGACATTAATTACCTGTCGACGTCGTATCGATCAATGGCTGATGATTGCTGAATTTATGCTTTATAAACCAATGTTCACGGCACAAAAAAAAACTATTGCAAAGTGAGCAATAAGCTGCTTCAATTCAGTTACGCTTCGCAAAGCTGTATCGCGAGGTTAACCAGAAACGTGAACTTAAAAACCCGCCACTGGCGGGTTTTTTTATTTCTGAAGCCCGATTAAAAAATGCGCGATTAAATTGTTGTATAAAATATATTTTGTGTATATTTATAACTGTTTTTAAATTTATATACAAAGCCGACAAAATGGAAATCTAAAAATAACTTTACAAAACTTGACGTTATGGTGTATTGCAGTTTTATTATTTAAACGTATTATTTGCCGCAGTTCTTCAGGGGGAGTGGTTGCGATATATTCCTGTCTGAGGAAATAATGCCGATTTAGCTCAGTAGGTAGAGCAACTGACTTGTAATCAGTAGGTCACCAGTTCGATTCCGGTAGTCGGCACCATATGCGGGTATCGTATAATGGCTATTACCTCAGCCTTCCAAGCTGATGATGCGGGTTCGATTCCCGCTGCCCGCTCCAGCAAAACAAATGAGGCACAGGTTTTTCAGCACTGGCGTTTTTTTCGCGGGAAAGGTCTCGTATATCCTTTATCGCTCTCCCGAATTATAACGGAGACCAGTTATGATTTCGGTGCTGTGTTTTTTGATACTATCGGAATAGTGCATTATTGGTGGGATTTTTTTGATGTTTCCTGGCAGGGGCTGATTATGCACTATCCCGATGTTGTTAACATCACAAAATGAGGTGAGCCCCATGTGCGGGGGTGGTTTAAGTGGTTGTTTAGCGGGGAAACTACAGTATCTGATGGTATGTCAGGTATTTCGGGAGGCACCCGACACCTCACCTATATTATAATAATACTCTTCAGCACTTACTGATTTGACCACCGCCTTAACAGGCGGTTTTTTTTCGGTAATTTGCAGAATTGTACGCTGAATAAGCATTACATCGTTAAATTTATAACTTATTCCGAATATGCTGTGCTTGCTTATTGTTAGTTTGCTTACATTTCTGTATCTTGCTACACCGCAGGTTTCCCCTGTAACGACGCTTGTATGATGAATCATTTAAACTTTGTAATTTGCCAGCCAGTCTCTGGTGGCTGGCTTTTTTTTGCAAGGTGTTCCGATAGTTCTGTTCGTCAGACTGGATTCCCGCAGAACAAAAAGCCGTCACTAACTCATCGGGTAAGAGTGCATAACAAATATTGTTGTTTTGTGGTGCGGGGTTCGAGTCCCCGGTGACGGTCCACTTGTAATGGTAAATATACTTTTAACAGGCTCGCTTCGGTGAGCTTTTTGTATGAGTTCAATCCGGTTTATATTGGCGAAAAAGGGCGCGGCTGTCGGATTAAAGCCGCGGGACAAGGTCCGTGAAGAAGGATTAGTATCTGCCTCTTTCAATAGGCATGTTTATACTACTAAGCATTTAGAATGGTTTAAATCTTCAGATTAACCTTAATTTCAGATAAGGCTTATTTCATTTCTTTGCGCTACGCCCGGCGCGGATCAAAAACCACAGAACCTTTCAGGGGTAAGCTTACGGGATGATCAGTGTGACTTTCTCTGTGGACTGGTCACCCCGGGCGGAGGCTCACCTACTAAAAGGAAAATTCACGATGTTTGGGATTTTCAAAAAGAAAACCCGTAAGGCTATTGTAGAAGTAAAGAAAATGGAAAACCGCGACGCGGTGAAGGCTTTTTTATTTGTGGTAATGGACGGTTGGTGGGTGTTTTCATGTGGCAAGAATCATTTTTCAGATTATTACAGTTGAAGTGATTTTATTCCTTGTTATTATACGTCTGTCTTCCGGGTGAGTGGTTTTATTCCCCGACAAGAACTCATATGAAGAGTAAACATTGCTCAGGAAACAGGAACACCGATTTGTAATTGGCTAGTCAGTGGTTTGCGCTGTTATTTTACAATAGCGGAATGGTGTATTTTCGGTAGAAATATTGTGTTTCTTTGGAGAGTCGGAAATGCATCATTCCGGTGTTGTAAATAACACCAAAGAGATGTTCCCCGGTATGAGGGTGGTTTACATTGTTGTTTTTGGAACCACAATATCAGGCATAAAGTCAGATATTCAGGGAAGTCCACAACATCTCAATTTCACTACAATAAAAATGATTCATCTTCAGCATTGTTCAACCGCCGCACTAGGCGGTTTTTTTTGTGTTGAATTCAAAAAAATACACGGACACTGATAATGTCCGTGTGGCAATGCCATGTAAGTCAACGATGAATATGACGCAAAAAAAAACGCGACCGTCGGATTAAGGTCGCTGGACAAAGTCCGTGAAACATAACGAATTTCCTTTCCACCTCCCGCTCGGGAAGTGCAAAAAGTATATAAATTAATTTTTCTCGTTTAAACAGGAAAGTTAATCTGAATTTCTGGTAATCCTTATTCCCGTACATTAATTCTTCGCTTTTCATATCAGACTATGTCACACAAAAGGCATTTGCGGATTCCTTCGATGGGATGTTGTTTTTTACGGGCCGCTGGTGGCCTTTTTTATTTACAGGAGAAAAAGTATGTCTGAACCCTTATCCGGTTCCGGCACGGCTGCGGCTCTCGGCGGGGCGACGGTATTCGGGCTGTTTACCGGAACGGATTTCGGGATTGTGTTTGGTGCGTTCGCCGGGGCGTTATTTGTGGCAACGATACCGCAGGCGCTTTCAGCCTGGCGTGTGGCGGCGCATTTTCTGGTGTCGTTCATTATCGGCGTGCTGGGTGCAGAGGTTCTGGCATCCTGGCTGGTAAAGCATACAGGGTTTGACGGAGCGCCTGTCGACGCATTGTGTGCAGTGCTGGTGTCAGTGGTGTCGGTGAAGATTCTGTCGTTCATCCACCAGCAGGATATCGCATCATTGGTGTCCGGCCTGTTCTCCCGCCTGCGGGGTGGAGGAGGCGGCAATGCCTGATAACTTTTCTGGATTGCTGAATGTAGCGTTATGCACGGTTATCGTGCTGACGCTTTTTTTTTATCGTCGTCATGACTCCAGACATAAACCGCTGATGTCATGGCTGGCTTGGCTGCTGATGCTGCTTTATGCCCTTGCGCCACTCAGCTATCTGTGTGGTCGTCTGTTAGCGGCGAACTGGCTGGTGGTGTTTTTTAATCTGCTGTTCTGCGTGCTGGTGATACGTGCACGTGGGAATGTTTCAAAAATCCTTGCATTACGAAGGTACTGAAATGAAGTCGAAAGATGAAATTTTTGACGAAGTTCTGGGAAAAGAGGGCGGTTACGTCAACCATCCGGATGATAAAGGTGGTCCGACCAAATGGGGCATTACTGAAAAAGTCGCCCGGGCGCACGGATATCAGGGCGATATGCGTGACCTGACGCGCGGGCAGGCGCTGGAAATACTCGAGGCGGATTACTGGTACGGCCCACGTTTTGACCAGGTGGCAAATTTGTCCCCGGATATTGCCGCAGAGCTGTGCGACACAGGCGTCAACATGGGGCCAACCGTGGCGTCAAAAATGTTTCAACGCTGGCTGAACGTTTTCAACCTGCGCGGGAAACTGTATCCGGATATGGATGCAGACGGACGTATCGGCCCACGAACTATTAATGCGTTACGGGCATATCTGAAAAATCGTGGCAGGGATGGCGAACGGGTAATGCTGACCGCACTGAACTGTACGCAGGGTGACCGTTACCTGGAGCTGGCAGAGAAACGGGAGGCTAACGAGTCGTTTGTATATGGCTGGATTAAAGAGCGCGTATCAGGAATCAATTGTTGATATTTATACTTTAGTTGGAAATTACAAAATTAAATAAAAAATTTGCGTAATAGCTGAAATTATAATCTCAGGATAAATTATATATGTCTTATGTTTTTGATTAATTCTATTTATTGATTTGCATCAATTATCTGTTTTGCAGATGCGTTAATGTCATTGTACATAGTTCAGAGCGCACAATAAGTATCATGAATAGAATTGTTTTTTGTTTGTCACCTTGGTTTTCATATCTTCTACGTCTTATGCTAATGATTTTTATAGAGCAGACTCCAGATCACCAGATGAAGTGAGACGTTCTGGTGGGTTAATACCCCGAGGACAAGATGAAGCGTATGAACGTGGTACGCCAATCAATATTAATTTATATGATCACGCCCGAGGAACTGTAACAGGGAATACCAGATATAATGATGGTTATGTATCTACAACAACGACATTAAGACAGGCTCATTTGATCGGGCAAAATATGCTTGGGAGCTTTAACGAGTATTATATTTATGTCATTGCACCAGCGCCTAATTTATTTGATGTGAACGGCATACTCGGTACATACAGCCCATACCCAAGTGAAAATGAGTATGCAGCATTAGGTGGTGTTCCATTATCACAAATAATTGGATGGTATAGAGTAACTTTTGGTGCGATAGAGGGGGGGATGCACAGAAACAGAAATTATCGAAGAGATTTATTTCGTGGATTATCTGTTGCACCGAATGAAGATGGGTATCATCTTGCGGGATTCCCTGATGAATTCCCAGCCTGGAGAGAGTACCCTTGGATAGAGTTTGCGCCAGATCAATGCCATCAAAATAATAAAACTAATAGTTTTTTAACCTGTGATTTTATCACTAATGAACTATCGCAAGCTGATTTATTAAAATTTAAGAAGTTCATAAAACGCAAATCCACTTTGTTGACTTTGCAAAGTATTGATGATTTTCTGGTAAAGAATGGAGATAAAGATGAACTTTAAGGCATTGATTAAAATTTTTGTTTTTATGATAAGTTTGGTATCTATCCAAACATTTGCAGGTGTTAGCCAGGAGTTTAGAACTAACTGTGAAAGAACTACAGCCAGAATTGTAGAAGGAGTAAAATTGACTCAATATTTTGCTGACGCGAACGTTAATAGGAAAGGTATATATGTCGTCAGTTCAACTGGCGGTGTTTGGATTATTCCTGGGGCGCAAAACTATCCGGACAATTATGTCGCTGATGAAATGAGGAAAATTGCAATGGCTGCTATACTTTCAGATATGAAAGTGAATTTATGCGCAAGCGAAGCATATAGTCCGAATCATATATGGGCTATAGAATTAGATGCTGAATAATTAAGTTGTTTTTGTTGTTTTATTGCCCCAGAGTGGGGCATTTTTATTTCTATTAGATTATAGAGTGATGATGGTGTGAATATTATTCTTGGTGGCGCCGAACATAAGTGAATATATTGTATTGAAAATATTAATGAAGTTACCGCACATCAGCATTACAGCAGCCCTTCATAGTGAGGGGCTGCGATAATGCCAAAGCTCGTCATCGGCACCCGCCGCGCACCCAGCGCACTGGCCGATAGCGGGCTTTTTTATTCATAAAGCGAGGCTGTATGAGCGAGAAATTGAAGATCGTCTATCGCCCGTTACAAGAACTGTCTCTGTATGCACACAATGCCAGGATACACAGCCCTGAGCAGGTGGCACAACTGGTAGAAAGCATTAAGCAATTCGGCTGGACTAATCCAGTGCTGATTGATGAAAAGGGCGAAATTATTGCTGGTCACGGTCGCGTTATGGCGGCTGAAGTGCTCAAAATGGATTCCGTTCCGGTCATCGTTCTGTCTGGTCTGACGGATGATCAGAAAAAGGCGTACCGTCTGGCAGATAATCGCCTGCCACTGAATGCTGGGTGGGATGAAGATCTGTTACGGATGGAGCTGTCGGACCTAATCAATGCTGATTTTGATATCTCCCTGACAGGATTCAGCCCGACAGAAATTGATGAACTGTTGACGGATGTTTTGCCCGGTACAGGAAATGAGGAGGAGCCGTATACGACGAAAATTGATACGCCTGTTTATGAGCCGTCGGGCGGTAAACCGGATATCAGTGAACTGTACGACGATACGAAAACTCAGGAGCTGATCAGCAGGATACGTTCGGCGTCCCTTGAGCCTGATATTGAGAAATTCCTCCTGTGTGCGGCAGAACGTCACACGGTGTTTAATTTCAGCAGAATTGCGGACTATTACGCTCACGCCCCCGCTGAAATTCAGTGTTTTTTCGAGGAGTCGGCGCTGGTGATCATTGATTATCAGCAGGCTATTGAAAATGGATTTGTCCGGATGACGCAGCGCATGGTGGAGATCATGCATGGTGGGGAGGAGGAGGAATATGCGTGATGATTTTTGCGCCTTTATTCTGACTCACGGGCGACCGGACAAAGTTCTGACTTACCGGACGTTGCGTCGTGCTGGCTATACCGGGAAAATTTTTATCGTTGTTGATGATGAAGATAAGACACGGCATCAGTACATGGCTGAATTTGGTGAACAGGTGCTGGTGTTTTCCAAAGCCGATATCGCCAGTAGTTTTGACGAAGCCGATAATTTCGGTGACCGCCGCTCAATTTTTTACGCCCGTAATGCCTGTTTCGACCTGGCAAAACTGGTCGGGTGTAAATACTTCATTCAGCTCGATGATGATTATCACGAGTTCCAGTTTCGGGTGGATCGCAACTATGACCAGGCCTATTTTCCGATAAGGAAACTGGATGCGATCCTTTCTGAAATGCTGGCGTACTACGAATCAATACCTGCGCTTTCCATCGCTATGTCGCAGGGCGGGGATTTTCTTGGTGACAATGGCGGCCATGCTTCGTGGGTGAAACGCAAGGCAATGAACAGCTTTATCTGTTCGGTTGATCGACCGTTCTCATTCATGGGGCGCATTAACGAGGATGTGAATACGTACACGAATCTCGGTCGCTGTGGTGAATTGTTTATGACGATCGGTGCTGTCCAGTTAGGGCAGAAACAGACGCAGAAAAACAGTGGTGGAATGACCGAGCTGTATCTGGATTCCGGAACCTACGTTAAAAGTTTTTACTCCGTCATGTATGCACCGTCGTGCGTAAAAATCTCACTGATGGGCGCCAGCCATAAACGCATTCACCACCAGGTCACCTGGAACAACGCTGCAGTAAAAATCCTTCATAAAAAATACAGGAAGAAGACACCCTGCATATCAATGGGGGTGACAAATGATTCCGTATTCGAAAGTCGAGTCTCTGGCAGCGTGCCGGATGACTGCACAACAAATCGCTGACGTGCTGGATGTTGATCTGAACCGACTGAAAGAAAATCGGGAAGCAATGACAAATTTTTACGCGTCCATCCGTAAGGGCAGAGCGAAAGGTGAAGCTGAGCTACGGGCGGCATTGTTTAAGCTTGCCAGAAAAGGGGATGCCTTTGCCCTGCGCGAACTACTCAGGGTGGATAAAAATCAGGATTAACTGATGAGCAGACCGGACTGGGGGGCGTTGCAGCAGGAGTATATTGCTGAATACACCCGCTCCGGTATATCTCCGGCGGCATGGTGTGAAGCAAGGGGACTGAATTACGCAACAGCCCGCCGTTACATAAAAAAACCTCCGAAAAATGCGCAGGCAGAAGTGCGCAAAACTGCGCAAAAAAGTGCGCAGAAAAAATCTGCGCAAACTGCGCAAAAGCGGAACGAAAAATCTCAGAAAAAAAAGCCAGTATCCGATGCGTGCCTGAATGAGGGCGATGCGGAAGAAATTTCGTTCTGTCCCGATGAATTCGGTATTTCAGACCAGCAGGCGAAATTCGCAATGCTGGTTGCCCAGGGTAAAAAGCCGACTGAGGCATACCGATTGGCTGGTTATGAGGGGCAAGGTGCGACAGCTAACAGCAACGCCAGCCGTATGCTTAGAAATGCCAGGGTTTATCGTGCCATCAGTTACTTTCGCAATCAGTACCAGAAACGCTATACCGCAGACCTGGATTTACTGGTGAGTCAGTTGATGGCCATTGTCCAGGCCGACCCTAATCAGTTGGCACAATTTCGCCGTGTTAACTGCCGTTA
This sequence comes from Escherichia sp. E4702, assembly GCF_963883545.1. Lineage (NCBI taxonomy): Bacteria > Pseudomonadati > Pseudomonadota > Gammaproteobacteria > Enterobacterales > Enterobacteriaceae > Escherichia > Escherichia sp. E4702. The sequence continues at coordinate 38,039 of NZ_CAWORF010000017.1, read as the reverse complement.
TTGCTGGGGCGAGAATCACCTCTACCAGTGGCGCGATATCGAGGAATTCGATAAAGCCGCAGAGAAGGCCAGCAAGGACGGTAAGCCTGCGCCTGAGTATGGCGGCCTCGGATTCGTTGATAACTCCATTCCCAATCCGGACTGCCCGAAGTGCTGCGGTGAGGGAACGGGACAGCTTTATATGGCTGATACCACTCTGCTTGATGGGGATGCGCGGCAATTATATGCAGGGGCAAAGCTCGGAAAATTCGGCGTTGAGATCCTGCTGGAGGATAAGGCTGCCGCCCGGCGTGAACTTATCAAGCTGATAATGGCGACGAAAGGATGTTCAGCAGGTGGTGCAGCCGACAGCCGCAATGATCTGGAACTTGAAGGTCTGAGACTTCGCAACGAAAAGCTGCGCACTGAGATTGAAAATCTTAAAAAAGGCGTGGGTGGTGAGAATAACGAAATAATTATCCACAACTCTCTGCCGATGCCGGGAGTGGATAATGTCAATTGAAATCTACCTCCCAAAACCTCATGAGGGGCAAATAGCTGCATGGATGGCGGCAATAGAGGAACGCTTCCACGCGGTTTGCTGTGGTCGTCGCTGGGGGAAAACGGTGATGCTGGTGAACATCGCTACCAGTTTCGCGACGCGGAAATTTGCCGTTCCTACCACCGGGCAGCTTATCGCGGGTAGGGTGGGGATTTTTACGGCACAATACCGCCAGTACCAGGAAATCTGGGATGAAATTAGCGCCGTTCTGCAACCGCTGATCCTCAGCCAGTCAAAAAATGAAAAGCGCATCATTCTCCGCAATGGGGGACGTATTGATTTTTGGGTAACGGACAATAACAAACTGGCCGGGCGTGGGCGTAAGTATCACGCTGTGCTGATTGATGAGGCCGCATTCACTAAAGCGCCGGAAATGCTCGAGGAAATCTGGCCCCGCGCTATACGCCCGACGCTTGTCGATTACCGTGGCTGTGCGTGGGTATTTTCCACACCAAACGGTATCGACGAGAGCAATTTTTTCTACGCGATATGCCACGATGAATCCCTGGGATTTGTCATGCACCATGCGCCAACTTCATCGAATCCGTATATTCCGAAAGAAGAACTGGAGGAAACGGAGAAGAAATCCGATCCGCGCGTCTGGCAGCAGGAATATCTTGCCGAGTTCGTGGACTGGTCCAAAGACGCGTTACTCGATGTCGATAAGCTGCTGGTGGACGGTCAGCCGATTGAGATGCCGCCGCACTGCGACATGATTTTCGCAGTGATGGATACGGCGCTGAAAGGCGGGACCGAAAATGATGGTACTGGCGTGGTGTATTTCGCTTATGAGTCCTCGTATTCTGATGAACCGAAGCTCACGATTATCGACTGGGATGTTACCCAGATTAAAGCGTCGCTGCTTCCGGAGTACATCCCCGGCGTGTATGACAACCTTGAACGCCTGGAGAAATTGTGCCGCCCGCGTCTGGGCAGCCAGGGAATTTTTATGGAAGACGCTGCGATGGGGGCAATCCTCAACCAGAAGGCGGAAACCGAAGGCTGGGATATGACGCCGATTAAATCGGCACTAACCAGCAAAGGCAAAGACGAACGGGCGGTGATGGCATCCGGATATCACTATCAGGGGATGTGCAAAATCGTCCGGGAGGCTTACGACAAGACCGTTTCATTCAAACGCACCACTGCAAACCACCTCGTTAAACAAATCGCCGGGTTCCACCTGGCAGACAAAGACGCGCATAAACGTGCTGATGACCTTTTCGATTGTTATACCTACGGATTGATCATCGCGCACGGTAATTACGCGGCGTTGTAAAAATCAGGATATTTTGATGGCAGAGATCGAGATTACTGGCGGCCTCGATTCAGCACTGATGCGTATTCTTGAGGCTGAAGAAATTCAGCCGGGAACCGATATCGGCTATGAATTGTGTAAGCTGCTGTGGCAATTCCATCCTCTGGGCGGAAAACTTGTTGAAAAACCCATACTGATGGCGATGTGTAAGCCGCGCCAGTATAACGTGGAGACAGACCCTGACGAGAGGGTTGTGCGGCGTTTTCAGGAGGTATGGGAACGCATGAAGGTCAACGAGAAGATTAAAAATCTGTTTTTTCTGTCTCGTTGCTACGGTGCTGCAGCGATCGGCGTGGGCACCGACAGTGTTCCATGTCGTGAGCCGCTTCCGACATTCGGACTGACAGAAGAGGATGTGTATATCAACGCGTGGGATCCGTTGAACGCTTCCGGTTCGATGGTGACTGACCAGAACCCCAACAGCCCGTTTTTCCAGGAAGCCAATAAAAAGCTGAAGATTGGCGGAAAAGACTGGCATCCGTCACGCACACTGAAAATCTTCAACGGCACACCGATTTATCTGGAGTTTCAGAGTTCATCGTTCGGATTCACCGGGCGAAGCGTGTTTCAGCGAGTTCTTTATTCCCTGAAATCCTATATCAATACGATGGAGGCGAATGATCTCGTCAGCCAGAAGGCAGGCGTACTGGTGGCTAAAGTTGTGCAGAACGGTTCGAAAATTGACGGGATCATGGCTGCTGCCACGGGGCGTAAAAGAGAAAACGTGAAAGCCGCCAAAAATAAAGGCGTGTTGAGTATTGGAAAAGACGAAGACGTAAGTTCACTGAACCTGCAAAACATCGACGGGGCGCTGAATACATCCCGCGACAACATCATTGCTGATATTGCCGCCGGGAGTGACGTTCCGGCCATTATTATCAAGGAAGAAGCGTTCAGTAACGGATTCGGTGAAGGTAAGGAGGACTCGAAAGCCATCAGCCAGTATATCGATGGTGTACGCCAGCAGATTGAACCTGTGATGGATTATTTCGAACGCCTGGTGCAGTACATCGCCTGGAACGAGGAATTTTATCAGTCGCTGAAAAATGATTACCCGGACATCATAACCGACGACTATAAAACCACGTTTTACCAGTGGCGACGTGAATTTACCGCGACGTGGCAGGAGCTGGTGGAGGAGTCGCCGGACAAACGCCGGGAAAGCGACAGTAAAGTGATTCAACAGGCGATAGCACTTTTCTCTGCCGTGTCGCCACAGGTTGATCCTGAAAACCGCGCCGCCCTCGCTGAATGGCTGGCAAGCCTTGTTAATGCCACGCAAACCTATGGCGAAGCTCCACTCATCATTGATGTGGACGCGCTGGCGAATTATGAACCACCGAAGCAGGAGACGCCTGATGGCAATTTCCAGCCGGGCGGTGAGGAAGAAGAAACGGATCAGGACGCTGTATGAGGTTCTGACGGATGCCGTTAACAACTACGTAAATCACGGGTGGGATAGCGAAAAATCATTGCTCGAATGGTGCCGGAAACTCCGTGTAGCCGCTCAGCGAGAAACCCCTGATGATACCGTAGCCAGAAAACACCTCACCGCTATCTACAGCCGTCTTGTCATCGACGGCGGGGCATTACGGGATCAGCCTCCTGACGGCCCTAAAAAAATCACTGTTGAAAAACTGAAACCTGAGTTTCGCAAGGAACTCGACAGGCGAATTTTCGCCAGTGCCAACCTGATAAAACTCAACCGAGAACAGGCCATCGAGAAAACCATACAGCGTTTTCAGGGGTGGGTTACGTCCATTCCGCCTGGCGGGGTGAGCGAAATTGATCGCCGGGAAGTGAAGGCCGGGTTTCAGAAATCCGTGAAGGATATGGATTTTATCAGTCGCCGGGTGGCAATTGACCAGGGGCATAAGCTGGCAAGCAACGTTAAGTATCTGCTGGCTGTTCAGAGTGGTGCGATTGCTCTGCGCTGGCATTCGAACTGGCGGCGTCCGGGCTACAAATACCGACAGGACCACAAAGAGCGCGACGAGACAATTTATCTCCTCCGCGATTCGTGGGCGCTGGAGCAGGGGCTGATAAAGCCCGTAAATGGTTTTTATGACGAAATCACTGCTGCCGGGGAGGAGGTTTATTGCAGTTGCGATGCACTGCCGATCTACGCCCCTCAGAAACTACCCGACGAATTTTTAACGGAGAAGGGCAAACGTGAGTTTAACCGAGCTTGAAGTGGCAGAACGCATCAGGGACGGAACCGTACCGTCTCCGGTGAAATTCTCCAACATGTGGCTGGTGAATTTGCGAATAACCGGAACCGGGCTCGCCTATCGCGCCGGGCTGAAAGAGCACGTATGGCGTGCTCCAAAGCTCTATCTGAATGAGGAGTTTTTAAGGCGATGCAATGGCCTTCCGGTTATCGCAAACCATCCTGACGACGCAGTTCTGACGGAGGAGGATTTTAAATCGCGGATCGTCGGTAGCGTCATGCTGCCGTATATCCGGGGTGATGAGGTATGGGCGGTGTGCCGCGTTTACCTCCATAGCATTGTTGAAGAAATCACTGAGGGGGATGTTTCGACAAGCCCGTCGGTGGTGTTCAACAGCACATCAGGAAATGTGGAGGTACAGGAAGGTGACACCAATTTTTTAATCGAAGGCGTTCCTTTCCTTGTTGATCACATTGCCCTGGTGACGAAAGACCACGGCTCGCTGGGCGTGTGGGATAAAGACCGGATCCCCGCAGGGGTTGAAGTGACAAACACAGGTGAAATCGAGATGGAAAAAGAAGAACTCCAGGCCCTGTTACAGGGGGTTGTGAGCGATGCCCTGCAAGGCATTAATCAGAAAATCGATGGTGTCGTTACGCGCATGGACTCTCTGGAACAGCGGGACAAAGCGCGGGCGGACGCCGAAGATCAGGCGAAAAAAGAGGCCGGAGAAAAGGCCAAAGCCGATGAAGCCGCAGAGGAACAGCGTAAAGCTGATGAAGCTGCGGCAAAGGAGGCGGAAGAAAAAGCCAAAGCTGACGAGGCAGCAGCCAAAGACGCTGAGGAGAAAGCAAAGGCTGATTCCGAAGCGGAAGAACAGCGTAAGGCTGACGAGGAGGCAGAAAAAGAACGCAATGACTCTGCCCTGGCAGAAGCGCAGGCAAAAGCCGACTCCGCATTCAGTGCCTGCGGTAAAAACGCGCCAGCACCGTTTTCTGGTGAAAATGCGCTGGACTACCGCAAGCGTGCGCTAATCGCTATGCAGAAACACTCTCCGGCACATAAGGACGTCAATATTCGCGCGATTGCGGATTCTGCAACGCTGGCTGTGCTTGAGGACGCAATTTTCAGTGCCGCCCGTCAGTCCATCGAAAAAGAAATGATGAGTACGCAGGGGCAACTGCATAAACGTATCCGCAACGATGAAGCCGGGCGTCGCATTACTGAATATCAGGGCGATCCGAACGTCTGGCTGAGTGCCTTCAAAATTCCGGGGCGTCGTCTGGCAAAAATTAACACTCAAGGGAGCCTGAACAATGGCTGATATTAACTTTCATCCGTTTAAAAACCGTGGAGCATTTGGTGGCCTTTTTAACGTCGAATCCCGTGGGCTGATGCAGGGGGATGCGCAGGATGATCCGGCAATTCGTCTGCAACTTTGCTCCGGACGACTGGACAGCAAAATCACTGAACCGGTATGGGGTGGTGTCGGTGTTATCGAGTGCATCGCTCCCGCGAAAGACAGCGTTAACGGGGCGGTTATCAAGCAGGCCACGAAGGACGCCTGTAACGCATTTACAGTCTTTAATCAGGCATTTCATGGCATTATCACGTCGGATAATCCGGTGCCGTTATATCTCGCGGGTGGCTTTGTTCACTATTACCGCGTTGGCTCAGGCGCCCGCATTCCTCTCCCGGTCAGTGCAGAAGTTGTTGCGTTGGCTGATGGCAATAACACCGTTGCTGCCAGTGGTTTTGTGTGGGATCTGACAAATAACGTCATTGATGTTTACACGGGAACGCCGGGGGCTAACCCGAAAGTGGACATTAAGTTGCTGATGGTTTCAGTTGAAGGAAACCTGACGGTGAAAAAAGAGGATGGCGGTAACGTTGTCTGGGAAATCGGCAAGCCGTGCGGCCTGTTTTTAATTTAAGGGGATATTAATTAATGAGCGCATTTACTCCCGCGACTACTTTTGTGTCGCCGTCAATGGTGCTGCCGGAAATGATCGTGCAACAGAGCATGGCTTCCGGGGCGTTTGAAGTCCTGGCTGGTGGTGCTCCAGCGGTAAAAATCAGTTCCAGTGATTTGATGGTCTATCAGAAATATCTGCGCATGACCTCGCAGGCGCAGGTCAGCCAGTCTCTGCCGGGCCAGTTACCGTCTTCCAGTATCTCTGGCGGCTATGACGGGATGATGACTTACCGAATTTCTTCCCGTTCGCAATACAGCTATCTCGATACTGATGCAGCAGATCGCTGGGGCTATTCTCTGATTGAAGGCCTGCGCCTGGCTAACCGCCAGGGACACGCTCAAATGTTGCGTAATATGCTGCTGTATGGCGTGAATGCAGCTAATAACGAGGGGATCACCAACTCCCCGAACGCAGTGACACTGAATCTGGGTAACGACAGCAAAGGCAATGATTCATATACCACCTGGGATTCCGGCGAGATGGCTAAATTTATGCTTGGCCTGATTGCTGACCAGAAAACCCGCATGTTGCTGTTGGGGCAGCCATTAACGACTGTTATTCTGAGCCCACAGCGATTCATGAAGGCGCTGGAGTGGACAGGAATTGTTGAGCTGACCAGTTACCAGCGTCCTGGTGGTGGTACCGGAACGGTGGGAACGATGGTTAAAGACGTCGCCGATAAGGCGACGGGCGATGACATCATTTTCTGCCAGGATGACACGCTGATTGGTAAGGGGGCTGGTGGTAGTGACCTGATCATCGTTACGAACCCGACGATTGAGGTTCCGGAAGCGCGTCACGCTATTAACACCAATATTTTCTCCACGCTGGTCCCTAACCAGCAGGCCGTCAACGTGATGTTCTGCGACATGGCAGCGCCGACGGAAATCCCGTCCCCTATGCCGGATGGCGGCCTGACCACGTTGTATACCATGCGCGCGACGCCGGGCTGGAACTTCCGCCCTGAGGGGATCACCCTGTTGTCTGCCAAATACGCATAAACGTTCAATCTGATAACGCGGGGAGCTAAATGCTCCCCTTTTTTGTGGGAAAAATTTATGAAGCTCTACATCGCTAACTGCTCACGTCAGCCGCACACGTTCAACTACAAACTCCCCGAAAAAACGCAGTCGTTCGGTGTGACAATTCCGTCCGGACGTCAGCATATGATCGAAAATCAGTCCGATATTATCGACCACATCATCCGACAGCATGAACCTTACGGATTTCAGCGTTGTGACAAGGTGGACAAGAATTTTTCCGGTATCTGCTATTCCATCGATAAACCTGTGAGCGTCGGTCGCATTGAGGATTGCGCGGAGCAGAAAACGGAAAATCTGGAATCCATGTCAGAGGAAATTCTCGCGGCCAGCGCCGTATCGCTGAATAACGCGGTGGATCAGGCAGTGATTCAGAGCGGCGAAAAACCTCAACCTGGCGGTATTGAGATGGAAATCACCGGGGAAGCGATCAACACCGAACAGGAAAATCCGCCCAGCACAAAGCGAAATATTAAGGTTAAAAAATAATGACCCTGCGTCCGTCACTGGAGGGATTTATTCGCTTTGTTCGTGATGACATGAAAGTACCGGTTCACGCTATTGCTGACGATGATCCGACGCTGGAATGTTGCTTTCAGTCTGCAATGGAGCTAATCCCTCACGATCAGGGGGTGGAGCGTTTACCCATCATCTATGTGCGAACGGTTTATAACGCTGCCGCCTCATTCCTCCTGAATTTCGCCCCAGGCTCGTGGTTTGCTGACCTGAGAAAAAAACTCAACCTTGGGAAACTGGCTACCGGGCTTGTCAGCGCGGCAGCAGACCAGGGGACATCGGGTTCGATCACCATCAGCGACGCGCTGAGTAATCTGTCTTTGCTGGATTTGCAGATGTTGCAGGATCCGTATGGACGACAGGTTGTTGCGGTGCTGATGCAGATGGGCACAGTATGGGGTTACACGCCATGAAACTCTGTTTTGGTGTTGTCGACCAGCCGTATGACTACGGCGACGAACCGGGAAAACCACGTTTGACGTGGCCTGTGACCTCGAGGAGCGATACGAAATTTTTACGCACTTCTGGGAAATGCATAAGGACGAGATTATCCAGGAGGCAGGTACTGAACTGGCGTACCAGTTGGTCAATCACCTTAAGCATAAGGCTCCGCTACCAGGCGAGCATTTTCTGGAAGGGACTGAGAAGATTTTCCATATTTTTCTTGAAACTGAAGAAATGGCCGGGATGACGATTAACGGAAACCCTGTGCCAACTCAGGCCGCGCTACTGGGCGTTAACTCCAGGCTTAAGGACAAATATACCGGGGAGCGGCGTCCGTCATTCATAGACGGCGGCCTGTTTAAGGGCAGCTTTATAGCGTGGATAGATAACAATGCCGAGTCTTGAGGAATTAGCCGAACAGCACAGTTCGCAGCTCTCATCCGTTCTTAAATCCGCAGTTGAAACCATCTCGTCAGACCAGGAAATCACATTCAGGCTTTATGTCCGGCAGGTTCTGCCGCTGGATGGTTTTGTCTATTGGGTTAATGCGGAAATCATCAGTTGCGATGAACTGTGTCGCCTGAATATTGAGTCACCAACTCGTCTGAAAATCAAAGGCAGCCTGCATCGTCAGGTTATTGCGATTCAGGACGAGTCTGTCTCGAAGGATGTGAACAACATTATTTTCACGCCTGTTCAGCAGGTTGATGATTTTAATGTGGAAAATCCCGATGCGATCTATCTCGGTGAGTACTACGGCGTCCAGTTCGCTTTTTCACGAATGGAGAGCCGCTATCAGCAGTCGGGTATTTTTCATTATCGCGGCATGGCGATTTTACCAACTATGCGTTCTCAGATTATCGACTGCGAGGAGGATATCAGCGACGAGCAGATCATCTCCAACAGCATCCCGATCTGGCTGCAAATGAAAGATGCCGCGACCGTGTATCCGTCTTACCTGGTACCTCAGAACCTTCGTCCTCCGTATATCGCGGTGGATGTTCGCAACAGCATTCCGTTGCAGGTGGCTCCCGTTGTTTTCGGTGGTGAGCGATTCCAGCTCGTCCAGGATTCGGTTCGCCTGACGCTTTACGGATTCAGCAACAAAATGGCGCTGGATCTTGTCGACTCGGTGGTGAACAGGGCGCTGGAGGAGGAAAAGTTTGGTGTAACTAATATTCCGGTGGTTCAGGACGCAAAGTCGGGACAGGTTGAAATCAACGCTCTGGCGAAGAAAAAGATTGTCGATTTTGACGTGAATTACTACCAGAGCACCGCCCGGGAAATATCCCGGCAGTTGATTGAAAAAGTTATTTGTAAATATGAGGTTAAATAATGGGATTTAATATCGTCACGGTGAATGTGTCCCAGACCATCGGGGCTATACCCTCGAATTTGCAGCAGATGTCTGCGGTTCTCTCGTTTGGCTCCACGACTCATGAGCCGGGGAAGCCTGTATTACTCACCAGCAATCAGGATATTAACGATCTGGTTAAAAATCCGATTGCTGCGTTGTCGGCGGCTGCCGCAGGAAAATCTGCGGCAAACGTCACCGTTACGATGACGCTTCCGGAAGGGAGCAACATCCGACGCGAAAACAGTTCTGAGGTGAAAATTGTTGTTTCCGGGTGTTCGCCCGACGCGTGGAATGGCGAATATACTGCTACCGTCACGGATGAAAAAACACTGACCTGGACGATTGCTGATTCTCAGCTTTCCGGTTCGCCAGTGACACTGGGGCAGTTTTCCATTGTCGGCAGTGAAAATCTGGTGACGGCAGTAAACATGTTTTTTGCCCAGGGAAATTCAGTTGGGATTTACCTGCTGGAGCTGGGAGTACAGAAAGGCGGGGTCAGTAAGGAAATCGCTGCACTGAAAGCTTATATGGAAGATCCGCTCCTGCGGTTTTATGCGTATCTGGTGCCGCAGCCGTGGGATGGTGACGCAGAATTTATCAGTCTGGCAAAACTCCACACCGCCAACGAAGCGATGCAGTATTTCTTCGTGCTGACGAAAACGCCGGACGACACGAATTACGTTTCGCCTTATGCCGGTATTAAGTCGGTTATTGCAACGGCGGATGATACGTACCCGGCGACAAACGCGGCAGCAGCCGTAATGTGGAACTATGTTTCCGCATCACCTTCAGAAATCAACAAGGTGCCGCCGATGGCATTTCGCTATCTGCAGGCGGTAAACGCCCACAAGGGCAAAAATTCCATTCTGACCACGATGACGAAGCAGAATATTAACTACGTCGACACGGGGGCTGAGGGTGGAATTTCCAACACGATTCTGGTGAAAGGCGTTACCAGTGACGGTAACGATATGACGTACTGGTATTCCGTGGACTGGGTGCAGATTAATGTCGATATGCAGCTCGCCAACACGGTGATCAACGGCAGCAATAACCCAATTAACCCGCTTTACTACAACCAGGACGGGATCGACCGTCTACAGCAGGTCGCACAGGCGGTGTTCAATACGGGCGTATCTTACGGCCTGGTCAACGGCCAGCCTGTCGTCGATGCAGTGCCTTTCCGCCAGTATACCAACACTAATCCGAATGATTACGGTATCGGGCGTTATGCAGGCCTGTCGGCCACCTATACGCCGATGCGCGGATTTGTCGAAATCATTTTTAACATCAATGTGACAATGCAGCTTTCGTGAGGGACTGAACCGTGCCTAATCCAATGATCCCCGTTGGCACCCTTAACCGGGTTCGCGCCAGCGTTAAATTCACCTCTCATTCCGAACTGAATGTGTCCGCCTCATTTCTGGCAAAAGAAGGCGTCGAATTGTCCTTTCAGGGCAATATCACGGAGTTTTTACCCGCTATGACGGGAGCCGTGCAGTCGCCGCAGCCATACATGATTTTGCAGGCGCGTGTTCACCTGCTGCGTAGCCAGGCGCTGGGAAAACAATTCAAGGCGCAATGGGAAAAGAACGCCACGATCGGCGACGCAAAAGTGTATAGCGACAGCACGGTGTTCGGTGACTTCGATATCTATAACACGGCGATCACCAATGTGCAGGATATGACCTTCGCCGGGGGCGAGCCGGGAGTGGCCATCACCATTACCGGTACGTATTACATCAACTCTGAAATGTGGGATCTGGTATGAAAATCTCCCGAAATCTGAATCTGATTATTCCTGTCCGGACAGAAAAGGGTAATGGCTGGATCCATGCCACGCCGATCAGCAAAGAGGTGTTTAAAGAGCATTTCTTCATCCTGAGTAAAACCTTTTCTGCCATTTTTTCTGAAGGTCTTGGCGTCGTTGCGGGTCCGCGTATCGCCTGCCTTATGCTGGAAAGGATCTCCTCAGATATGAATATCTGGGATGGCGAAAAGGGCGTTCGCAATACGCTCGTGAATGAAATCATTCGCCTTGCGAATCTGGTTTACCCAGCCGAAGGGAAAGGCTACGACACGATCCCGCTTGATATGGCGCTGGAGCGCGGCATCGTTGAATTTGATGATGTGGCAGGTGAACTCGTTTTTTTTACATGCGTCTCGTCGATAAACACACCGGAGCAGACGGAGCAGATGATGCTGGCAGTCAGTGGAATGTGGAACAGTTGCACTTCATCCTTGAGTCTTACGGAATGGATTGCTTCATTGCCGACATTGAAGCCTGTCGCCAGTTCTGGCGCGACGGCGAGCACGTTATCAGCGACATCCTCGACTACTCAGCCGGAGACGGATTCAGCGACATCTGGGCAAATTCCGGTCTGAATGTAAAAACAGCAGCTCAGTTTCGTGAGCTGCGTAAATGCACGACGCCGGGAGGGTTATTGAATGTCAGATAATCAGATGCCTGTTCTGACGCTGGATGTAAATGAAGAGCACCTCAGGCGGCTTGAAGCGATATTTGAAAAGTATCGCAACGGCTTGATGATTGGCCCTGCCGGGGCGCCGATTAAAATACCTTCGAATACAGATGCAGGAGGTGGATCCCGTCAGACAACCACAGGTGGAGAAGTCAATCAGGCTCCCAGAAAACCATCTTCATCCGCGCCAGTTCCGGTAGCACCCACTGATGGTCGTTTAAGGGATGAAAAAGGGCGCTTTGTCGGCAGCGGAAAAACAGCGGATTCGCTGGTGAGCAACTATAAAGGTCGCGGCGAAACGATGTTTGATAAGTACCTCAGCGGGCTGGGGAAAAACGCCAAACAGACGCTGAAAACTTACAAGCAGATCAATTCAACGCTTAAAACGACTAATTCCCGGTTAAAAAGCCTGTTTAAAACCACGGTTTCGTGGGGGGCGAAAATAGCTGCAATAGGGGTAGCGGGGCCGTTTGGCTACGGCTATATGGCAAGCAAAGTCGCGGCGCAGTATAGCGTGGCTCAGGGGTTAGGGATGGAAACCGCCCAAATGCAGGCCGCACGTGCCACCTATTCGCCATATTTTTCGGGCACAGAAGAGCTGGTTCAGCATCTGGCTAACGCACAGAAAAACCCGAACGATCCAAACTATGCTGGCCTGGTTAGTCTTGGAATTGATCCGCGAGATGGTGCTGCAAAGAATCTGCCCAACTTATGAGCGCGCTTGCATCTCTCGTTAAGCAATATAAAGGTTCAGGACTTACTCAGGGGATTCTCAACGGACAAGGGCTTGGATTTGTTGAAGTCGCGACAACTAACCAGATGGAAGCGAATCTGGACAAGATCCCCCAACTGAATGAGAAATTTGCAGCAAATACCAGGTTACTCGGCGCTTACCTCACGCCAGCTATGCAGTCAGGTTATCAGGACACGGTGAGTAACCTGATGGTAAATGGAAACAGAATATCAAATTCCTGGTATGCAGCTCTCGCCAGATATAACCCACTAATCAGAGGTGCATCTGATGGGCTGACATCCAATATTGAAGGTTTTCTGAATGGTGGGAATTTTAAAAAAATTCTCACTGAGGCTGGCGAAGGGCTGGAGAAACTTGGTAAGTGGCTGAATAGCGAACAATTTAAAAATGATCTTGACGATTTTTCTCTGGCGGTGAGCCGGATTGCAAAAGCAATATGGTCAGCTATCAAATGGATCGGTGGGGAAGATAAATATCTCCCCGGAACCGGAGTTGGTGCTGAACAGGCAGATCCAGTTCTTGCGGCATTTGGAAATAAATATCTCGGTGGTGCGTTGCCGGGAGCAAACCCGATGACAAATCAGTATACGGGTGAGTTTTATAAACAGGATGATGTATATAAAAATTACCGTATGCCTAATGATTTAAAGAGAAATATTCAGAACTTTGTAGAGCAAGCCAATAATACTTATCGACTTCCTAAAAATATGATGTCAGCTATCGCGGAGGTTGAATCTTCGTGGAATCCTCTGGCAAGAGGAACTCCAGATGAAAAAGGTAGATTCGCTAAGGGGTTGTGGCAATTCTGGGATAGCACCGCAAAACAGTATGGTCTGGTGGGTGATGATGTTTATGACCCAAATAAATCCACTCTTGCGGCTGGCCGCTTTTTAAATGATCTGAATCGGCGTTATAAAGGCGATGTGGCAAAAATGCTTACGGCATATAACGGAGGTCGTATTGATAGAGATGGAAATCTAAGTTTGAGAATGGAGACTGTAAAATATTTAATTAAATTATTGCCTCAGATACAGGGAGCCTTGGATCAACACCCTGGTATTATGAATCAGCTAAGAAATGCCAGAGATAACCTTCAGGGTGCTGGCAAAAATGCCCGCGCAATAATTGAGCTTCAGGTGCGACAATCGCCGGGTTCCGACATACTGGCACAACTCGCCGGAACGCAACAAATACCGGGGTAAAAGATGTCACTTAATTACTTTGGACAAGCTTTCAAACTGGCGTTTGAAGTTTCGCCCATTCTTTTAGTTGATGGCATAGCGTCGAAAATTCCCGGCGGGGTGATGCCGATTGCTGTTCTGACCGAAGGACTAAGTATCGCGAACGGTCTGCTGCATGGAGAGATTCATACACGCTCGATGGCGGCATTCACGCCAATGGCCGGGACAACGCTGGTCCAGCAGGATATTTGCAACCTGAATTTCTATAACCAGGTAACGGCAGCGAATGCGACCGTCAGGAAGCCCAATCGGGTAGTCATGCAGATGATCCGTCCGGCATCAACGGAGGACGGTGGCTACACCACTAAGGGGATGACGTTTACGGCGCTGAAAATGGCGCTTGATATGCATAACCAGTATGGCGGTTGCTACACCGTTCTGACTCCCTCGTTTATCTACACGCGCTGTCTGATGCGGTCGTTTATCGATACATCCGGTTTCTCTGAGCAGAACAAGCAGGTTCAGCACACCTGGCAGATTGAGTTTGAGCAACCATTATCGTCTGTCGAACAAACGGTAAAAACGCTGGCGAGCGTTCTGGATAAATTTGATAAAGGGATGCCGTCAGACGGGCCGCTATCGTGGTCAGGTATTAAGAACCAGGTCGTGCAGGAGTTTGGTATTGGCTTATGACAACGTTAATTCCTTTCAAACCAGACGGGCGAGGTCCGTTTCAGTTCACGGCCAGAATCGGAGAATATGAAACATTCGCCCGCGTTCCGTTTAACCTGTATGCAAATCGTTACTACCTGGAACTGAAAGACAGTTCTGGAGACGTGATTGTTTACATGCCGCTGATTGCGTCACCTGACAGTTACGACATCAATCTGGCGCTGCCTTGCTCACCGGGGAAACTTGTTTTTCGCGAAAGTACGAATCAGTTTGAGGTTTCGTAATGCGTTATTATCGACTGGAAATTATTAATCCTAAAACAGGCAAGCCGCCAGTGGATAGCAATGGAAAACCCATTGGACCTTTTGATACCAGTGAAACACCAGGATGTGGGTTGCATGTTGAATTTGACTTTGAGGTAACCGGCCTGGATGTAGTCTGTTCGGGCACGATGCTGACGATCTATGGATTACCAATTGACATGCTGAAGCAAAGTGTAAGCTTGCAGGGGTGTCTGGTCCGTATGAAAGCAGGCTTTGTTCAGGGGTTACCACTGGCAAATAAGGATCAACAGGGGGAGGTAATCTATGGTGAAATTTATCTGGCCTATGCCAACTGGATCGGCACGAACCAGACTTTAAACCTGGTAATAAATCCAAGCATACGCAAAACCGATGACGGTAAACCTTTTTCAATTGAGGGGCAGGGGGAAGCAGGCGAAAGGGTTGGCGATGTTTTAGTCCGCGCTTTGCAAAAAGCATATCCCAATAAATTGATTGATTGCACAGTCAGCGACAACCTGGTTTTGCCAGAGCCGTGGACGGGTAAATATACGGAGATTGGTTCTCTGGCTATGGTCGTAAAAAACGCCTCTATTGCGATGATGCGTAATGAAAGGTATAGCGGAATCGCCATCAGTATTCTTTCCGACAGAATACGAATCTACGATAATGCATCGGCAAAGTGGGGTGAGCCAAAAACAATTCATGCCCATGAACTGGTCGGGCAGCCGACATGGATAGCGCCGTTTACCGTTAGCTTTAAATGCCCTATGAGGGGCGATATCAGATGTGGTGATGTGGTTAAACTGCCGGAGGGGCTATATTCAGGCGCTGCGACGATTGTGATGGCTAATACAACGGCTCCTGGCGTTATCGCAAAAAATTCGACCACGTTCACCGGGAAATTTCTTGTGAAATCGGTCAGACATATTGGTTCGTATCTGACAGCCGATGGCGATGCCTGGGTGACGGTATTCGAGGCATATGCTGAGAACTGGGCGAGGGTGTAATGTCAAACGCTCAAAAATTACCGTTTCTCCGAACGCTGTCGGAGATGATGACCAGTTCTGGTAACCAGCAAGCCGAGCTTAAAGGTCGTGAATTGCCCTGCCATGTTGTCGGTGTCAGCGGGCAGATAGTGACAGTTCAGTTTGATATGCTGCCGGAGGGGATCAACTTTCCGCAGATAACAATCCCTGTCGCCACATTCCCGTATATCCGTTACCCGATACAGCCGGGCGATCGAGGAGTAACAATTGCCGCTGATGTATCCCTGCGCGGTGTGTCCGGGTTGGGAACCGGTATGGCGACGCTCTCTTACTCGATGTCGCTCACTCCACTGTTTTTCGTGCCACTGGCAAACAAGGACTGGTCCGACGAAGATCCGCAAAAAATCGTTTTGTACGGTCCAGATGGCGCGATCCTCAAAACAGAGGACGGCAGTAGCTCGGTAACGGTGGCACCGGAAGAAATTAGGCTAAAGTCGAAAGCTGTTTACCTCGAGGCCGAAGATATCTTCATGAACGGGAAAATTCATCTCAACGGTCCAATCGTCCAGGACAAAGAACAAATGAAGGATACAACCGCTTCGCTGATTGGCCCTCTCAAGGTCGAGAAAGATGCAGTTATCAACGGCGTGAGCGCCAGCGGCCACAGCCACGATGTGACTGGCGTTCAAAGCGGCGGCAGCACGATCACGTCGAAGCAACCAAATCCGGGTTAATACCGGTTTATTTCACTTTAAATTCTATCCATAAAGCGAAAGCCCCGAACTGTTGCAGCAGTCGGGGCTTTTTGTTTCTGACCTTGAATAAGGCAAGGAGAAGTCGTGTTTGATTTTAGCAAACTGATTCGGGAGATTCGAGTTATGGCTGAAAAATTATCCACCTGGAAGTTTTTGCTTATTTGGTTGGTCTTTCTGATTCTGGCGTCTGGTTATTTTGTTGGCCAGATCCGATGGTGGTGAGGGCACGATGAGAACATGGGGCCGCGTCACCGACGCGAACGGCAACAAAAAATGGGTTGCAGTAGAATCTGACGCCAGCGGTGATTTCTCCTACGGCTGGCTGACGACGCTCATTCAGACGTTAAAGCTGGGGTTGGGGGAGTCGCCGTTTTACGCGAATTACGGTATTCCAGCGCAGCAGTGCATCGTGCAGCAGATTTACCCGGACTACTATGTGAACATGGTTCAGCAACAGTTTGCCGGGTATTTTGCATCGCTGGCAATTTCAAAGGTAGATGGGGCAGAGAACCCCACCTATAACGTTGATGTTGTGTTTTTTAACGGAACCAGTTACCGGACGCAGGTTCCGGTTTGAGGCAAGTTCTCGGGCATCAGTTGTGCCAGGGGGTGTCAAGAAGTTCATCGCAAGGCATGGCAATCCATCCACTTTTGCGTAGTAAGTGAATTGCCAATTCTATTGTGATAACTGAGCCTGATTTGTGGTGCTCAATCTGGGTAACAGAACCGTTTCTGACGCGCATGATGATGTCAACATTCAGAGGGGATTGTGTGCTGGTGGTTTCTTCGCGCAGCTTCTTCTCGCACTCGATGAAGTATCGGCGGATCTGGCGGCCTTTTTCGTTGCTCTCGACCATTGCCAGTTCTTTGGCGGTGTCCAGGGTGAGGTGGTAGTCTTTAGCTGGTCTGCTTCTATCTATTTTTTCCCGATTTTGGAAAATAATCAAAAAGTCCTGATTTTCTACGAATTCATACTCGCTGATTCGCTCGGTGATCCAAGTAGCAAAGCGTTTACCTACTTCGAGAAAGGCGTGCATCATAAATAATTACCGCCTGATTTTACATGTTTTCTTTACAGGAATTTATTGCAGCCTTATATGCCTCCGGGAGGCCATCTAATGGGAAGAATATTTTTTGTGGTTTTTCTTTGCTTTCAGCTGGCGGAGTGTACCAAAAAGAAAAACTACCTTTCCCTTTAGCTTTTAACAAATCACTAATCTTTAATGAGCTAATAGGACTGAACAAGTAACCTTCATTGATAGATGGGGTTGTTATAGAGTCCTGCTTTTGTTGTCCACTGATTTTATAGCTTACAGGAAGGAACGGTGGTAAATCCATTTGTTTATATCCAATAAAATGATTGACAGTAACATCACCGGGCTCACATTGAGTTAACGGTGATATATCAATAAATAAAGTTGATTTATCCTGCGGCAATTTGGATTCAACACCAATACGATAAGCCATAGTGGTAGGCATGGTAAACTCAGCATAATACCATTTACCGAACTGTTGAATGTCATTCATTCTCTCTGTGGCATCAATTGCATGAGAAACACCAGAAAATAGCAGTGAGCTAATCAAAATCCCTAATGAGTTAAATTTCATAAAATCCTCTTGAGATTAATTATGTCAGAAATACCAATTACTATGACCAGTGCGGGTGCGCAGCCTACGCCACCCAATGATTTACTCGCAAATCTTATCACCAGAGTTGCTGAAAAAGTACCTGGATATACAGCCAACCTTCCGGCGGGACTTATTACAGACCTTGCCAGCACGGCAGTCGGGGCGCTGGCATTAATAGACCAGGCGCGTGTTGATCTTATTAACTCCGTAAGCCCATACGGCGCGAATATTCCGTTACTGATGCAACTCGGAAACATTTATGGAGCACAGAAGGGATTAAGTACAAATACGGCGGTATACGTGGTGTTTGAGGCGTTGCCGGGGTTTGGCATCCCTAAAGGGTTTGTGGTTGGTGACGGTAACTACCAGTATGCAGTTTCCCGCGATACGGTGGTACCAGAAAGCGGTCAGACTGAGCCAGTCTACTGTGTGGCTACAACGTCAGGATCATGGGCTGTACCGGAAGGGACTGTGACGCAGGTCATTACCTCAGTACCAAAAGACCAGCCTGTAAAGTGCACGAACCTTAGCGCAGGAATGCCCGGTCAGGAGGCGCAAACGTGGGCATCTTACCGCGCCGAAGTCATGGAGTCCGGCATGTTTGGTGTGCAGGGAACACCGGATTGCTTTAAAGCGATGCTCAAATCAGTAAGCGGTGTGCGAGAAAACCTGATTTCTTTCCGGCAGTCGTCGTTGGGGAAATGGGTTGCGGTTATTGGTGGTGGTGATCCGTATGATGTGGCTTATGCGATTTACAAATCTGTACCGGATATTTCGAAACTGACCCACGATGTAACCAATCCATCCGGTGCGGCAGTGGAAAAACGCACGGTTTCAATAACCGTTTCGCCGGACGTTTATCAGGTGCCATTCGTTATCCCGTCATCACAAAACGTCATGGTGCTAATCACCTGGAACACGGTGTCTGATGATTATGTTGATCCGGCGGGTATTGCTATGGCTGTGCAGCAAAACGTTGCTGATTACATCAATTCTATTGAGGTCGGCCACCCGATAAATCTGCTGCGAATCCAGGATATTTTTACCAGCTCCGTCAGATTGCTGGTTGATTCGACATTGATCTCAACAATCAGTGTGAGCATTGGCATTAACGGCCAAATTGTTCTTCCGGCAAAAGACACAAGCCTGGTTTATGGCGATACCTATTCCTATTTTTCGACGGTGGCATCACAGGTTCAGGTCAACAAGTATGCAATATCTGACTGAGAAAATTCTTCCTGCTTATCCGTTTGTGCAGTACAGAGATGATCCGAATGTTGTTGCGTTCTTTGAAGCATACAATGAAATTGCTCAGGAATACCTCGATTCACTCAACAATCTGGCATTGCCATGCTGGACATCGGAATCAATAACCGGGAAATTGCTGGACTGGATTGCACTCGGGATTTATGGCGTTGAAAGGCCTTTACTACAGGTTTCCGAGGAAGCTATTGCACGAGGCGCATACAATACCATTGAATACAATACGATCCCGTATGCAGCAATGCGGAATTATGTTCCGGGGCAGGCATCGTATGTACCTGATGATTATTTTAAACGAATATTAACGTGGAATTTTTATAAGGCTGACGGTTCGCATTTCTGCATTGACTGGTTAAAGCGACGTGTGGCGCGGTTCATTCATGGAAAAAACGGAATAGACCCGCCGTTGCAGCACACTTTTGATGTGAGCGTGACTGTATCGGACAGTGTTTTTTCTATTCAGATACCAGAGTATGGCGATGGCATAGGTTATTTTCTGAAAGATGCTATTGACCAGAAATATGTAAAACTCCCTTTTATTTATTCCTATGTAACAACGATGATACAAAAATGATTCTTGGATTCGGTAACAATGTTGTTTCAGCACTGGCTGGCGATATTACGACGATTCAGACTGATATTCCTGTGATGCCAGGTACGGGGGCTAAATTTGCAAAATTGCTTTCTGCCGATTTTGAAAATAAATCGAACGAGCAACGCGTCTATGCAAAAATTACGCTTACCGATAATAAAGAGTCTGCGTTTGAGATTTGTCACCTGGTATCGGTAAGCGGTGATGTGCTGAAAGTCATTCGTGGGCAGGAAGGAACAACTGCGAAAGGTTGGTCCCTTAATGACGTTGTGGCTAACTTTGCCACGCGTGGTTCGGAAAACTATTTCGTACAGATAGCGCAGCTTCAGAGCGGTCATTATATTGCGGGTGTTGCTGGCGGCACTGCAAATGCACTGACGCTTGAACTTCCCGCGACGTTTTTTTGTTAATGGAGGCTCGGACTGGACGCTACGAACCCCGATTATCGTTTTCCCCGTTCAGAACAATACCAACGCCGCGACGCTTCAATTAACACTGGGCGGAAAGGTTCTTGGTACGTTCCCACTTTATAAGGGGAACCAGTCCGAGCTGGTAGCGAACGATATCATTAAAGGCATTCCCTTAATTTGCCTTCTTGATAGCGAGAAAAGCTACTTCAGTGTTATAAACCCTGGCAATATTTATTCAGATTTTGATCTGCGATATGTAAAAAAATCTGGTGATTTGATGACCGGGGAACTAAAAATTCGTGGCGTTAATGCGCTGAGGATTTTCGATGATGCCTTAGGCATGATTTTTCGTCGCTCAGAAGATAGCTTTCATCTTATCCCCACAGTGGAAGGGCAGGGTGAAAACGGCGGTATTGGTCCTTTGCGTCCTTTCTCAATTAACCTGCGGACTGGTGATATTTCCGTGTCACACAAATTAACAGTCGGTAGTGGTTTGCTGGTGCATGGGGATAGTATCGCAACAGGTGAATTGCTGTCAGGCAACGGTTCTGCAAGGCTTGCGGCAGATGGTAACCTGTACGGCGGCATGTGGGGTGGATGGTTGTCATCTTACCTGCAAAATAAAATGGGAGTGCAGGATATAAGGCTTGGTTCGGTGGGTGCTTCTCCGACAGCATCGTCACAGACGACAGATGTTCCCGGAGGATGTGTAATGACCGGGGTAACGCTTGACGTATGGGGGAGTCGCGGGACGCACGTAACATATATGCGCTACCGTCCACTTCAGAAATTAATTAACGGAACCTGGTATAACGTGACGGCGCTTTAATTATGCTGCATTTAAAAAATATTACAGCCGGTAATCCAAAAACGGCAGAGCAATACAAACTGACAAAAAAGCATGGTATAGAGTGGCTGTACTCTGAGAACGGAGAAAACTGGTACGAGGAACAAAAAAAGTTCTCTCCTGATACCATCAAGATTGCGTACCTTCCTTCAGGCAGGGTATTTGCCGTTGAAAAGGACGTGACTGGCATTGACCCGAAGGGAATGAGTGTTATCGAGTTGCCGGATATTACCGTATACCGTCGAATTGAAGAAAATGGCTACTGGTTTTACCGCAATGATAAGTTTGTTTTTGATTACAGACTTAAAGCGGAAGATGAGCGTGAGTCGCTTCTGGCTCAGGTCAGCGTCCGGACAGGTGAATGGGAAAAAGACCTGCTGCTGGGGCTAATCAGCGACGAAGACAAAGAAAAGCTGAAAGCCTGGCGTATATACGCGAAATCGCTGCAGGCGATGGATTTCAGTGCCGTTACTGATAAAGTCTCATATAACGCCATTGAATGGCCCGTCTCTCCGGGAACCCTTTCCTGATTTAATTTATCGCGAGAAAAACTATGTCTGTAGTGATATCAGGTGCGCTGATTGATGGCGCAGGCATCCCCATGTCCGGATGCCACATAATTCTGAAATCCCGGGTAAACACCTCAGAAGTGGTGATGCGCACAGTTGCCGACGTGGTTACAGGAAACTGTGGCGAGTACTGTTTTAAGGCGCAGACCGGAAAATATTGCGTATATCTGAAACAGGACTGGTGCGACGAGTACTGTGTTGGTGATATCTCAGTTTATTACGACTCAAAGCCCGGCACGCTGAACGACTTTCTGACCGCCCTTGATGAAGACGACCTGAAGCCGGATGTGGTGAAGCGTTTTGAGGAAATTGCAGATGCAGTCAACCGTCTCTCTGAACAGGTGAGTATTGACAAGGAGAAAGCAGAAGCAGCTGCTGATGCTGCAAAAAATGCAGCATCAGCAGCTCTGGACAATACAAATAAGGCGGAGGAATTTAAAGAACAATCACGGAAGAATGCCGAAATCGCTGCGGGATGCGCGCAAAGTGCCGGACAGCACGCTTCGGATGCTGCACAAACTGAAAAGCAGGTGGAAATCCTGGCGACAGATATTCGACAGAATGCAGGCGATGTTTATCAGAACGTACAGCATGTTGAGCGTCTGGCATCAGAAGTTGCGCAGAATGCCAGCCAGGTGCATCAGAATACCCTGACAGTAACGGATGCAGCGCAGTCTGTGGAGCGGAATGCACAGCTGACAACGCAGTTAAGAAACGAAGCCGGTCGCTTTGCCGACGAATCCAGGAAAAGTTCAGAGGATGCAAAAGAGTACAGTGACAGTGCCAGAAAAGCGGTCGATGAACTGAAATCTGTCGGTACTTATCCGGCAGGGATAGCTTTTGCATGGCCAGCGGATATTCCCCCGGAGGGGTTTGCAATAATGCAGGGGCAGCCATTCGATAAATCTGCGTATCCACAACTGGCAGCTGTATTTCCGTCAGGTGTAATACCTGATATGCGGGGGTGGACAATAAAAGGCAAACCAGACGGGCGCGCAGTACTGTCTCATGAAGAGGATGGTGTTAAGCGGCACGGGCATACGGCAAAGGTATTACCGACGGATTTGGGAGCCAGGGAGACAAGTTCCTTTGATTATGGCTCTAAAAGTACAGAGCATGGAGGATTGCATAATCACATTACCAACGGAGTCTGGACAGGTTCTACAACGAGGAACGGAGGAACAAAGTGGGACACGCCAGGATATATAGCGGATATAACAACCAGCAGCGGAGGCGAGCATGTGCATGTGGTTTATATCGGCCCGCATATTCATACCGTGGCACTGGGCGAGCATGGTCATGATGTCACAGTTGATGAGACGGGTAATGCAGAAAATACAGTTAAAAATATCGCGTTTAACTTCATTGTGAGACTGGCATGACAAATTTCAAAATGAGTCCGGAATCGCGGACACTGAAAATTTATAACTTACGGGCTGATACAAAAGAGTATATAGGCGCAGGAGATGTTTATATTCCGCCGAATACAGGTTTACCGGCGAACTGCACGCTTATCGAACCGCCAGAGGCTGGCCCCGGCCAGGTTGCCGTTTTCAACGATGCACAGCAACAGTGGGAAGTTGTTGAAGATCACCGTGGGAAAACGGTATATGACACAGCCACCGGGAAGACATTGTGCATTTCCCGTCCGGGGGCTTTGCCGGATGATGTCACCACTTTACCGCCAGAGGGGGAATTCCATCAATGGGATGGTGCGAAATGGATAAAAGACGACGAGGCCGAAAGGGCGGCGAAAATTCGTGACGCTGAACGGGAGAAGCAAAAATTACTTCAGGAGATAATGGAAAAAACACAGCTGTGGCAAACGTGGCTGTCACTTGGGATTATCAGCGAAGCTGATAAAAAATCACTCAGGGAGTGGATGTTGTATGCCCAAAAAGTTGAAGCGACGGACACATCTGAATTACCTGTGAGATTTCCCGACAAACCTCTTATTGTGGGTGAGCTATCCGGTGCGTTGTAAAAATCCCATTTTTCATTGTGCCGGAAATACCAAATCGCCATTTATTAAAGCCCAATTAGTAGTCAGTTAGAGCAAGAAAAATAGCGGACTTCTGCTGAATGGTAAAAAAAAGCCCCGTCTCAAGTACGTGATAACGAGACCTAAAGCATGGATAACAGGACTCTACACAAAGACGGGGTAACATAATATCTGAACAAACATACTGACAAACGGGATATTTCAATTAAAGACACAACGAGTACCAGGCGTACAGAGTGGATGTTGTGTCTGACAGGTGAGTTTACTGATAGCGCAATAAAATAAATCCCCTGTCATCATTTATTGTAGAAATCTTTATCAGTCATGCTTATGAGATAAATACAAGAAACGGTGTGAAATTTGACCTAAAACAATCATGGAGATGAAAAGAGTCTTGTGCAGTTTTGCAGATGTAAAAAAACCGCAGACACGTCGTATGCAAGAACGTGCTGCGGTCGGCTGGTTAACTTTCGATAGTGCGAATATTGAATAATTTCCAGCCGGAATGGATTCTATTGGAAAGTATTCAGAGGTGCAATCTGCAGTTCACGAATTGAGTATTTTTAGGATTTTTATGGTGGCAAAAATGGGGCAAAACGCTGCAAAAGGGGCAGAAATGGGGCAAAAAAAGAGTTGATTATCGTGGCTTGTTGTAGTCGCTGATTCAACTTAACACATTGAAAAACAAATAAAATACTTATGTGTCAGATGGTTGTGATTTTTTCCCTTACTTGTTCAGGTTGTATTGTTCTTTCTTACTAATTTCTTGATTTTGCGACATTTAATAGCGACTCAATTCGTTATATGGCATCAGAAAAGTATGCGTCATGCCGGAACGCCCAGCATAAGAAATCTGATATAAAAACTGTGGCGTGTATGGTACGGATTAGAGGGGAAAATGTCAGCACATTTGCGAAATGAATCAAAAAGCCCGCAGCGGTCTGCGGGCGTTAGTGTTAGCGCACGACCAGCACTGAGCACTCTGCGTGACGTACTACGGCAGCGGCGTTAGAGCCGAGCAGGTAGGTGGTGATATCCGGTCGATGAGAAGCAATGATTATCATGTGAGCAGGGATTTTTTTCGCCATTTCCAGAATACGGTCTTTTGGCGAACCTTCTTCAACATGGACATGCACTCTGTCAGTCGGCAGTTTGAATTTTTTAATGACTTCTTCCAGTTGCGATTTGGCTTCCGCTTTCAGGTCATCCATTGCCGGTAACTCTGCGGAATACGCTAATCCCAGAGAGGCATAGTAGGGTAGCGAAGGTATTACCGTCAGGAAATGAACCTCTGCATCATCAATCTTTGCCTCTGCCTCAACGTGGCTAATCACACGTTGAGTTAATTCTGAATCTGAAATATCGATAGGGACAAGAATCGTTCTGTTCATAAAACCTCCTGTTTTAGTATCCGCATAAAGTGTAACGCCAGATGACTCATTTTGTGTAATGACGGAGTTCACATTTTTAATTTAGATCAAGGGAGGATAAATATGAAGAAAATGCCCGCCAAACGGCGGGCAGGCAAGATTAAAACTGGTATACCAGACCTAAAGCAACGATATCATCGGTAGAGATACCGTTCGCAGCGTAGAAGCTGTCATCCTCATCTAGTAGGTTGATTTTATAATCAACATAGGTGGACATGTTTTTGTTGAAATAATATGTTGCGCCAACGTCGGCGTATTTAACCAGATCTTTATCGCCATCAGTACCGACCAAATCGTTGCCTTTAGACATCAGGAAGGAGACAGCCGGACGCAGGCCAAAATCAAACTGATACTGGGCAGTAACTTCAAAGTTCTGGGTTTTGTTGGCAATCGTATTTGCTGAATTGCCGTAAGGCGT
Organism: Escherichia sp. E4702; assembly: GCF_963883545.1. Classification (NCBI taxonomy): domain Bacteria; kingdom Pseudomonadati; phylum Pseudomonadota; class Gammaproteobacteria; order Enterobacterales; family Enterobacteriaceae; genus Escherichia; species Escherichia sp. E4702. Next base: position 12,404 of record NZ_CAWORF010000017.1, on the reverse strand, counting down.
CATGTTACGGGTTTCAGAGTACATGGTTGCAAGGTAGATATTGTTAGCATCGTATTTTGCCCCTGCCGTCCATGCGTCAGCCTTATCGCCTTTTGCAGTAGAGAATTCAGCCTGTTGGTTGGTACGATCAGAACTGGTATACGCAGCACCAATGCTCACCCCCATACCTAAGTCGTAGGTAGAGGAGATACCGAAACCGTCGCCATTGGCATTCTTAATATTACGACTGCCACCGTTTGCAGTACCTTCTTGCTCATGACTAACCTGGTTTTCGTTCGCTCCCTGATACTGCAACGCAAAGTCCAGGCCATCAACCAGACCGAAGAAATCGGTGTTACGGTAAGTTGCGACGCCGTTTGCACGACCGGTCATATAGTTATCGGCTTTGGTATAAGAGTCGCCACCGAATTCAGGCAGCATATCTGTCCAGCCTTCGATGTCGTACATCACACCATAATTACGACCATAGTCAAATGAACCGAAGTCACCAAATTTCAGACCGGCAAATGCCAGACGAGTCCAGGAGTCGCCTTTATCATTTTCAGAGCCATTAGCCTGAACGTTATATTCCCATTGACCATAACCAACCAGTTGATCGGTAATTTGAGTTTCGCCTTTAAAACCAAAACGTACATAAGTTTGATCGCCATCACTATTCGCATTATCAGAAAAATAATGCAGGCCATCGACTTTGCCGTACAGGTCTAATTTATTGCCGTCTTTATTATAAATTTCTGCTGCATGTGCAGCACCTGCGGCGAGCAGGGCAGGGATTAAGAGCGCCAGTACTTTGCTTTTCATTGAATAAATCCTTTAGTTATTTTATTTGCCTTAATTTCCCCTGTTTGGGGAATGAAAACATCCTAAAGGAGAAGTTCAGTTAGCAGATAAATATCATTTGTTACGCCTTAAGTAAAACCTTAATCAAATAATTCTATGGAAATAGCAATAAGTTTGATGAATGTATTGCCGGGGAATCATGCAAAATAAAAATTATACATTTAATAAAGCATGGGTTATTCTGCGCGGGTTATATGCCTTTATTGTCACAGATTTTATTTTCGGTTGGGTCATTGCATTACTAATGTTTTTCCAACGAATAAAAAGACAAGCCCGAACTTTCGTTCGGGCTTTTTTTTTTAATTGGATAATAGTTATCCAGAAAGGTTACTCGGTGCTATTTTTTTCCGCCTTTCCGGCCATTTGTGCCAGGAAGTCATAACGTTTTTGCAAATCAGCGGCGGCATCTTTCCATAACTGTTCTGCCACTTCCGGCTGTTGCGTGTTCAGACGGCGGAAACGCTGCTCATGAAGAAGCGTTTCTTCCAGAGCTTCTGAAGGCGGGCGGGAATCCAGCGCCAGCGGCAGTTTACCTTCATCGGCTCGACGCGGATCAAAGCGATACAGCGGCCAGAAGCCCGTTGCGGTGAGTTGACGCATCTGGTCGTGACTTAATGCCAGGTCATAACCGTGCTCTTCACATGGGCTGTAAGCAATAATCAGCGATGGCCCCGGATACGCTTCCGCTTCCTGTATCGCTTTCACCGTTTGGTTGAGTTGTGCGCCAAGAGAAATCTGCGCGACATAAACATGACCGTACATCATCATGCTAACACCAAGATCTTTGCGTGCTTTGCGTTTGCCATGTTCACCAAACTTAGTTACCGCGCCAAGCGGGGTGGCTTTCGATGCCTGACCACCAGTATTGGAATAGCATTGCGTATCCAGCACCAGGATGTTGACGTTTTCCGTCAGACTCAACACATGATCCAGACCGCCAAAGCCGATGTCGTAAGCCCAGCCGTCACCACCAATCAGCCAGATTGATTTCTCCACCAGCGCATCTGCGTCACGCAGCAGTTCATGCGCTTCAGCCACATCTTTGAGTTGCTGGCGCAGAGCAGCGACTTGTTCGCGACGAACGTCTGGCGTGGCGTCTGATTTCAACGCAGTCAGTAACTCAGCAGGGATTTTGTCGGCAAATTGATCCAGCAGACGCAGCACGCGGACACGGTGTTGATCGACCGTCAGGCGGAAACCAAGGCCGAATTCGGCATTATCTTCAAATAGCGAGTTCGCCCATGCCGGTCCACGACCGTTGGCATCAGTGGTATATGGCGTGGAGGGCAGGTTGCCGCCATAAATTGAAGAACAACCAGTAGCGTTGGCAATCAACATCCGATCGCCATAGAGCTGAGTGAGCAATTTGATATACGGCGTCTCACCACAACCGGAGCAAGCGCCAGAATATTCAAACAGCGGAGTGATCAACTGCGAAGTACGAATATCAATACGTTCCAGTTTGCTGCGGTCGATTTCTGGTAAATTCAGGAAGAAGTCGTAATTGATTTTCTCTTCTTCCACATGTTCCAGACGCGACATCATATTGATGGCTTTGATCTCTGGATTTTGTCGGTCTTTCGCCGGGCAAACTTCTACGCACAGGTTACAACCGGTGCAATCTTCCGGTGCGACCTGCAACACATATTTCTGCCCGCGCATATCACGAGATTTCACATCCAGTGAATGCAGGCTGGTCGGAGCGTTTTCCATCGCTTCGGGCGGTACGACTTTCGCGCGAATGGCGGAATGTGGGCAAGCGGCGACGCAGTGGTTACATTGAGTACAGAGTTCCTCTTTCCAGATAGGGATCTCTTCGGCAATGTTGCGTTTTTCCCAGCGAGTAGTTCCCATCGGCCAGGTGCCGTCTGGTGGTAGCGCTGAAACGGGGAGGGCGTCGCCAAGTCCGGCGAGCATCGCAGCGGTAACCGTTTTGACAAAATCAGGTGCGGCATCAGATACCACTGGTGGACGGTTGGCACTTTGCGGATTTACCGGTTGCAGTGGTACTTCTTCAACGGACTCGCGCGCCAGCGCCAGAGCTTGCCAGTTGCGTTCCACCAGATCCTGGCCTTTGCTACTGTAACTTTTGGCAATGGCGCCCTGCAATTCTGCGAGGGCGCTGTCGCCAGGCAGAATTTGCGTCAGGTGGAAGAAAGCCATCTGCATGACGGTGTTAATGCGAGCTGCCAGCCCACATTCACGGGCGATTTTCGCCGCGTTAATCACATAGAAACGCGCTTTTTTCTGATTCAACACAGCCTGAACGTCTTGCGGCAGTCGCGACCACACTTCATCTGCGCTGTACGGCGTGTTGAGCAGGAAAATGCCGCCAGGTTTTAAACGCTCAGCCATTTGATATTTGTCGATAAACTGCAACTGGTGGCAGCCAACAAAATCAGCCTGGGAAATGAGATAAGCGGAACGAATCGGCTGCTCGCTCACGCGAAGGTGAGAAACCGTCAGGCCGCCCGCCTTTTTGGAGTCGTAAACAAAATAGCCCTGTGCGTACCACGGCGTGGAATTACCGATAATTTTGATATTGTTTTTAGTTGCGGAAACGCTGCCGTCGCTACCCAGCCCGTAAAAGAGTGCTTCCAGTTTTGCGGAATTCGGCAGAGTATTTTCCGGCAATGGCAGCGACAAATTGGTCACATCGTCATAAATACCAACCGTAAAGCGCGCTTTCGGTTTAGCTGCGTTGAGTTCGGCGAATACCGCCAGTACACAGTCTGGGCCAAATTCTTTGGATGAAAGACCATAGCGCCCGCCAATGACGCGTGGCAGTGTTTCGCGCTCGCCATTATTAAAGGCTTCAGCCAGCGCCGTCATTACATCCAGATACAGGGGTTCTGCCTGCGCACCAGGCTCTTTGGTGCGATCCAGCACCGCCACAGTACGTACAGAGTTCGGCAATGCTTGCAGTAAGTATCTGGCGGAGAAAGGGCGGTAAAGTCGCACTTTTAGTACGCCCACTTTTTCGCCATGGGTCAGCAATTCGTCCACGACTTCTTCACAGGTGCCGATGGCCGACCCCATCAGGATAATTACCCGTTCCGCTTGCGGATGACCATAATATTCAAACGGCTGATACTGGCGACCTGTAGCGGCAGCGAAATCAGCCATTGCCTGTTCAACATGGTCATAGACCGCGTTGTACCACGGGTTAGTGGCCTCACGTGACTGGAAGTAAGTGTCCGGATTAGCCGACGTACCGCGGATTACCGGATGTTCCGGGTTAAGTGCGCGAATGCGATGAGCATCAATTTCTGCCTGGGGCATTAGCTCAAGAATAGTGTCGTCGGCCAGTGGGACAATTTTGTTGATTTCGTGGGAAGTGCGGAAACCATCAAAGAAATGAATAAATGGTACGCGGCTTTTCAGCGTTGCGATGTGCGAAATGAGAGCAAAGTCTTGGGCTTCCTGCACGTTTGCTGCACACAGCATGGCACAGCCAGTCTGACGTACCGCCATCACATCTGAATGATCGCCAAAAATAGAGAGCGCATGCGTGGCCACAGTACGCGCTGCCACATGCAGTACAAACGGCGTCAGCTCACCTGCCAGTTTATACAGCGTCGGGATCATCAGCAGTAAACCCTGCGACGATGTAAATGATGTCGAAAGAGCGCCTGTTTGCAAAGCACCATGCACAGTTGCGATAGCGCCAGCTTCTGACTGCATTTCAACCACACGAGGTGTATCTCCCCATACGTTCTTCAGGCCGTTTCCGGCCCAGGCATCAGCCTGTTCAGCCATCGTGGAACTCGGGGTAATAGGGTAAATGGCGATAACTTCACTGGTGCGAAATGCCACCGAAGCTACCGCGCCATTTCCGTCAATTGTGATCATACGACACCCTTACATTGCGCAAATGAGGGGCGCACGAAAAAGCTGCGCGCCCAGTAGTAATCTTTTAATTTTAGCAAATGGCTTTCTGCTGCATTTTCGCTTTTGTGTTCTCTATATCAGCGTAATGAATGTTTTGATCAACTCCCGGGCAAAAAAATAGCCACAAAATAGTAAAAAAACGTTGCAATTCACATACAGTTCTCGACGTAGCCGCCTGAGCTGCCTATTATTACGGCGGTTTCGTTGGACTTAAAGATTTGAGGAAGTAAAGATGCGAGTAATGTTGTGCGTAGGGGCTGCCGTTTTATTGTTGTCGGCGTGTAGTAGTGAACCTGTTCAGCAGGCGACCGCGGCGCATGTGGCCCCAGGTTTAAAAGCGTCAATGTCGAGTAGTGGAGAGGCAAATTGTGCAATGATTGGCGGTTCGCTTTCCGTTGCCCGTCAACTGGATGGTACAGCGATCGGGATGTGTGCATTGCCTAACGGCAAACGCTGTAGCGAACAGTCGCTTGCCGCCGGAAGTTGTGGCAGTTATTAATTCATTAAATCCGCCAGCTTATACGTTAATGTCTGTTTTGCGGTCGCCAGCGTTAACTGATTCGCGGTCAGATCCACTTGCGCACCTTCTTTCAGCATTTCGCGGATGGTGTTATCGAGTTCGTTAAGCTGTGGATTGGCACACATCATACGAGTCATTGCCAGTCCTTTAACTTTTAGTTCGCCGTCCGAAAGTTTACCTTCGCCGCTAAAGCGGTTGCACATGTTGCCAGAAATCATCATCTTTTCACCAAAGCTGATTTCTGGCGGGTTTTTCTCGCTGGCAACAGGTTGACCATTTACACTTTCCAGTACGAAACGGTGATGCTGTAACTGTTCTGGCGTTACAGCAATTTTGTCATTACTTACACATCCCGCCATCAGCAGGCTTAGCGCGACTAGCGCGGCAACTTTCTTCATTTTAGTTCTCTACTTAAGGTATAAATTTGGTGCTGTTTGCCGAATACAACGCTGATTGCGTCTTATCCGTCCTTAAAACATATTTTAAGAATAGAAGATCAAATATCTTTGAGGATTATCTGAATAAGCTCCCCTGTATGACAGGGGAGCGGTGAGATTAAACCAGTTCGTTCGGGCAGGGTTCGCCTTTTTCCAGATTGCTCAAATTTTGCAGCGTTGTCTGGGAAATACTGGTCAGGGCTTCTGCCGTCAGGAATGCCTGGTGTCCGGTGAACAGTACGTTATGGCAGGCTGACAGACGACGGAAAACATCATCCTGAATCACATCGTTGGATTTATCTTCAAAGAACAGATCGCGTTCATTCTCATACACGTCCATTCCCAGCGAGCCAATTTTCTGGTTTTTCAGTGCTTCAATCGCGGCTTGTGAATCAATCAGCGCACCACGGCTGGTGTTGATGATCATTACACCATTTTTCATCTGATCGAACGCCGCCTCATTCAGCAGGTGGTAGTTCTCCGGCGTCAGCGGGCAGTGCAGGGAGATAACGTCTGATTCAGAGAACAAGGTCGGCAGATCGACATATTCCACGCCGAGTTCCAGCGCCGCCGCACTTGGATACGGATCGAATGCCAACAGACGCATACCAAAACCTTTCAGTATACGCAGCATTGCCACACCGATTTTACCGGTGCCAATCACCCCCGCCGTTTTACCGTACATAGTAAAACCAGTAAGCCCCTCCAGAGAGAAGTTGGCGTCACGGGTACGCTGATACGCGCGGTGAATACGACGGTTCAGCGTCATCATCATACCAATCGCATGTTCAGCGACGGCTTCCGGATCGTAAGCCGGGACACGCACCACTTTAAACCCCAGTTCTTTTGCCGCATCGAGGTCGACGTTATTGAAACCGGCACAGCGCAGGGCGATATACTTAACGCCGTGCTTTTTCAGCTCTTCCAGCACCGGACGGCTGCCGTCGTCGTTTACGAAAATACATACTGCTTCGCAACCATTGGCGGTTTTTGCCGTTTTTTCCGTCAGCAGAAAGTCAAAAAATTCCAGCTCAAAGCCAAAGGACTCGTTCACCTGTTGCAGGTACTTTTTGTCGTACTGTTTTGTGCTATATACGGCGAGTTTCATAAGACTTTCTCCAGTGATGTTGAATCACATTTAAGCTACTAAAAATATTTTACAAAATTTAAAATTTAATTGAAAGTTATGGCGATATTGAAAATTCCAGGAACATCTATGCTTAGTGTAGGCGCAACCTTCAACTGAACGGTTAAACATGCCACAATACCTGTATTGACTGCTTAATTTTTCGCTAAATCAGGATATTAACTACCCATGTTGGGTAAATATAAAGCCGTTCTCGCGCTGCTATTGCTGATTATTCTTGTGCCGTTGACGCTGCTGATGACGCTCGGGCTGTGGGTTCCCACGCTGGCGGGTATCTGGCTACCGCTCGGTACACGCATTGCATTGGATGAAAGCCCACGCATTACGCGTAAAGGTTTAATTATTCCCGATCTTCGTTATTTGGTGGCGGATTGCCAGTTGGCACATATCACCGATGCCAGCCTTTCGCATCCCAGCCGCTGGTTATTGAACGTCGGTACAGTAGAACTTGACTCCACTTGCCTGGCGAAATTGCCACAGGAAGAACCCTCGCCAGCCGCGCCGAAAACTCTTGCGCAGTGGCAATCCATGCTGCCTAACACCTGGATCAATATTGATAAACTGATTTTTTCACCCTGGCAGGAATGGCAGGGAAAACTCTCTCTATCGTTGACCTCCGATATCCAGCAACTCCGTTATCAGGGCGAAAAAGTTAAATTTCAAGGCCAACTTAAAGGGCAGCAACTCACGGTCAGTGAACTGGATGTTGCCGCCTTTGCAAATCAGCCTCCAGTAAAACTGGTGGGCGAATTTACCATGCCGCTTGTGCCGGATGGGCTTCCGGTAAGTGGTCATGCTACAGCAACGTTGAACCTGCCGCAGGAGCCGTCACTGGTGGATGCCGAGCTGGAGTGGCAGGAAAATAGTGGGCAATTGATTGTAATGGCTCGAGATAACGGCGATCCGTTGCTCGATTTGCCGTGGGAAATTACCCGTCAACAGTTGACCGTTAGCGATGGTCGCTGGAGCTGGCCGTATGAAGGTTTTCCCCTGAGTGGGCGGCTGGGTATCAAAGTCGACAACTGGCAGGCAGGGCTTGAGAACGCGTTGGTTAGTGGTCGACTGAGTGTGCTGACCCAGGGGCAAGCGGGTAAGGGTAACGCGGTGCTTAATTTCGGCCCAGGAAAATTAAGCATGGATAACAGTCAGATGCCGCTGCAACTGACCGGTGAAGCGAAACAGGCAGATCTCATTTTATATGCTCGCTTACCTGCTCACTTAAGTGGAAGTCTGGCTGACCCAACGCTGGCCTTTGAACCGGGCGCATTATTACGCTCTAAAGGGAGAGTCATCGATTCGCTGGACATTGACGAAATCCGCTGGCCGTTAGCAGGTGTTAAAGTGACACAACGTGGTGTGGACGGTCGCTTGCAGGCCATTTTGCAGGCTCATGAAAATGAATTGGGCGACTTTGTGCTGCATATGGATGGGCTGGCGAATGATTTTCTCCCTGACGCAGGCCGCTGGCAGTGGCGTTACTGGGGCAAGGGCAGTTTTACCCCAATGCACGCCACCTGGGATGTTGCAGGAAAAGGTGAGTGGCAGGACAGCACGATTACGCTGACCGATCTCTCAACCGGGTTCGATCAGTTGCAATATGGCACGATGACAGTGGAAACACCGCGCTTAATTCTTGATAAACCCGTTGTCTGGGTGCGCGACGCCCAGAATCCGTCTTTTAGTGGCGCGCTTTCGCTGGATGCAGGACAAACACTTTTCACGGGCGGCAGTGTGTTACCGCCATCAACGTTAAAATTTAGTGTCGATGGACGCGATCCGACGTATTTCCTCTTCAAAGGGGATTTACATGCTGGTGAGATTGGTCCGGTACGGGTGAATGGTCGCTGGGACGGTATTCGCCTGCGCGGCAACGCCTGGTGGCCAAAACAATCACTGACCGTATTCCAGCCGCTGGTGCCACCAGACTGGAAGATGAATTTACGTGATGGCGAGTTGTATGCCCAGGTGGCATTTTCTGCTGCGCCTGAGCAGGGCTTCCGTGCGGGTGGGCATGGCGTGTTGAAAGGTGGCAGCGCGTGGATGCCAGACAACCAGGTCAACGGTGTCGACTTTGTTTTGCCATTTCGTTTTGCCGACGGTGCGTGGCACCTGGGAACGCGGCGGCCTGTGTCATTACGTATTGCTGAGGTGGTTAACCTGGTGACGGCAAAAAATATCACTGCCGATCTTCAGGGCCGTTATCCGTGGACCGAAGACGAACCCTTGTTACTGACCGATGTGAGTGTTGATGTTTTGGGCGGTAACGTGCTGATGAAACAATTACGTATGCCGCAACACGATCCGGCGCTGTTGCGACTGAATAATCTCTCTTCCAGTGAACTGGTTAGCGCCGTCAATCCGAAGCAATTCGCGATGTCAGGGGCATTTAGTGGTGCATTGCCGCTATGGCTTAACAATGAAAAATGGATTGTGAAAGATGGCTGGCTGGCAAACGCAGGTCCCATGACTTTGCGCCTGAATAAAGACACCGCCGATGCAGTGGCAAAAGACAATATGACCGCAGGAACTGCCATCAACTGGTTGCGCTATATGGAAATTAGTCGTTCATCGACAAAAATTAATTTAGATAATCTCGGCGTGTTAACCATGCAGGCGACGATCAGTGGTAATAGTCACGTCGATGGTAAAACCGGTACGGTAAATCTCAATTACAGCCATGAAGAGAATATTTTCACGCTGTGGCGCAGTTTACGCTTTGGCGATAATCTCCAGGCATGGCTGGAACAGAATGCCCGACTCCCGGAAACTGGCTGCCCATCAGGAAAAGAGTGTGAGGAAAAACAATGAAAATAGTGATAGCCGCGTTCGCGTCCTCTTTTATGTTGGTTGGCTGTACGCCGCGCATTGAAGTGGCTGCACCGAAAGAGCCAATCACCATTAATATGAACGTTAAAATTGAGCACGAGATCATCATCAAGGCGGACAAAGATGTTGAAGATTTGCTCAAAACCCGTAGCGATCTTTTTTGAGGTAATGATGAAAAGAACATTACTCATAGCGGTATGGATTATTGGCCTGGTGAGCAGTAGTGCGATGGCATTAACCCTGAATGAAGCCAGAAGTCAGGGGCGGGTAGGTGAAAGGCATAATGGCTACCTTGCGGCTATAAGCCCTGATCCGGAAACACGCGAGCTGGTAGCAAATATCAACCAGGCACGGAAAGAGAGTTATCAGAAGCTCGCTGAAAGCCATAATATCCCATTGGAGGAAGTGGCAAATCTGGCAGGGGCGAAGCTGGTGGAAAAGGCAAAACCCGGTGAATACGTGCAGGGCATAAATGGTATGTGGATACGGAAATAACATGCAACGGTAGTTCAAACACCATTTGGTAGTAGTCGGTGAAAAATAGGGTATTAGTTCACAAGATCATAGTGCACTGTGTCGCTGCAAAGGAGAACATCGATTACACCGACATTCCTGAGAAAAAGATGAATGTCTTAAAAGAGATGCGTTCGCAACTATAGTGAATTGCTTCTTATCAAATAAATAATTTAAATAAATATTAAATATTAATAATATTCTCCGCATGAATTTGATCTCGAGATTATTATTGCCATTGCGATGATTTTTAATCATACATAAATATTATTTTTATGTTGTCAATGTATTCATGATATCTATATTTAGGTGATGTCGATGAAATAGGTTGAATAATCTTCCGCTGACAATATAGAATGCCTCTCATATATTTTTTGAATATTTTATGGTCAGATATTTGTAAGGGTTGTTGATTTCAATGATCTTTATGAATTCTGGCATTCTTTATATTTGTCAGAAGGATTTATTATGCAAAGGAAAACCCTATTATCAGCCTGTATTGCATTAGCTCTGAGTGGTCAGGGCTGGGCGGCTGATATTACAGAGACAGAAACGGCCACAGGCGAAAAGAAAAATACCAATGTGACTTGTCCGGCAGCCCCTGACAAGCTGACTCCGGAAGCGTTAAAGCAAATCCCTCCCGAATGTTCTCCACAAGTACAACAAAACCTTATGCCGTGGGTTGCCTCTGGTGCCTTTGCGTTAATCACCGCGCTGGCGGTCGTCGAACTAAACGACGATGGTAATCATCATCATGGCAACAATGCCCCTGTACCGCCGACACCACCCGATGATGATTCAGGCGATACTCCAGTACCCCCAACGCCTGGCGGAGATGATATAATCCCGGACGATGGTCAAGATGATCCCCCGCAGCCCCCCAAACCCATTTCGTTTAATAATGACGTTATCTTCGATAAAACAGCAAAAACGTTAACGATTCGCGATACCGTTTTTACTTATAGCGAGAATGCCGATGGGACTATTTCTCTGCAAGATAGCAATGGGCGTAAGGCAACGATTGATCTTTGGCAGATTGATGAAGCAAATAATACCGTAGCCCTTGAAGGGGTGAGCGCAGATGGCGCAATAACGTGGCAATATAATCACAATGGTGAACTCATTATTACGGGTGATAATGCCACAGTAAATAACAACGGCAAAACCACCGTTGACGGTAAAGACTCCAGCGGTACGGAAATCAACGGTAATAACGGGAAAGTTGTTCAGGACGGCGATCTGGATGTCAGCGGCGGCGGTCACGGCATTGATATCACCGGCGACAGTGCGACGGTAGATAACAAAGGCACCATGACCGTTACCGATCCGGAGTCCATCGGTATCCAGATTGACGGCGACCAGGCGGTTGTCAATAACGAAGGCGACAGCACCATCACCAACGGCAGCACCGGCACACAGATTAACGGTGACGACGCCACCGCCAACAACAACGGTACAACCACCGTTGACGGTAAAGATGCCACTGGCACGGAAATCAACGGCAATAACGGAACCGTTATCCAGGACGGCGATCTGGATGTTAGCGGCGGGGCACACGGGATTGATATCACCGGCGACAGCGCGACGGTGGATAACAACGGCACCATGACCGTGACCGATCCGGAATCCATCGGTATTCAGATTGACGGCGACCAGGCGGTTGTTAATAACGAAGGCGACAGCACCATCACCAACGGTGGCACCGGCACACAGATTAACGGTGACGACGCCACGGCGAATAACAGTGGTAAAACGGTCGTTGATGGTACCGACTCCACTGGCACAGAGATCAATGGCAATAACGGAACCGTTATCCAGGACGGCGATCTGGACGTCAGCGGCGGGGCACACGGGATTGATATCACCGGCGACAGTGCGACGGTGGACAACAACGGCACCATGACCGTGACCGATCCGGAATCCATCGGTATTCAGATTGACGGCGACAAGGCTGTCGTTAATAACGAAGGCGACAGCACCATCAGCAACGGCGGCACCGGCTCGCAGATTAACGGTGACGACGCCACCGCCAACAACAACGGTAAAACCACCGTTGATGGCAAGGATTCCACCGGTACGGAAATCAACGGCAATAACGGGAAAGTTATCCAGGACGGCGATCTGGACGTCAGTGGCGGCGGTCACGGGATTGATATCACCGGCGACAGTGCGACGGTGGACAACAACGGCACCATGACCGTGACCGATCCGGAATCCATTGGTATTCAGA